>CAJBER010000046.1 GCA_903952135.1 uncultured Algoriphagus sp.
GGTACTGCAGGGCAGCCCAAACTTCTACCCAATCGACCGGCTGATTTTAAAAAATCTTCTTTTGCATAATCTGCTCCATGGAGGACAATGGCTCGGTTACGGGCTTGGTCATTGATACCTTTCTCTAAGCCATCTAAGCGTAAGGAATAGCCGTGTTTGCCTTGGTAAGTTTCACCTGTTTTGAAAAATCCTAGACTACTCTGATAGGACTCTGGGCGATTGGAAAATTGTTCGGCATGGAGCAATCCTGAGTTTCTCCCATGTGCCACTACGGTATGCAACAGGATTTTTTGCGCTTGCATATCGATGATCCAAAGTCGCCGCTGCGTGGAGGGTAAGGTAAAATCTATCACCGTTAATAGCGGTTTGTTTAATTCATCATCCAGTTGGCTGTATCCTCGCCAAGCGCTTGCTAGTGCAGATAGTGAGGGTGGCTGTGGATGGGCTTCCGATAGCTTCGCAAGAAGTTGTTCGACTTCGGTAGTCACTACAGGCTTAAGTCGGTCAGAAGTAGTGTTTGGAGGTACGCCCAAGAGGCTAAAAACCCACAAAATGGGCAAGAGAAAACTTGTGAATCGATTCATTTTTAGGGGGTTGGGTGAAAACTGTATTGGAGTTTAAACCTGAGATCCAATTAAAGAGTTCCTTTGACCTTGAAGTTTGCACCTTCTGCAGGTACTTTACGTTGAACTCATTAGGCAGCCTGTTTGGGAGGGCTTGATAATATGCCTAATTTTGAGACCAACTACCAAATTAAGTGGTTGACCTGTAAGGATTTGATTTTTTGTTTAATATTTATTGTTCAGAAATTAAACAAAAAAATTAAAATTGCTGTTTCTAGACTAATGAAAGTTTCCATCTTCCGTAAGGAGCATTTTAATGCTGCCCACCGATTGTTTAATCCGACCTGGTCTGACGAAAAAAACGAGGCAATATTTGGCAAGTGCAACAATCCTAATTTTCACGGGCACAACTACGAATTGATTGTGCAGTTGAAAGGGGAGATTGATCCGGAGACCGGGTATGTGTATGACATGAAAGTGCTCAGTGACCTGATCAAGGTTCATGTCTTAAATAAGTTTGACCATAAAAATTTAAACCTAGATACTGTTGAATTTAAAGCCCTCAACCCTTCTGCCGAGAACATTGCGGTGGTGATATGGGGTATTTTGAGAGCCCACATTGAACAGAAATACGAATTAATCGTACGACTCTATGAAACCGAAAGAAACTATGTTGAATACGATGGGAATTGACCTAGCAAGAGCCTCCTTTGAAGAAATCGGAGACGAGCATGTAGGCAGTTCACTTCAGACTCCCTTACGAGACGATGCCTTTGAAATGGATGACGATCTCAAGGTGGAGTTGATCGAAAAACACTTCAAAGATATCATGCACATCTTGGGGCTTGACCTCAGCGATGACAGTTTGAAAGGCACACCACACCGTGTGGCCAAAATGTATGTAAAGGAAGTTTTTGCAGGACTCAATCCCAAAAATAAGCCTGTACCCAAACTCTTTGAAAACAAGTACAAGTACAAGGAGATGTTGGTGGAAAAGGACATTACGTTCCATTCCCATTGTGAGCACCATTTTGTGCCTATTTATGGAAAGGCGCATGTGGCCTACATCTCCAATGGAAATGTAATCGGTCTATCCAAAATCAACCGAATCGTTCAATACTTTTCCAAGAGACCACAGGTTCAGGAGCGCTTGACCATGCAAATTGGCAACGAACTTCGAGAAATCTTGGGTACCGACGATGTAGCCGTGATCATGGATGCTTACCACATGTGTGTCAGTTCTCGAGGAGTAAATGATACGAACAGTTCTACGGTAACCTCCTTCTATTCCGGAAAATTTGAATCGGATGAGCAAAGCCGAAATGAGTTTTTGAAGTACCTCAGTTTGAAAAAATAAGGACTTCGCAAGGCCACCTATGGCGGTCAGTAATTGAGTAAAACTAAACCAACTGAAACCCTGCTTTAAAAGCAGGGTTTTTTTTGTTTCTGTCAAACATTTTTAGGTCTAGTTGATTCTACTACAAACACTACAATCATGAAGGGAAAGCATATCATTTTGGTCGGAGGAAATTCCGGTATAGGCAAAGCAGTAGCCGAACAATTAACAGCGCAGGGGGCCATACTTTTTATGTATTCCAAAAGTGGGGAGGGAACCACCGCACTAGATTTTTCCAAGGATTTTGAGGAGATACCCGGTTTGCCGGAAGTTATTGATGGAGTAGTGTATTGCCCAGGAACGATCAATCTGAAGCCTTTCCATCGGATTTCCATCGAAGATTTCAAGCAGGAGATGGAGGTAAATTTTTACGGTGCCGTTCGTGTGCTCCAGGCTTGTTTGAAGGGTTTGAAAAAATCAGCTGCACCAGCAGTAGTGCTTTACAGTACGGTGGCGGTACAGACCGGCATGGGATTTCATTCCGGCATTTCCTCGGCCAAGGGAG
The DNA here is from genome assembly GCA_903952135.1 of uncultured Algoriphagus sp. GTDB lineage: Bacteria > Bacteroidota > Bacteroidia > Cytophagales > Cyclobacteriaceae > Algoriphagus. The sequence continues at coordinate 2,465 of CAJBER010000046.1, forward strand.
CCATTGAGGGATTGACGCGTTCCTTGGCAGCGGAATGGGCACCTAGCAAAATTCGGGTCAATGCCATCGCTCCTTCACTTACTGAAACGCCTTTGGCTGGAGCATTACTTTCCACTCCTGAGAAAAAAGAGGCTTCTGACAAGAGACATCCTTTGGGTCGGGTGGGCCATCCCGAGGACATTGCATCTGCAACGGTATTTTTACTTTCTTCCCAATCTTCTTGGATGACAGGACAAATTCTTCATGTGGATGGAGGAATGTCACATATAAAATAAATTAAAACAATTTTACTCCTATTTTTGTAGTGTGTACGGGTATGGTCCCGAGAAGAAAGCATTGTGATTATGAAGACACCTCCTGAATCATTTCTACTGTTCAAGGAAGAATTGGTTAAGGCCCAACTGGAGAAGGAAAGGCTGAAGTTGTATTACGAACAACAATTGACTGAGGTCAATCAAGAACTGCTACGTTTGAAAGAGCAGATTCAATCTCAACAGGACATGATGCGGACGACTTTGGAGTATGCATCCAACTTGGAGATTCGATTGACAGAAGTCAAGGAAGAAGTGTCTCAAGCCACTTCTTCACCTAGAAAAACAATTTACTAAATCTATCCTACTAGACATGAACGATACGCTATCTTATCCTGGTATTATGGACTTTGATCTTGCTTTTGAGCAGCGCTACGCCAGAGTTTGGAGTAACCCTACACGAAAGATTGTTATCTGTGAATTGCTCACGGATTATGTTCCTATTGAGGACTTCAAAGAGGTTTTTGCCGAAATTGGAGACCTAGTTAAGGCAGGAGACTTCACTAAATTTATTTTTGACAAGCGCGCCTTGAGAGCCTTCCATCAGCCGACTATGGAATGGTATTTTATCCATTGGAAAAAGGAGATGCTCGGATATGGAGTGAAGACGCACCGCAAAATTCTTCCAGCCGAGAAGTGGTTTGAGAAGATGGTTCAAATTGCCAAAGCACAAATCCTTACCCAGTACCCAGACAACATCATCGACCAGTTGGATATTGCGTACTGCGATACCCTAGAGGCAGCGATTTTGTCCTAATGCGGCAGTTTTATTCGGAACAACTGGCGCAGTTAGATGCTTCTTTTCGAAGAAATCTGATCAATTGCCTGCCCGGATACAAACCTCTACAGTTGATCGGTACTCAAAATACTGCTGGTGTAACCAATCTTGCCCTTTTCTCGCAAATCATCTACCTCGGTGCAGCACCTCCGCTAATTGGGGTCCTTTTTCGACCCCATACCGTTAAGCGGGATACCTTAGAAAACATCTTAGAAACTCAATGTTTCACCCTCAATCAAGTTCTTCCAGAATGGTATGTCCAAGCCCATTGGACGTCTGCCAATTGGGAGGGAAGCGAGTTCGAAGCCACGGACTTGAAAGAGGAGCGAAAGGAGGGTTTTCCTGCTCCATTCGTAGAAGGTAGCCCTGTGCAACTCGGCTGCGTACTTGAAGAAGTACAAACACTCCAAATCAACCAAACGGTATTGGTCATCGCACGGATCGAACAGGTTTTTGTAGCTGAAAAAGGCCTGCGAGAAGATGGTACGCTCGATTACGATGCGCTGGGAACCGTATCCGTGACGGGCTTGGATGAATACCATCAAGGGCAATCCATAGGCAGACTTTCCTATGCAAAGCCAGGGATTTATCCCTCCAAAATTTAAGTTGTTTGTATTCGGAAGTATGGGTTTATTTACCAAGTCTTGACTATTCTTGAACTCACCGATTCCGGACTATACTGTCCTCCAGCTGACCTTTTTATTGACCCTTGGAGGCCCGTAAAAAAGGCAGTAATCACCCATGCCCATGCAGACCATGCCCGCAGAGGGATGAAGCAGTACCTGGCCCACCATCAGTCCCGAGAAGTGATGAAGTTGCGCCTAGGAAAGGACATCAATTTGCAGACCATAGGATATGGAGAACCCATTCAAATTCAGGGCGTGCAAATTTCCTTGCATCCAGCAGGACATATCCCAGGTTCGGCCCAGGTACGTCTTGAGTACCAAGGGAAAGTGGCTGTTGTAAGTGGGGATTACAAGGTGGAGGATGATGGGCTTTCTACTCCCTTTGAACCAGTCAAATGCCATGAGTTTGTGTCCGAATGTACCTTTGGGATGCCGATTTACGACTGGGAACCGCAGGAAGAAGTTTTCAAACAGATCAACGATTGGTGGAAAAGCAATGCTGAGCAGGGGCTTAATTCCGTTATTTTCGCCTACTCCCTGGGCAAAGCCCAGCGCGTCTTGACCCACCTGCAACCCGAAATTGGGGAGATTTTTGTCCATGGGGTGATAGCGAATACCAACGAGGCATTGGCAGCGGATGGACTTATACTTCCAGAGGCTACCCGTGTAAACCAAGACTTACCCAAATCAGCCTTCAAAGGAGCGCTCATTATTGCTCCCCCCGCAGTCATGAATACTTCTTGGATGAATCGTTTTGCCCCGTACCGCACGGCCAATTGCTCAGGCTGGATGAATGTGCGGGGTATTCGTCGTCGGAGTTCACTCGATCGTGGATTTGTGCTCTCAGACCATGCAGATTGGAAGGGATTGATCTCCGCAATTCAGGCCACCGAAGCCGAAAAAGTGTATTTGACGCATGGGAGCACGGCTATCTTTGGAAAATTTCTGCAAGAAGAAAAAGGGATTGATGCAGTTTCACTTCAAACCCTATTTGGGGAAGAAGAAAAAGAATAGGAAACGAGACCTTAGACAGATCTTGTTTTTCTTACCATTTGCTTCTCCCAAAACAATCCTTATCACCTTCATTTATTTTTAAGTTAACCCATTGAAAATCTTTGGATTAAGAGGCTGGATTAGGGCTTCGATTTAAAATTTTCTCCTTTGGTTTTAGCAAGCGGGTAGCAGTGCTTACCTTTGCGCATGGCTCAACAAATCCTCATCCTCGATTTCGGTTCCCAATACACCCAACTCATTGCCAGACGCGTGCGCGAACTCAATGTGTATTGCGAAATTCACCCCTACAACAAAGTCCCTGAAATCACTTCCAATATCAAAGGAATTATCCTTTCAGGGTCTCCCTGCTCGGTGCGTGACGAAGGTGCTCCTGATGTCAATACGGATGCATTTCGAGGCAAATTACCCTTGTTGGGCGTATGCTACGGGGCTCAATTGCTAGCCAGCAAGTACGGAGGAGAGGTATTGCCTTCGACCATCAGAGAGTATGGCCGAGCCAACCTAGATCATATTGATTTGCATCAGGATTTACTGAAGGAAATGACCCACGGCTCCCAAGTATGGATGTCTCATGGAGATACCATCAAGGAGGTTCCTGCGGGATTTGATGTAATCGCAAGTACGGAATCTGTCCGCGTTGCGGCATTCAAGGTGCAGGGTGAGTCTACCTACGGCATCCAGTTTCACCCAGAAGTTACCCATTCCCTAGAAGGCAAAAACTTAATTCGAAACTTTGTAGTGGGAATCTGCGGATGTAGCCAGGACTGGACCTCCGATACCTTTATTGATTCCACTGTTGCGGATTTGAAGAAAAAAATTGGAGCAGATAAAGTAGTGATGGGCCTTTCAGGTGGAGTTGACTCCTCTGTGGCCGCTACCCTTATTCATCGAGCCATCGGAGATCAGTTGACCTGCGTGTTTGTAGACAATGGCTTGTTGCGAAAGAACGAATACGAGGAGGTGTTGGATTCTTACAAGCACCTAGGTTTGAATGTGATTGGTGTAGATTCCAAGCAGCGTTTTTACGATGCCCTAGCAGGATTGACCGATCCAGAGGCAAAGAGAAAGGCCATTGGCCGCGTATTTATTGAAGTTTTTGACGACGAAGCGCATAAGATTGATGGCGTAAAGTGGCTTGGCCAAGGCACTATCTATCCGGACGTGATTGAGTCGGTTTCGGTCAAAGGTCCTTCGGCCACTATCAAGTCTCACCACAACGTGGGCGGTCTTCCAGATTTTATGAAGCTCTCCGTAGTGGAGCCGCTGAATACCTTGTTTAAGGACGAGGTTCGTGAGGTAGGTCGTGCGCTTGAGATTCCTGAAAAAATCATTGGTAGACATCCTTTCCCTGGACCTGGACTAGCGATTCGAATTTTGGGGGACATCACTGAAGAGAAAGTGAAGACCCTGCAAGAAGTAGATTACATTTTTATTCAAGGGCTCAAGGAGCATGGCTTGTACGATCAGGTTTGGCAGGCAGGCGCTATCTTGCTTCCTATCCAATCGGTAGGGGTGATGGGAGACGAGCGTACCTACGAAAAGGTAGTTGCGCTTCGTGCCGTAGGTTCCGTCGATGGGATGACTGCTGACTGGATTCACTTGCCTTATGAATTCCTTGCCAAGATGTCCAACGACATCATCAATCGCGTGAAGGGAGTCAACCGCGTCGTGTACGACATTTCCTCCAAGCCACCGGCAACTATTGAGTGGGAATAAGTTTTTGCTAACAGTTGACAGTCCACAGTCCATTGTTGTGACTTCAAACCTTCTTCTTCATTCATCCATCGGAATTGGGTATTCGACATTAAAAAAGTATCAAGTATCAAGTACGAAGTACGAAGTACAAAGTACCAAGTAGTGTATTCTTGTAGTTAGAATTCTGCTCTAACCCGATTCACTACCTGGTACATTGTACAATTCTCCACATTGATTCCCAGTCCTTTTCAGCCATTACCTGGGTTGCGGATAATCAAAAATCGCCTCAAGATTTTTTCGATTTCACCAGTTGCTTCGGCGCTTTCTTTTTGAGGTAGTTGATGAATTCGGTGTAGGACTCGTGCTCGTGGTTGGAAACCGAAATGGAATTCCGGTCCTGAAAAACCAGGGTTACCTGTTTGAATTCTCGTTTGTTGGCAAGGACGGTTTCCTCTTCCCAAGCTAAAATCTCAGTGACCGGATAGACCTTGGTACTGCCACGCAGGGGAAGTTTGATCACTACGTTTTCTTTTCCTGCGGATATAAATCGCCATCCAGCCATCATTTTGACTAAAAGCATCAAGAGCACAAGGGTGATCAGGGAGCTTGCAACCAAGTAAAACCACAAGTCATAACTTCTGCTGTAGGTAAAATCTCGAAGAATAAGTACTAGTCCTAGCAGCAAAAAAAATAGTACGGCTCCTAAAGAGATGTAGGTCGATAGTTTGGGTTTAAGAAGGATCATGGGTCTGGGAAAGGGTGGCTAGCGTGGCTTGTGCAAAAGTCTCCAAATCTTGGAAGAAAACGAAGAAGAGGGCTTCAATTTCTTCTTCTTTTTCACGGAGCACCTGGGTGGCTTCATTCATTTTGGAGTCAAAGGTGGCTCTGCGGGTCAATCCATCCAAGGCTTGCTGAATGCCTGCTAGGTTTCGGTAGGCGTACAACCAATTTTGCTGCTCCATCCAATACAGCATGCGTAAAAAGGAGGGAGGGAGCTGAACTGGGGAGGATTGAAGTATTTTATAAATGTGCAGACTGTAGGTTTCTAGGGGAAGGGATGTGTATTTGCCCCAATTTTTGGCCAGGAAGTAATCGAAAAACACATCGCTGATCACCCGTGCATAATGTCCGAATCGGGGCCTTAGATGAGTTTGTACCTCCTTGACTAGGGGATGGGAATCCGTGAAGGCATCGATGGCTCGGTGGAGGTGTATGCCGACTTGAATTTTTTTTGGGTAATTTTCAATCTCTTTTCCCCGAATAAAGTCCGCGATGAAATTGCCAATCAAGATCTCATCCTGGTCAAACGATAAATATGCATGTGCAAGAAAATTCATTCGCAGGGGCTAAAGAGAAAAACACTCGGACTAGGAGCGTGTTACTAGGCTAAAGTACATCAATTCATGCGTAATTCCCTCGACGAACTCAAGCAAGGTCTGAAGCTGCTCAAACTAGAGTGGCAGGAAGATTTGGCTCAGTACAAGAAAAAGTTTCTCCATACTTCAGTTGCCGACAAAAAAAAGGAGGGCATTACCTGGCATCCTATCCTACTTAAAAAGACGAAGATAGGGATGGGGGAGCGGCTCATCATCGAGGTGGAGCGCACAGATACCCAGTATCCTTCTTCTTTTTCTTCGGGCAAGTCGGTTACTTTTTTTTCTACGCAGGATGGCTACCATAGTCCTGAGTTTCGCGTCAATGGGGTAGTTAATCAAGCCAAAAAGGATACCCTCACCGTTACGCTTCAGGCTGATGAGGTGCCCGATTGGATGGAGTCGGGGAGGCTTGGGGTGGATTTGTTGTTTGATGAGGCCAGCTACCGGGAGATGGAGTCGGCCTTGAAAAAAGTGATGGCTGCCGAGCATCCTCAAGTCCTCCGATTTAGAGACTTGGTGTATGGCGAAGCCAGTCCTCAATTTAAATCAGCCCCCGAACTTACCTTTCCTAATTTAAATTACAGTCAGGTTCTCGCCTGTCAAAAGGTGGAGGAAGCGCAAGACTTTGCAGTTATCCATGGTCCTCCAGGCACTGGCAAAACCACCACCTTATTGGCAGCCATTGAACGTGCCGTCAGCGGAAATCAGCGGGTGCTTGTCTGCGCCCCTAGTAATGCAGCAGTAGATCTGCTAGTGGAAAAATTGGTGGACCGAGGGATTGGGACGCTTCGCATTGGGCATCCAGCGCGTGTGGAGGAAAAGATCCTCAATCAGACGCTCGATGCGAAGATTGCCTTGCATGAAAGCTACCGAGATCTACGGAAATTGAGAAAAGAAACAGAGAGCTACCTGCAGCTAGCCAAACAGTACAAGCGAAATTTTGGTCCAGAGGAACGGGCGCAGCGCAAGTTGATGTACCAGGAGGTCAGCCGAATTCGGGAGGCTGCGGAGCACTTGGAAGAGTACATTCGAGCGGATGTCTTTCAGAGAACGCAGGTTTTTGCTTCCACGCTAGTGGGTGCGGGTTCGCATGCGCTCAAAGGCATGCAATTTGACCTAGTTTGTATTGACGAGGCTGCCCAAGGCTTGGAGGCGGCAACTTGGATTCCGATTTTGAAGGCGAGGCGGGTGGTTTTTGCTGGGGATCACTGCCAATTGCCGCCCACCATCAAGTCCTTCGAAGCAGCTAATCAAGGCTTGGCAACCACCTTGTTTGAAAAGGTGATTCAGCGGCATTCCAGTGCTGCGCAATTGCTTCAAGTGCAGTACCGCATGCCAGAAGTCATCATGGGATTCTCGAATGCCCAGTTTTACGAAGGCAAACTCGAAGCTGCAGCCAATACGCTGAGCCATCCTTTTGGAGGCGAGGAGGCCATCCTAGAATGGGTGGATACGGCTGGTTCGGGGTATAGCGAACAAGCAGAGGCAGAAAGCCTGAGTACTTTTAATCCCGAAGAAGCCCAGTTTGCCAGTCAGTACCTCAACGATACGATCCTACGGATTGGCTATGGGTTGTTTAAAGAAAAAGGCTGGACCATTGGTTTGATTGCACCTTATTCAGCACAGGTGCGGCGCTTACGCCACTTGATTTTTGATACCTATGCCTTTCCCAATCTGAAGGCTTTTTCCGACTTGATTACCATCGATACGGTGGATGGGTTTCAAGGGCAGGAGCGAGATCTGATGCTGATTTCCCTGACACGATCCAATGAGCGGGGGGAAATTGGATTTTTGTCAGACAAGCGTAGAATGAATGTGGCAATCACTCGCGCCAAGCGGAAATTAATTTTGGTAGGAGATAGCAGCACCTTGGCGCAACATGAATTTTTCGATGCGCTGCTTCGCTATGTGGAAGAAAAAGGTGCTTACCGGAGTGTTTGGGAGTTTTTGTAAGTGCTCAGGCTTCTGATTCCGCGCTTGGGTTTGCTGAATCGCTTGGTTTGCCAAAGGCTTCTGCTGGGACCAAGGTGACCCATTTTCCCATCTTCTTTTGAATGACTTTGAAGTGGTGCTGCTCTTCTGGGGTAATGAGGCTAATCGCATGACCGGTTGCTCCCGCTCTGCCTGTACGACCAATACGGTGGATGTAATCCTTTGGGGAGCGTGGTAGTTCGTAGTTGATCACTAGGGGCAATCCCTGAATATCGATGCCTCGCGCTGCGAGGTCGGTAGCGACTAGCACCCTGGTTTTTCCAGACTTAAACTTGGCCAGGGCTTCTGTACGTGCTCCTTGGCTCTTGTCCCCGTGAAATGCGATCGCGTTTATGCCATTTTTATTCAATTTCACAACCATATTATCCGCAGTGCGGATGGAGGAGGCAAAGACTAGGATTTGTTTCCAATCTCCAGACTGAATGAGTTGTCGGAGAAATGGCCCTTTGGTTTCCGGACTTACGCGATAGGCTTCCTGATGGATGGCATCTGGGGTAAAATCTGTTGGGGCAACTTGAATTTCAACAGGATTTTTAAGGAGTTGCTGGATAAGCGAAGCGAGTTCTTGGTCCTGGGTAGCAGAAAAAAGCAGCGTTTGTTTCTTTTTAGGAGTGAGTTCCAGGAGGTGATCCATCTCCTCGCGAAAGCCCATTTGCAAGAGTTTGTCCGCTTCATCGATCACGAGGGTTTGGATACGGCTGATGCCTACGGAATTTCGCCCCACGAGGTCAATCAATCTTCCCGGAGTGGCAATTAGGATTTCGACACCCCCCAGTTTCATCATTTGGGGATTGATGGATACTCCTCCAAAAATGGCTAGAGATTTAATGCGTCGGGGGAGAAAGCGACTGAAGTTTTCGGTGACCTCTGCGACCTGTATCGCTAATTCCCGGGTAGGTACAAGCACCAAAACGGGCACCTGCCGATCTCGTGGAGCCTCTTGCTGCAGCAGCTGCTGTAGGATGGGCAGGATGTAGGCTGCAGTTTTTCCAGAGCCAGTTGGCGCTAGACCTAGGATGTCTTTTTGTTGCAAAACTGCGGGGATAGCCTCCACCTGGATGGGATAGGGCGTATCGTAGTTGGCTCGTTGAATAGCTGTCAGCAGTGCAGGGGAAAGACCTAGGTCGGAAAAATGCATGAGATTAATTTTGACAAAGGTACGAATACGCAAGGAAAGGCTGATCCCTTTGGAAAATGAGTTGAAGTAATTGGCATGAGATTCCTAGGAGGGAATTAGGACATCACCAAACTGATCAGGTACAGTACAGCCATGGCCGAGAAGGAGGTGATGAGTGTTCCTAAGCTGTGGGATAGATTGCCTTGCTTGGTGCTCATGCCCGAAAGTTGCGTGACCACCCAAAAGGCAGAATCGTTGGCATGGGAGATGGCAAGCGCGCCAGACCCAATGGCGATGGTAGCGAATACTTTCAGCATATCCGTGTCGAGTCCTAGAGGGCCAAGTAGTGGAGCGACGATGGAAGCCGTAGTGATCATGGCTACCGTGGTGGATCCTTGGGCACATTTAAGTCCAAATGCAAGGAGGAAAGGAAGAAATAGCCCCCAATTTGCACCCTGAAGGGAGTCAGTGACTACTGCTCCAATACCCGAGTTCTGCAGCATTTTTCCAAACACTGCCCCGGCCCCCGTAATGAAGATGACTGGCGCAGCAGCTACAAGGGCTTCCCCAATCCAGCCTGTTGCAGACAATAATTTTCGGTCCAGCTTTTTGGGTAGGGTAAACGAAAGCAGTGCTCCTATCAACAAAGCGATGATCGGGCTTCCCAAAAAGATAAACACTTCAGGTAAGGTACCTTCACCAAATGGTTTGGAAGGGTAACTAGCAATGGAAGCAAGAAAAATCAATCCCAGTGGAGTTAGAATAGGGAGGAGGGAGGTTGCTAACTTCGGCCGTTCTTCTGGGAGTATGTATTGATCTTGAGGATTTTCTTGGGGACGAACGGCAATCTTGGTTACCCACTTTTGCACGAAAAAATAGACGGGAATCAAGGCGATTAAGGAAACAATCGTGCCGTAGAGGATCACTTGTCCTAGGTCTGCCCCCAAAATACCTGCAGCCGCAATGGGTCCTGGAGTAGGAGGAATCAAGGAGTGGCTAGCCATGGCGCCCAAGGAAACTGCCACGATGGTGGCTGCATAGGAAACCGTGCTTTTAGCAGATAGAGACTTGGCGATGGGATTCATCATCAAGATGGTGCTGTCCCCAAATACAGGAATAGAAAGTACCCAGCCGCTGAGCATCAAAGAGAGGTTGATTGATTTTTCGCCCACCCAGGACAAGACCTTCTCGGCAATTACCATGGCTCCCCCAGTTTTCTCAAGAAAGGTTCCTAGGATCACCCCAAACAATATCAGCAACCCCACATTACCCATCACACCCCCAAAGCCGTCGGTGATGGATTGCAAAATCATTTTGAGATCCATGCCTACGAGCAAACCATACCCGATGGCGCCACCAAAAAGCGCTAGAAAGGGATGGATTTCGTAGCGGATGATGGCGATTAAGACAAAGGCGATGATAAGTAATAGAAAGAGGAGCGTAGTCATGTTTGGAAGTAAGGGGTGGGCTAAAGGCTGTGGCTATCAAAAATTAGGAAAAAAGTAACTAAAACGAGCTATTGGCCAACGATTTATTCCAAATTTTCCAAAGGATGGTTTGGATTGTGGATGCATGGTTTGGCCTTCAAGATTTTTCAAACCAGCACACTCAGGAAAAAAGAATCAGAAGAATAATCAGTAGGCAACAGCCCCCACTAAATCCATAGCCTCTGAGGAGCAACTTCCGGAGTTGTGGGCTGCCCAAGTAGCAGCCTAATCCCAATTTCACTAGCGTGTTGGATAAGCAGGCAAGTAGAATAGCAACTTCCGCTAAGCGAAGTGAAATGGAACTACCGGTAAGTTTGGCGATGGAAATGCTGACTGCATCGATGTCCGAAATTCCAGCTAGGATACTGGAAATAAGAGTTCCTTTGTCTCCAAAGTAATCATTGGCATAGCTTACTGCCAGGAGGATAAGCACGTAGATTCCCCCAAAAATCAAAGCGCCAACCAAATCAAGCGGTTTGGAGATGGCTGTAGTATCGGTTTGGGTAGCGAGTTTTTTCCCTTTCAAATGGGTATAGATAGTGACACCTAAGGCAGCTAGGAGCAGTAGGATGAGGTACACCGCAAGTGAGCGGAATAGTGGAGCATGGAAGAGGGCGGTCCACACGCCAACTCGGATATAGAGGATGGAGGAAGCTCCCAAAATCGCAGTAGCACAGGAAGCGGATAAGGATGGATCTTCCTTACTTTTTTTGGAATAGACCCAGGTGATTGAGGTGCTGGACACCAATCCTCCCAAGAGTCCTCCCAAAAGAATTCCACGATGATTGCCTAGCGTTTTGATCAAGATATAACCCGAAAACCCCAATGCGGAAGTCAACAACACTACCCAACCGATCTCTCTGGGGTTAAGGACTTCGTATGGCCCATAATTTTTATCCGGAAGAAAGGGAAAAATAAGTAGGGCTAAGACCACAAAGCGAATGAAGGCATAGAGCTCTTCGGTGGTAATTTTTCCTACTAAGGTTTTGATCTTAAATTTGGAAGAGAGCAGGACGACCACAATCACGGTGAGCATCAGGCTAAAGGAAATCAAGCCGTAAGCGGCCATGCTGCCAAGTACAAAGGTGAGAAGCGCAGTGACTTCTGTAGTCAACCCTCGATCTCCTTGTAAGGCAGTTTGCCAGTAGGCCACGGCCGTGAGGATTACCAGCCCTAAAAATAGGGCGATGTAGATCCAGGGAGAGAATAGAAAGTAGAAAAGTACGGATACACAGCCCAGCAAGGCATAAAAAGTAAAGGTTCGTATTCCGAAATACCCGCTGGCATGTTCCTTTATGGCGCTGTATTGCCTTTCCAAACCGATCACCACCCCAATACCTATACTCACGAGCAGCCGTACAAAAAACTCCCAAGAGCTTAGGGTAAAGTGTTCGGTGTCGATCAGCAATTCGTCCATCATGGGCAAGCAGTCTCCTGAATTCAGTTATGTACCGTCTTTGCCCTGGACCTATCCTTGCGGATAGTCTAGCTCAGTTTTTTGGTAAAGAAGGCAATGGTTTTTTCCCAAGCCGCCTTAGCAGTGGGTTCGTCGTAGCGTGGCGTGCTGTAGTTGTGAAACCCGTGATTGACATTCGGGTAGTTGATCATCTCAAACTCTTTACCATTGGCTTTAAGTGCAGCTTCGTAGGCAGGCCATCCCGCATTGACACGCTCGTCCAGCGCAGCATAGATGATCAAAAGTGGAGCATTGATTTTGGGAACATCGCTGACTTCGGGCTGACCCCCATAGTAGGGTACTGATGCCTTGAGGTCTGGAATTCGTACTGCCATCATGTTGGAGATCCAACCGCCAAAGCAAAAGCCTACTACGCCCACCTTTCCATTGCAGTCGGGATGGTTCTTTAAAAATTCATAGGCGGCAATAAAGTCTTCTAGCATTTCCTCACGGGTACGCTTGGCCTGCATGGTTCGGCCCTCGTCGTCATTACCTGGGTAGCCCCCTAGTGGAGTTAAGGCGTCTGGGGCAAGGGAAATAAACCCATCCACAGCGCATTTTCTTCCCACATCTTCGATGTAAGGATTGAGACCACGGTTTTCATGAACTACGATGATGCCTGGAAACTTGCCCTTACCGGTAGGTTTGGACAACAGCGCTTTGATTTGTCCACCACCTTTGGGGGAGTTGTACATCAGGTAATCCGAACTCTGCAGTCGCTCGTCGTCTAGGGCCACCGTGCGTCCGCTGGCGTAATCGGGCATCATGCTACCGAGTAGGGCTGCAACAGTGATGCCTCCTACCGCATAGACGGAAAGCTTTTCGATGAAGGTTCTGCGATCCAACTTGTTGTGGCAGTAGTAATCGTAGAGGTCAAATGCCTCCTGCGGGATATCGGCTTTGTTGAGTTTTTCCATGGTCTGAACTAGAGAGAGTTAAGGTAGGGAAAATTAAGCGAGGAAAAAATGACAAATACACCAAATTCAATCAATCTTTATGGGAAAGTGGAGGGGAATCACTCTGGTGATCGTAACTGAGAACTTCCTTGAGTTTCCAAGTTTCCTCTTCCAAAATCCAGAGGTGGGTAAATTTCGCGGTGCTAGTCCAGAGGTCTGCCTTGCCATTTTCACGTAGGTAAAAATGGTGGATGCCCGTTTGGATGGCTCCGTAGAGTTTGCCATCTGAATTCATGGGAAAAACTTCCAAGCTCTCTGCGTCGATTTTCCGGATGGGTTTTTTGTCACCCGGGCCACAGATATTGTTTGCCGTATTTTCCAAGAATTTAGTTTTGTCCTGGAAGCCGCCTTGGTCGTGGTAAAAACCCAAGTCATCGGTTACCTTATCTTTCAAGTAGTCCAGGTCGCAACGATTAAATCCTCGTTCGAAGAAAACACTGTCTTGTGCCTTTAAGTCTTGGAACAGGGAACTTTTCTTTTGCACTTGAGCCTTGGCCAAGTGGACGAAAGAGAGGAAGCAAAGTAGGAGGAGCGTTTTCATTTTTCAGTTCTTAAAATTTTTTCCATTTTTCTCCCTTTTGCTAGTTCATCGACCAACTTGTCAAGGTACCTTACCTTTCGAGGCAATTCATTATACAATTCCTCAATACGATACCCGCAAATCATCCCTGTGAACCTCGGTGCATTCGGATGCAGCCGAGCTCGCTCAAAAAAA
>CAJBER010000047.1 GCA_903952135.1 uncultured Algoriphagus sp.
GTAATCCCGTTCGTCGTGCGCAGGAACGGCCATCACTGCACCTGTTCCGTAACTGGCAAGCACATAATCCGCTATCCAAACTGGAATTTCTTCCCCGTTAAATGGATTGATGGCATAGGAGCCTGTAAACGCACCCGAAATGGTTTTTACATCGCTCATGCGGTCGCGCTCTGAACGATTTTTTGCCTGCTGAATGTAGGCTTCGGCTGTAGCTCGCTGTGCATCTGTAATCAATTCCGCAGCCAAGTCTGACTCAGGAGCCAAGGCCAGGTAGGTTACTCCGTAGATGGTGTCCACACGGGTAGTGAATACTTGGATTTTTTGGTTGGAGCCTTTTACAGCAAAAACTACCTCTGCGCCAATGGATTTACCAATCCAGTTGCGCTGCATCTCTTTGATGGGCTCAGACCAAGCCAATTGATCCAATCCCTTGAGCAAGCGGTCCGCATAGGCGGTGATTCGCATGGACCACTGCATCATTTTCTTGCGCTCCACGGGATGTCCACCCCGCTCCGAAAATCCGTCTTTTACCTCGTCATTGGAGAGAACGGTACCTAATGCACCACACCAGTTGACGGTGGTCTCTGCCAGGAAGGTCAATCGGTAATGCAATAGCAATTGCTGTTGCTCATTTGTTGAAAAGACTTTCCACTGTGCTGCAGTGAAGGCAGGAGTATCTTCGTCACACACTGCCTTGACCTGTGCATTGCCTTCTTGTTCAAAGCGGGCAACCAAGCTGGAAATCGGTAAGGCCTTATCTGCATCCAAATCGTAGTAGCTCGAAAAGAGCTGCATAAAAATCCACTGGGTCCACTTGTAATAGGCAGGATCGGAGGTGCGCACTTCTCGGTCCCAGTCAAAAGCAAAGCCGATATTCTTCAATTGCTCGGTATAGCGGCTGATGTTTTGTTCGGTGGTGAGGGTAGGATGCTGCCCTGTTTGGATGGCATACTGTTCGGCTGGTAAGCCAAAAGAATCGTATCCCATGGGATGGAGTACATTGAATCCCTTCAAAAGTTTGAAACGAGAGACAATGTCGGAGGCGATGTATCCCAATGGATGGCCTACGTGCAGGCCTGCGCCTGAGGGATAGGGAAACATGTCCAAGGAATAGAATTTGGGACGCTTCGGATCTACCGCTGCTTTAAAGGTTCCCTTTTCCTTCCAATTCTGCTGCCATTTCTGCTCGATTTCCCGAAAGTTGTACTCCGCCATGGTTAAAGTTTTAATTGCTTTTTATGGTAATGCCTGCAAAAATAGAAAAATATGAGGGTTTTGCGTAGCAAATTTCTAAAGCTGATGAATCCTTTGGTTTACCATTGGTCATTTTTTTTGGAAAGAAGGCTTCCTTTTTTGTAGTTTAAAGTTTCAAACTAGGCTTCACATGACACCAAAAATCCTAAGTACACTCGCACTCCTGCTCGGAGTTTCCTTTGTGACTGTTGCACAAAAGAAATTTACACCCAAACAAATCGAAGCCCTCAAAACTGAGGTAGCTCAAGTAGTTCAAGCCAACCACAAGCAAAGCCAGGTGATGGTGGACAAGGTGTTTAGTTTTGCGGAGTTGGGATTTCAGGAAGTAGAATCTTCCAAGTACTTGACTGGTATTTTGGAAAAGCAAGGCTTTACGATCGAACGCGGAATCTCTGGAATTCCTACGGCCTGGTTTGCCACCTGGTCCAATGGCCCAGGGCCAGTGATTGCGCTAGGTTCTGACGTGGACAATATCCCAAAGGCCTCTCAATATCCAGGCGTGGCATTTCACAAACCTATGGTAGAAGGGGCCCCAGGACATGGTGAGGGTCACAATGCA
>CAJBER010000048.1 GCA_903952135.1 uncultured Algoriphagus sp.
GCCTTCCGAGACTACTTTGAGCAATCTTGGTCTGACGCCGAAGTAGATTGCCTCTGGAATAGCCTCCTTGGGGAACTTCCTGCCTATCGCCTAGATCTTGTTCGCCGACTCAAATCGAAATATCAGGTAGGTATTTTGAGCAATACCAACGAGATCCATGTGGATGCAGTGCATGCGCTCCTGCAAGCTGAACACGGAATGACCAACTTTTACCCGCTCTTCGACCGCGTTTTTTACAGTCAGGAGATGGGCCTCGCCAAACCGAGTGCTGCTATCTACCAGCAGTTGCTCCTCGAACTGGATACTACAGCTTCCCGCGTACTATTCTTTGATGACCTGCTCGCCAATGTGGAAGGAGCAGCTTCGGTAGGGATTCAAGCCGTTCAGGTCAAGGGTCCCAACACGATTTTTGATTTTTTTGGAGATGTATAAGCCAAAGGAATACCTCATTCATGGGACCTTATTTCTTTTGACGCTAGTCACCACCACCCTAGCAGGAGGGGAGTGGGTATACGGTAAGTCTATTCTCGCTTCGGGAGAAGCCGCGCTTACTTGGCCTTATTTTCTTAAATCCTTACACTTTTCCATTCCCTTCATTGGGATATTATTGGTTCATGAATTGGGACACCTCTTTACGTCGATCTACCACAAGGTGCGCTGTACTTTGCCCTACTTTATTCCCGCCTGGCTAGGCTTCTTGGGAAGTCCTTCCTTGGGTACATTCGGGGCGATTATTCGCATGAAGGGGCGTGTAAATTGCCGCAAAAAATACTTTGATATCGGCATCGCTGGTCCACTTGCTGGCTTTGTGCTTGCCTTTGGTGTCCTGACCTATGGGATGCTGACTTTGCCTCCTGCAGATTACATCTACGAAATACATCCTGAGTATGCCGATCCCAATTTTCAGGGGTATGGGGAGGATGTGGTGGAATTTGAGTTGGGAAATAACCTGCTTTTCTGGGGAATGGGAGAGCTTTTGGCTGATCCTGGGCGCTTGCCCCAGTTGTCCGAAATGATTCACTACCCTTATCTATTTGCGGGTTACTTGGCGCTGTTCTTCACCGCACTCAATCTCCTTCCCATAGGGCAATTGGATGGAGGACATGTGCTCTTTGGGCTATTCCCTAGGCGACATGCACAGATCTCTTTGGTGGTATTTACCCTGTTTCTTGCCTTTGCAGGGCTAGGAGTGATTCGACCCTCCATACCCATAGAAGAATTGCTTATTCGGATCCCACTCTACCTCGGTTTTCTCTACTTCTGTTTGAGCAAGTCAGGCTTAACCCCACTCAATCGCCTCACCATAGCACTCAGTTTGGCTGCTGGGCAGTACCTGCTCTCCTTTTTTTACCCCAGCTTGGAGGGGTACCAAGGATGGCTGTTTTTTGCCTTCTTGTTGGGGCGCGTGATGGGATTGGTGCATCCGGAAGTAGCAGGATTGCAGGCAGTAGACTCCAAAAGAAAGGTGTTGGGCTGGATTGCACTACTCATCTTTATCCTCTGCTTTTCGCCTCAGCCATTTCAGATGAGTTAAATTATACTTTGTACAAAGTACTAAGTACCAAGTACAAAGTATCTTAAAAATGAAAATTGGATTTCAAAATGGGTTGGCAGAGAACTACTTCAACATTCTTCAATTGACGATCGGTGTTCGACATTAGTCCTTATTCCGTACCACACATTTGATTACCTACCTGAAACATTGTACAACTCGGATCCATACTTTGTACTTTGTACATGGTACTTTGTACAATTTGACCTAGAATTGGTTTTATCTATTCAGGCAAGGCTCGGAAGGCCAAAATGCCACCCAATACATTGCGCACTTGGGAAAAGCCATTCATTTCCATAAACTTTTTCGCATTTCCACTGCGGGCACCCGAGCGGCAATGAATCACGATTTCCTCGTCCTTGATTTTTTCCAGTTGGCTCAACTGATGTGCAAGCTCTCCCAAGGGGATATTATCGGCACCAAGGTTGTCTTCCTCGTACTCCCATTCCTCGCGTACGTCGATAAAGTGAAATTTTTCGCCTTGATCCAGCCTTTCTTTCAATTCGCTAACGGTAATGTCTTCCATGTTATTTTTTTACTAAAATTCGAAATGAGGTGATTCCCCGGTCATGCACTACCTTGATCAGGTAAAGCCCAGGATGTTGATCTTTAAAATTAAGGACTTCTCCTGTATTTCCTGGTATGCGTGGGATGGTAATCTCACGACCAAAGGAATCGAGGATCTGTAAGTAGGAAAACTTTCCTTCGACCATTACCTCTTCAACAGCAGGATTGGGATAGACTTTAAGGTTGTTTTCAGGGGCTAGATTTCCTCCAGCTTTACCCGATAAACTTACATGTGGGCGGATTAAAAGTGCTCCAGTCACGTCTTTATTTTGAACCCATCCTCCACCTACATTGTAATGGATTCGGTCTCCGAAGTTTTGACTTTTGTCTAGCCCTACTTGCAAGAAATCGTTGGTAAACTGGGTGAAGCCTACATAGAAGGTGCCGGAAACGGGCACCGTTTCTTTCAAGGAAAAATACTGAATGTTTTGCCCCGACCCTTTGGTAGGAATGACTACCTCTTCGGTATAAAGGGGCTTTTTGTCTAAGGCAGACCAGACGACCAGATCTAGTACTTGATCGACCTGTCGGGCATTGTTGAAATCGATGGAAATCCCAGTCAAAAATACGGGTTCAGGGGTTTTGTAAGCAACGGCCAACTGTCCGGACCGCTGATTGATCCCTGCTGTATAATCTGCCTGACCCTGGTCGTAGGCGAAGTAATCCCGCAGAGAAAAGCGCGTGCGTACCCGATCGTTGTCACGGAAATCCACTTGCTCATAGCGCGTGGTATCTGTGCCGTTGATGGAGGTCAATAGCCCATCTCCCGTGATGAGGGAGGTTTCAAAAAATACATCCCCAGCCTTACTTGGAACGGGAATTTCTGTGAAAGTCCGACTCACAATCGACCTTCTTTCCAAGGCATTGGGAACGGGGTTGAATGGGGTGGTGCTGTTAATTGGAAGCAAGTTGGTTCCGCTGCTGTCACGTAGGGTCACGGAATATTCCATGGCCTTGAATCGATTTTCAAGATTCTGGAACTCACTCTTTACCGTGGACCAGGTTCCTTTTTGGTGCTTTTGCAGGAGTTCCAATGGGTAGGCCCCAAAGTCACCTAGCCTCACAGTGGTGGGTATAGTGAGCGCTCGATCTGGGTAGGATAGGTCGGTTGCGGCGCGTCGGCTATTCAAATAAACATAGTCTACCAACCAGGAATCAAACGGGCCACTTTGTCTGCCGTTGGAGAAAAACCGAAACTGAAAATTGGCATGTTGCCATTCCGGAAGGATGGCGATGATTTCTTGGGCAAATCGAGTTCGATCCAACGTTTCCCCGCCTCTTTTCTCCCACACGGTTAGCCAAGTTCCAGCCGGTGTCAAGACTTGAAGTGTGAGGCGGTCATTGCTGTCGGGAACTTCTGCTTTGCCGCCTGCCTGCCAGTAAAAGCTCAGGTAAAGGCTTGTTTTTAGGGGGATATCGATTCCATCAAGATCTAGAGGGATGCTGGTTAGGTAATCACTTTCACCCTGGTCTTTTTGTTGTGTGGAATAGGCTCTTCCCAACTCATCTACTCCGTTGAACAAGGCCATTCCAATTGAGGGTGCCTTATTACCTATGGTTTGGGTATAGGAAGCTCCCTTGGCTATCCATTTGCTTGCTTGAATTCCCTTCGAAAAATCATCCCAAAATGGAATAGTGGCCACAGCATTCAAACGTGCATCTGGATTAGAATTTGGATTATCCAATTCATATGTTCGATGCACAGGCCCAAAAGTGACAAATTGGGCGTAAATAGGGCTACTAAGACTACAAAAAGCTAGGAGCAATAGGAACTGAAGTAGCCGAATAGGTTTCAAAATGGTTAGTTTTTGGAAATCCAAAGATCGACCAAATCACCTGTTTTCAACTCTGAACCCACGGTAGGACTTTGCAGGAATACTTTTCCTGGATCCACGGAATCAGTTTTTTCGTAGGTTTTTTTACCCACACGAAGTCCGGAACCCAAGACCAAAAATTCGGCTTCTTCTTCATCTAAGCCTACAAAATTTGGAGTGCTAAGCAGTTGGTTTCCCATGCCATCACCCACCACTAAGTCAATTTTTGATCCTTTAGCTATGGAAGCTCCTTCTCGAATAGAAGCGCCCTTGTAGCGCTGCTCAAGCACTACATTGATGCCAATATCTGGAACATACACGATATCGCCTCTCTGAAGCCCGATGTTGGCCAGAATCTCTTGCACATTTTTCAGTGGCATGTTGACCAAACTAGGCATTTTCAAAATAGGGGCGTTCCGCGCATTGAGCGTCAAGTAAATTTTACGGTCTTTTTTTACCAGCGCATTTGCTTCTGGTAGTTGCTTCAATATTGCCAATGGATCCTTTTCAGCGCTGTATCCTGAGTCTGGGGAGATCTCATATTGTAGGGATGAACTTTCTAAAAGATCCTCCGCTTCCTCGTAAGACATTCCCGAAAGATCCGGAACGGATACAGTATCCCCATGATTGGTGTAGAAGGGGAGGTAAACCTTTAAAAAAATAAAGCCAAGGGTAACCGAGATTCCTGCAATTAGCAGCAGGTGAAGCCCTACTTTTTTCATTTGTGGGAGGAGTGATTCCATTGTATTCATATAGCGTCTAGCGAAAACTAGACTTCATTAATTCCACTACAAAATTCAACAAAACAGGTGGAAGTGAGAAAAATTAAGCCGAAAGGTTGAGTTTCGGCTTAACTCCTATCACTGGATTATCACGCGTTTGATTTCCTGTAAACTTGAACTGTTGATTTTGAAAACATAGAGTCCTGCAGTAAACATTTCTCTACTAAACGTATAGGTTTGGTTTAAAGTATTTGGGAAAGTGAGTTCCCGCACCAAAGCACCAGTAGACGAGATGATCTGTATGGTTACATTTTCTCTTTTCGGAAGATTGAAGGCTACGTTAACAAATTCAGAAGCCGGGTTTGGATAGATAACGGTATTCCTTTCCGCTGGAATTACTGGATCTGGATTTGCACTTAGGAAAAGTTCCAAGTTGTCCAAGTACACAGGTGCATTCTGCGCTCCAAAAACATCCAATGCAAAGGCCAAACGAATGTCTTTTTTGCCTTCACCAGCATAATCGGTCAGGTTAACATATTTCCGTTCGTAGTCCCCAGCACTTGTTGGATTAGCATTTCCTGCGCTTACGGTAGAAAGAGCAGTTCCTGCTTCTGACCAAATGACTTTGTAAGTTTCTCCTTGATTTGTGCTTGCGAGTAAGTACAGGGTAGTACCTGGATTTACCGCTCCTGCGGCAACATCAAAGAAAACACTGGCTTGACGGCTTACGGACAAATCGAAAGACGGCGTACCCATCCAATACGAGTTTCCATTCGTCGCCCCTTCCATTCTAGCTACATTATTTGGTCCTGTTGCACCAGTTACGGCGGTCACTTGCCATGCAGCCTGATCACTTTCTGGATTAATGGTAAGCCATGGAGCTAGGTCGGTACTGCTGTTGAAATTTTGTCTCCAAGGCACTTCAAGTCTAGCCGTATTTTCAAGATTGTACCAGTTGATTTGAGGTGCTGCTGGTATGTTTTGATCAAAATTTGGTTCAGAAACGCCAAACTTCAAGTTGTTCTTTCCTGCAGCAGTGGATTTGGCCAACGTTACATTGATGGATTGTCCAGCAGGGATGGATGTGCCAGAACCTACGAAAACACGGTTACCTGAATTATTCGTATTTCTTGAAAACAAGAATTTAGATATTGTTAGGTTACCTGTGTTGGTAAGCCGTACAATTTCTTGTGCATTTGTTCCCGCACTGATAGGACTAGGGGCGATTACATCTTCAATCTTCAAGTCATACTTGAATTCTTCGGTGGGTACTACCCGAATATTCCGAAGATAAATATTGTTACCAAAAGCATTTTTAGTCACAATTGCCACTCGAATTTTACCTAAATCCTTGAATTTATTGAGGTTGACCAGTTCCGTTCTAAATTGAGTAGCACTGGTTGGGATAAATTCATCGACAGTAGCATCGGAAGTTTGAAGTCTAGTTCCACTCTTTTTGTAAGGAGGGGTGATGATGTCAAAATCTATGCTACAATCTGGTGCTATTGCGACCAGTAACTCATCTTGGAACCCTGCTTGGTTGAAAGGACCATGAGCTACTTCAAATACCAATTGGGCATTTGGATACTTGGTTAGGTCAATTTGCGGAGAAACAAAGTAGTCGTACTGTCCCTGCGCCTCGTATTCGTAATGGCGAATGAATAGGGCGGGTTGAACACTTCCGTCGATGGTTAGATTGGTTTTCTCCCAAGTCAAAGACTGATCAGGATTTCCAATGATCCAGGTAGGAGGTAGTGTGGTCAAAGGAACGGAATAAGGAAGGGTAAGCTGACCTTGTTGAACAGGTTTAGTAGTTAAGGTATTGTTTGAAGGAATCAAGTCAGCTACATTATTTACCTGAATTAGTGTAAAGGCAAATTCACTTTCCAATCCTTTTGTATCGAAGGCTGAAAAGCTCACTACTTTTTTCTCTGAAGATTTTAGATTGGTTGAAAATTGCTTGCTTTCGATTAAGGTTCCGTTCCATCTAAATTCAATACTTACTGAAGAGACCAACTCACTTCCTCTATTTTGAATTTCCAACTGAGGGGTGATGCTTGGTTGGCATAAAGCGTCAAAAGGAGTGATAACTCTCAACAAGGACACATCTCTAGTCGTAAGTATCGGATCTTTGGGTCCACGACTGTTGACCAGCGATGCTCTTCGCGGACTATTGGCAAGCACTACATCAAATCGTTCTACTTGGCCCTTGGTAAACAGGTTCATGCATGGATCTGGCGTGTAATCCATGTAATTCTGGATCATGTTGTTGTTGCCAC
>CAJBER010000049.1 GCA_903952135.1 uncultured Algoriphagus sp.
CCATTTCGAAAGGTAGAAACATTTAAATTTTCAGACATCCACGTTTGAGTTCCAATTTTTACCGATTTGATTGCCGCAGCACTTGTTGTGTTTGAAGTGGTATTGCTAGCATTTCCAATCAATAAATTAGCGTTGGAATAGTCCATGGTGAATTTGCCAAATCTTTCCATGGCACTCTGCCCAAAAAGCAAAGGGGCTTGTGAGGTATGCACTATGGATGCCTCCACATTATATAATATTTGCTTTCCTACCTCAATTTTTTCTAGATTAATTTTTGTTCCTTCAGCTATTTCATCCAAACTTTCCACAGGTTGGAACAAGCAACAATTGACCACGAAGTCAGTGGCAATTTTCGCACTAGTTGGCCTACTTGCTACTGCTGCTTGCGGAGGAAAATCTACTGAAGAAACTGCTGTTGCGGAAGCCGAGGTATTTATTCCCCTACCCTTAGATAGTTTGTTTTTAGACCTAACCAAGAAGGACACCTTCGAATACAAGGAAGACCCGATCATGGATGGATTCATTTCAAGCTCAAATGGCTCTTCCCAAGGTTATGTGAAGGAATTCATAAGAAATTACGGGAACAATCAATTGCTTGAGGCAGAATTAGCCATTTATGAATATAGTGACAGTACCAGTGCGCGCCAGTCTTTTGACGAAGAGCAAACAGATCATTTCAGCAAGACGATTATTGATGAAGACACTGGAAAAGAAAAGAGAAATCCATTTTATTCTGAAAAAATTGAGATTGAAACCATTGGAGATGCTTCCTATTGCTACAAGTTTGTATCATCCACTGTCGTAGTGCTTTATGGTAAATACGTCATTGAAAGTGGTGTGACAGTGACAATCCTGGATGGAGTGCGGGTAGTTGGGCCATTTACACTTGAAAATTCATTTTTAGATAATGAGTTTACCCTTGGAAAATCAGTTGAAATCGCCAAGAAACAGGTGGAGAAACTAAAATCCTTGAAACATCGCTAAGGATTACCCTCTTTTTTCTTAAAAGAAGGCCACCTGGACACAACAACTAATCGATGTGTATAGGTGGCTCTCTAATTTATGGCTGAGCTCCTGCCTACCTCAGGCAGGCCTCTCGCTTCTAAAAACCGACAATAACCGTCAAAAACACCCTTTTTAAAAATTTCTTAGCAAAGGGTATTGTATATCAAAAATAACTTGCCCTACCTTTACACCATCATCAAGAACCAGTAAATCTGGTACCAACCGAGTCTAACGCCACGGTGGTAAAACGATGAGGGTTTGTGCAAACCAAAAACGTTACCTGCAATCTCCCTTCTTTTTTCTTGGTGCCAGTAATAAGTCCTTGAATATTTATTCAAGACTTCTTACGCTTTTTTATTCACTAAAAAATTAGAATAAATCAATGAAAACTTTCACCACCCGATACGGGAGAAAATTACGCTTCGATGAACAACGTTGGAGTTTACGTACCCAAAATCACACCTGTCAAATCGTAGGAGAGCGAGAAGACGATTACCTCCTCTTGGACGCAAACACCCTAGTGACTTGGGTACCCAAGGCGACCATCCGGGACAATGCCTATGAAATTGTAGGTGATGAAGTCACGCTCAGTGCCGGCGTATACGCAAAGTGGATTACTGCACCACGAGTTGTACAGTCACAACTTCGACTGCAGCAGTTGTTTTCTGCCCATCGAGAGCTAGTGTTTGCAAACCGGCAACAGGTACTCAGTCGCGGGGAGTTTTACCTATTGAGCCCGGATCTCTTGTGTAGCGGAGGGGCTTATATTGGGGGATTTAGGTATTCCCTTGGGGTACTTCTAGAGGCCATGGAGGAGAAGGCAAAGGGAGTGTATTTTGAGGAGTA
>CAJBER010000050.1 GCA_903952135.1 uncultured Algoriphagus sp.
AGATCGAAACCTAAAGAAGCTCATTGATGAGGTGCAGCCAGATTTTATCCTCTACCAGAGTGGAGTAGATGTATTGGCTTCGGATCAATTGGGACGACTATCACTGACTTTGTCGGGAGTTCAAGCTCGGGATCGTCTGGTGCTCAGCACTGCCAAATCTCAAGGCATTCCAATCATGAGCTGCATGGGCGGGGGCTATTCCAAACGAATAAAAGACATTGTGGATGCACATGCCCAAGTTTTTCGCTTGGCTCAGGATCTCTTTTTTTAGTTTGTTAACTGATTTTAACGCAGGAAATTTTCTGTGATTCTTGCAAAAAGAATACTTTATCTATATTTGCGACCTATCAACCCTAATTTTATTCAAGTGAGAAAAATTTTTACACGTTTCGCAGTTCTAGCTCTTGTAGCAGTGGTGGTTTATTCCTGTGGGGAAAAAACAGATTCAACTGGCGCTGATGCCTCTTCAACAGGCGGTGTTGCTGCTGGTGACTTAAAGATCGCTTATGTTCACACGGATTCCGTGATCAACAAATACGATTTTTTCAAAAAGAAGTCTGAAGAAATTACCGAAAAAGGAAAGAAGTTGGATTTGGATCTGCAGGCAAGAGCCAAGGGTTTCGAACAAGAAGTAGCCATGTTTCAACAAACAGGGGGCAACTTGACTCAAAATCAAATTCGTGCAAAGCAGGATGAATTGATGCAGAAGGAACAAAACCTAGTTGGATACAGAGACAACTTGATGCGTGAGCTTTCTAATGACGAGTCTACTCTTTTGAATGACGTATACACTCAGGTTCAAGAATACATGAAGGAATACGCAAAAGAAAATGGTATTGATCTAATCTTGAGCCACACTCGTGGTGGAGCGATCTGGTACGCAACCGATGCAATCGATGTGACCAAAGCTGTGACTGAAGGATTGAACAAAAAATACAATGCAAATCCAGCTGCTGCTGAAACTAAACCTGCAGCGGCAGATTCGACTGCTAAAAAATAATAGGTATAGCACCTCATTTTAAAAACCCGGATACCCTCCGGGTTTTTTTGTGGGCAAAAAAGGGTAATTTTGCACAGCTTTAGAAAAATAGATTCACATGAAAATCACTGAGTTCTTAAAACACAACTACCGCCACTTCAATGCAGCTGCCCTTATTGATGCTGCGGAAGGTTATAAAACCCATCTCAATGAAGGGGGTAAAATGATGGTAACCCTAGCAGGAGCCATGTCTACTGCAGAATTGGGAATTTCCTTGGCAGAAATGATTCGCCAAGACAAAGTTCAAATCATCTCCTGTACCGGAGCCAATTTGGAAGAAGATGTGTTTAATCTAGTGGCGCATGACTACTACGAACGCGTACCGAACTATAGAGAGCTTACACCAGAGCAAGAGCAGGGCTTATTGGAGCGTCACATGAATCGTGTTACCGATACCTGCATTCCAGAAATGGAAGCGATGCGAAGAATCGAAAATGTGATTCTTGAGGAATGGGTAAAGGCTGATCAAAATGGTGAAGCCTATTTTCCGCACGAATTTTTCTACAAAATATTGCTTTCAGGCAAGCTGGACGCTTCTTTTCAGATTGACCCAAAGAATAGCTGGCTCTTAGAAGCCGCTAAGAAAAACCTACCAATCATTGTTCCAGGATGGGAAGATTCCACCTTGGGCAATATGTTTGCTGGTCACGTTATTTCTGGCGATGTAAAGAATGTACACACTGTTCGAACCGGCATCGAATACATGATGTTCTTGGCTGAATGGTATACTCAAAATGCTACTGAAGAAAGTACCATTGGCTTCTTCCAAATCGGTGGGGGTATTGCTGGTGATTTCCCAATCTGTGTGGTACCTATGCTTCACCAGGATTTGCAGCGAACCAATGTGCCGCTTTGGGGTTATTTCTGCCAAGTATCAGATTCTACTACTTCTTACGGTTCCTACTCGGGAGCAGTTCCAAACGAAAAAATCACTTGGGGTAAGTTAGGAATGGATACTCCAAAGTTTATTGTCGAATCAGATGCTACGATTGTAGCGCCTTTGATCTTCGCAATTGTCTTGGATCAATAAGTACATTCATTCAAACAAACAAAAAAGCAAGCATTGTGAAATGCTTGCTTTTTTGTTTTCCAAGTTTCTCAAACAAACTAGTTGAATACACCTTAACTAACTCTTTTTAAACTTTTTAAAGGGTATAGCCTGGTCTATAGGTTCTAGTTACAAACTGATTTGCTGGCTCGAAATTGGTGATTTTCATATTTGGACCATCCCAAAGCAGTTTGATGCCTCGGCCAGGGTAATCCATTTGATTTGCAGCACCTGCGCGAGGAACCTGGTAATCATAGCTGCGGATGGCTAGATTTCCCATCAATACAGATTCTGTCAATGGACCTGCAATGGAGAAAGGGGAACTGAGTTGCTTAAATTCAGTGGATCCATGGCCTGCAATACAAGCATTGACCCAGTTGTCATAGTGACCTCGATCTCCTCCTGGTACGCGATAGAGCGACTCTTTTACAGTGATATCTTTGGTTTTGGAAGTAGGCAAAAGCTGTGGATTAACCCCGTAGGTAGAGCACATCATCTTTCCCTTGGTTCCTTCAATAATTACTCCATTGCCACCGTCACCCATCATCTCATTTGGACCCAATTCCTCAGGTCTGGTGGGCTGAATTCCTCCATCCATCCAGTGGAATTCCAAATCATCCTTTCCAGGACGATCAAATCGTAAAGTAATGTGTGAAGAAGGAGGGCAGCTTTCAGGAAAATGACCTCGCTTAAATTCACCTACATACACAGAGCCTACTGAGCATTCAGCAGACTTGGGATAACCTAAGCCCAAAACTCGGAAAGGTGGCTCCATGATATGACATGCCATGTCTCCAAGTGCTCCTGTTCCATAATCCCACCAACCTCTCCAATTGAAGGGTACCAGATTGCCCACATAATCCTTGTAGGGTGCTGTTCCCAACCAAAGGTCCCAATCTAGATCTGCTGGAGGAGTAACCGGCGTGCTTGGCCAAGGAATGCCCTGAGGCCATACGGGACGATTGGTCCAAGACCATACCTTAGTAGCTTCACCAATTAAGCCTGCTTCATACCATTCGACCATTTTGCGTACTCCATCTCCTGAGGAACCCTGGTTGCCCATTTGGGTG
Organism: uncultured Algoriphagus sp.; assembly: GCA_903952135.1. Lineage (GTDB taxonomy): Bacteria > Bacteroidota > Bacteroidia > Cytophagales > Cyclobacteriaceae > Algoriphagus. The sequence goes on from CAJBER010000050.1 coordinate 3,158, forward strand.
ACCACCTTATACTTTTCTGCTGCCTCCGTAAGCATGCGAGCTTCGTAGATGTCGTGGGAGAGGGGTTTTTGTACATACACATGCTTGCCCATTTTCATGGCCATCATGGCTTGTACAGCGTGCATGTGATCGGGGGTGGAAACGGTCACTGCATCGATATTTTTCTCCTCTTTTTCGAGCATGATCCGGTAATCCTTGTAGTAGTTTGCCTTAGCATGATCTTTTCTTCCTTGGGCTGCTCGTGTGTCATCCACATCACAAAGTGCAATGATGTCCACCTTGCCGCTTCTGTGTACGCCGCTCAAGTCACCATATCCCATGCCTCCGATTCCGATGGAAGCGACGCGAAGTCGATCACTAGGAGCGATAAATCCTGGCCCACCGAGTACGTGTCGAGGGATTAAAGTGATCCCTGCAAAGGCAAGTGCGGAACTTTTGATAAAGTCTCTTCTTGAGGTTTCGAGTTGAGGTTGTTTTTTATTTTTCATGGGAAAATGAATCGTCTGATTTCAAAGGTTCAAGTAAGTTTAAAAACTTGAAAAAGTCAGAATTCAAAAAGAATATTTCTTCCAATAGGTTCAATTGTTTCTTCTGAACCCATAAAACCCTTGAAAAATGTATATTTTTAAGCTGCTCAAAAAATAGACTTTTGAAATTTTAAAGTAAGTTTGGTTAAAATCATCCCTATGAAAAATTTACGTTGGACCTTCCTAATTGGAATACTCCTGGCTTTAGGATCTTGTCAAAAACCTGCACCCCTCTCGGAAGCAGGACTTATTCCATTACCTCAAGAGGTAATTGATGGAAGTGGAACTTTTGAAGTAACAGCTGAGACAGGTATCCAATTGGTTGGCACCTCTGAAAAACTGAATTTCATTGGTGAAATTTTAGCCAATAGCCTTAGACCGGCCACAGGGTTTGCCCTACCTATTTCCAAGGATTCTGGACAAATCACCTTGGAATTGACTGGATCTGGGCCTTCGGAAGCGTATGTACTTGAAATTTCTGATGCGGGAGTCCGAATTACCGCTTCTGGAGAAGCAGGTCTTTTTTATGGGGTGCAAACGCTCATCCAACTTTTTTCCGCTGATATCGCACAGACAACTGTTCAAAGCAGGGATTGGAACCTTCCTCAGGGAAAGGTGACCGATGCCCCTGATTTTGCTTACCGAGGTTCCATGTTGGATGTGGCCAGACACTTTATATCCAAAGAAGACGTCAAGTTCTACATCGACCAGATGGCTGGCATGAAGTTGAATTACCTCCATCTTCACCTTACAGATGATCAAGGCTGGAGAATAGAGATCAAGTCCTGGCCTAAATTAACTGAAATAGGAGGGGCTACCGAAGTAGGTGGGGGTAAAGGAGGATTTTACACGCAAGAAGAATACAAGGAATTGGTGGCCTATGCAGCTGAGCGTTATATTACCATCGTTCCAGAGATTGATATGCCAGGCCACACCAATTCGGCTTTGGCTTCCTATGCTGAGTTAAATCCTGGAGTCAATTTACCTGTTGGCCAAGGATTAGATTCGCTAAACAAGAAACCCTTGGATTACCAATTGCCATTGACGGCTCCTCAAGCTTCTCAAATGTATACCGGTATCGAAGTGGGCTGGAGCACCTTTGCGCCGCAACTGGAGGTGACCTATGCTTTTGTGGATAGTGTGGTTCGTGAGATTTCGGAACTTTCACCGGGCCCTTATTTCCACATTGGGGGAGATGAATCACATGTCACCGAAAAGGACGACTATGTGTATTTCGTGGAGCGCGTACAGGACATCGTGTCCAAATACAATAAAACTAGCATGGGTTGGGATGAGGTGGCCACTGCAAAATTACTTCCTGGCAATGTAGCCCAGTTTTGGGCAAAAGAAGAGAATGCAATCCTTGCCAAAAATCAAGGGAACAAAGTCCTGCTCTCGCCTGCAAAAAAGACCTATTTGGATATGCAATACGATAGCCTTTCTAGAATCGGATTGCACTGGGCGGCTTACATTGAATTGGATTCTGCTTACCTCTGGGATCCTGCTACTTATGTGAAGGGGCTTGCCAAAGAGGATATTTTAGGTGTTGAGGCACCGCTGTGGTCTGAGACTGTGACCAACCGAGAAGACATCAACTACTTGGCATTTCCACGCTTGGCCGCATTGGCTGAGGTGGCTTGGACTACCAAGGAGAAGAGGAGCTGGGAAGGCTTTGCCTCACGAATCCCAATTCAAGGTGATCGCTGGACTATTCAGGGAATAGATTTTTACAAATCACCCAAAGTCACCTGGGAAACCAAGAAAAAGAGTGCTTTCGAAGAAGTCATCATCATCTTTAGCAATTGGATTTGGGGCCCACCTATTCTGATTTTGCTTTTGGGCGGGGGTACTTTCTTTTTTATCCATTCTGGATTCGTTCCACTCACGAAAATGGGTCATGCGATCGAACTATTGAAAGGGAAATACGAGGATAAATTGGCTCCAGGTGAAATCACTTCCAAACAAGCTTTGATGTCAGCCATTGCCTCTACAGTGGGATTGGGAAATATTTCAGGTGTTGCCATTGCCATCAATATGGGAGGTCCGGGAGCACTTTTTTGGATGTGGGTCGCTGCTTTTGTGGGCATGGCTACCAAATTCTACACCTGCAGTCTATCCATCATGTATCGGGGTAAAGATACGGCGGGAGTAATCCAAGGAGGTCCCATGTACATCATCGAGCATGGGATGGGTAAGAAATGGAAATTTCTATCCTATATCTTTTGTATTGCAGGCATCGTAGGTCTATTGTCCGTGTTTACTTCCAACCAGTTGGCGGCTGTGGTGCAGGCAGTGCTACTAGAACCTGAAACTGCAGCTGAAACCACCCGGAATAATTGGATCATTGGGACCATCATGATGTTGATGACGGCAGTGGTGATTTTGGGTGGAATTCAGCGGATAGCAGCTGCAGCATCCAAAATGGTCCCGTTTATGGTGGGGATCTATTTTGTTTCTGTGTTGATTATTATCATTCAGTATTTTGGAAATATCCCTGAGGTGTTTCAACTCATCTTTGTGGACGCTTTCACGGGCAATGCTGTGATGGGAGGGGCCGTTGGGTCGGTGATCATTATTGGCGCTAGAAGATCTTTATTTTCCAATGAGGCAGGGCTTGGCACTGCTCCGATGGTCCACGGTCAATCCAAGACCAAAGAACCAATTCGAGAAGGTTTAATTGCCATGTTGGGCCCTTTCATCGATACAGTGGTGGTTTGCTCGCTTACTGCGTTTGCCATATTGCTCACGGGAGTTTGGCAAAACTCTGAAAATGATGGGGTGAAATTGACGCTTGAAGCCTTTGAACTGGGGATACCGGTGTTTGGTAAATACCTCTTGATGTTCTCGGCGCTTGTATTTGCGCTTTCCACGATGTTTACCTATTCCTATTACGGACAAAAATGTGCCAGTTACCTCTTCGGGGCAAAGTTTGCAGGATACTACAACTATATTTACTTGGTTACGATTGTAATTGGTGCTGTTGTTTCCTTGGATTTGGTCGTGAGTTTGGTAGATGGGATGTATGCGGTGATGGCCTTTCCCAACATGATTGCGGCGCTATATTTAGCACCAAAGGTGAAAGCAGCTGCAAAGGATTACTTTGCCAGAATGAAGCAAAATCCGGCATGAGATTTTTGATTGCTCCCAACGCCTACAAAGGAACGTTTACCGCGTTAGAAGCAGTTGCTCTGATTGAAGAAGTTTTAGTTCATGCGTATCCATCTTCCCAATTTACTAGCCAAGCCTTGGCGGATGGGGGAGATGGAACCTGTGCCTTGCTGGCAGAATCCTTGGGTTTGGAACGAATAGATTGCCTTTCCTTAAATGCGATTGGGCAACCTATACCCGGATTTTATGCTTGGGAAGAATCCTCAAAAACAGCTTATTTGGATGTGTCAACCTGTTCGGGATTGGGGGTTTTGCCGACTCATGCAAGGGAACCAAGTCTGACTTCTACCTATGGAACGGGGATCCTCATTCAGCATGCAATCCAAAAAGGAGCCAAGCACTTAATTTTAGGTTTGGGTGGTTCTGCTACCATTGATCTGGGTGCAGGGATCTTGCAAGCCTTGGGCTTCTTATTTTTGGATCAAAATGGAAGAGAGATTCCGGCTTTTTCTCCTGAGTTTTTAAAACGATGCCGACATATCCAACGGCCGCTTCGGCTTCCTGAGGTATCCTTCACTTGTTTATGTGATGTGAGAAACCCGTTTTTTGGACCTAAGGGAGCGGTTCCAGTTTTTGGTCCTCAAAAAGGGGTGAAGGAAGCAGAAATAGAAGCCACAGAAGTTAGTACTGCAGATTTTGTGGACTTACTCCAGCGTAAATCTTCCAATCCAGTTTTAGATCAGCCTGGCTTTGGTGCGGCAGGAGGGATAGCCTTCGGATTGGCACAATTTTTCCCCTGCTTCATGGAATATGGCGCACAATATTTTTTTAAGCAGGTGAATCTTGAGGAGAAAGTAAAGCAAGCAGATTGGATTATCACGGGTGAGGGGCAGTATGACCTACAAAGTGAGGAGGGTAAGGCTTGTTTTGAATTGAAGCAAATGGCCCACAATCAAGGTAAAAAAATTGCATTGATCGCTTCAGGAAAAGAGGGATACGTTTCTGGTTTTGATGCAGTCCTGGAATTGCCACCTCTTGATTTTTCGGAACCTGACTACAAAAAGAAAGCCCTTGAAAAATTTCAAGGGCTTTTGAGGGAAGTAATTTCCACTAAAGTCTTCGACTAGTTACACGCGAATGTAATCGCCCTTCCAGTTTTTGATCTGTTGCTTAATTTCTTTAGCCTTTAACTTTTCTGCGATTGCACGGTCCATCAAGCCAAGGAGTTCATTGTCAGGGGCAAACCGAAGGGCAATAATTTGACCCAACTTCAAGTTTTGCTCTTTCTCATCAAAGGTTTTTCCAGTTAAGTGGAAGAAGCGGTTTCGCATTTCATTGATAATGATCCGGTTTTGAAGTGTAAGCGCATACATGCGAGCGATTAGCGGGAGTAATACCAACACAAATGCGCCAATAAAAAGGAAGGCACTGTCTAAGGCTGCGTCCTGAGAGGAAAAATCCATTTTTGCGATAGTCCAACCAAAAAAGATAGTGGTAAGCGGAGTAAGTACAAAATGGTGAAGGGGATTGTACCGGGTATGGTTCCCGTAATTTTGATTTTTCATGGGTAGGGATATAAAAAAGGAGGCTTTAGGCCTCCTTTGGTATAAGGTATTAATGTTCGCTTTTCTTCTTTTTGGCAAAGGTGCTTCGTGCATCCATTAAGGAAATTCCTGCACCAAGCCCAATTAGGGAGCAAACAATCAATAAAAACAACTGTGCTCCAGGCATAATGGGAGAACTAAAGATATCTACTAGGATCATATAAGTTTAATTTCTCAGTGATTAGGTCGTAAAGATAGACTAGAGCCTACAGAATTACAAGAGAGTAGGTGAAACCTGACATACCTTTTAATCCAGGTCGTCGTCAAACGATTCTTCTTCGTCATCTTCGAAGTCATCGAAATCATCGTCAGACTCTTCTTCATCGAAGTCGACAATGTTGTCATCCAAAAATTCGTTGTCTTCATCGAGGTCATAGCCGTCCTCAAAATCGTCTGCAAAGTCATCCTCTTCCTCCTCAAACTCATCCATTTCTTCGAATTCTTCTTCAAAATCCTCCATAACTTTCTTTAAAAGGGTTTTTATGATTCAACGATACGAAATAAACCAAAAAATTAATTACACCAATAGCGGTGACTTTAATTTTTTTTCAATTTCTAGTACTTCTAAATTCGGCTGAGAAGCAATCCACTTTTCTCTCAATAAGTTAGCCCAAACTTGCAGGTAAAAAATCACATCTTCACGTGAATTTTTATTTAGGGAATCTCTTCTTCCTTTTTCCATTTGAGCTAGAATTTCAGGATCTGATAAGCGTTCCAGGTGTCCCAAATCGTTTAGACTTAGTCCTTTTTCCAGCATTTTACTTACAATCAAATCGATCGGATAGCCACTAGTCGGGCAATAATCGATCAATTGCTCATTCCAATCTCCATGGCGCTGCATGGCATATTGGTGGATTTCAGCCCGAGAAAAAGGGGTAAGTTCTTGAGCTAAATTTCCACAATTGCAGGCTCCCATGTGTCCCCACTGGTAAGAGGCTCCTTGTTGAAGTTTGGAAGCAGTACGCTCCAATGCGACGATTAATTCTGGATTTGCTGTTGCCATGTTTTGCTTTTTCGGTTTAACCCAATTTAATCGAGATGGTTTTGATTTCTGTCTTCCTTTTTTGTCTCACCTAATTTACGCTAGATTTTAAAAAAACGGAATACGGAAAGCCCTCCTTAGGAAAATTTTTCTTTGCCACGAAGCAAATCAAAAAATAGGATAAAATCAGATGCCAGACTGTAGAAGGGATAGGTGAAGGTAGCAGGCTTATTTTTTTCAAAAAAGAAATGCCCTACCCAGGCAAAACCATAACCAATTACTGGAATGGCTGCTAGCCAGATGTATTTTGCCATCGCGATCGCTACACCTAGTACCACCAAAACCAATCCTGTGCCGATAAAATGAAGTACGCGGGAGGTAGGGTTCTGGTGCTCAGTTAAGTAGTAAGGATAAAATTCCTTTAAAGAGGTATACTTCTTTTCCATGACTAGTTATTTTGGGTAAAATTAAATTCAAGAAATGTATTTGTAGTTTTTTCCAAGGCTTTTAAGGTGATTTTCGCCTTGCTTTTGGGTGAAGATACCTCAGTAACCCCCGTGAGCGTCATCAAGGACTTTTCTTGAATTGGATCAATTACATCTAGGATTACTTGCAGTAGCTCATACTTGGTGGTCGTTACAGTCGAACGATAGTTTCTCATCATCGGATTGAATAACCAAGGATCGTACATGCGCATTCCCCAAAAAGGATAGGGATTCATCGTATTCACACGTTCCCGCTGCCTTGGATCTTCATTGGAATGGTAACGGATGACCAAATCAGGCTGCTTGGCGTCGTATACAAGCCCCGCAGCTAGTAATTGGGCTTCTAGCGCTTCTAGCACCTGCTGGTCCAATTTGGGGTCTGCAAAGCCTGGAATGCCTAGTTCCTTATTGACCAAGACAAAACTCTGATACCTTTTTTGAAAAGGGATTTCTCTATTTTCCACGAATACCTCAGCCGAGTTGCAGGAAAATAGCAAGGCAACTAGGATAAAGAGATAAATGGGGACAGTTTTCATACTTGAGAAGGGTACAGCTTTCATTTGTTTTCCGGTCAAAGGTGAAGTTAATTTATCTTTTTCATGAAAAAAATACGAGGATTCTGAAGAATGTGTTTCGGTCTAACGCAATGAATGCTATTTTTGACAAATTGTACCCATGAGCAGACCTGATTTTGACGATATCTATATGGAATTGGCGGTAAACCTCGCCAAGCGATCCCATTGTATTAAAAAGCATGTGGGAGCTGTATTGACGAAGGATACCCGGATCATTTCTATTGGTTACAATGGTCCTCCCGCAGGTACGCACAATTGTGATGTGGAATTTCCAGCTGAGGGTTGTGCACGAGATTCCAAAGGTAGCTGCTCCTTAGCTTTGCATGCAGAGCAAAATGCCATTCTCTACGCTGTAAAAAACAATACTTCCGTGGAAGGATCAACCTTGTATGTGACCTTGGCACCTTGTTTGGCCTGTGCTCGCATTATTTTTTCCATGGGGATTTCCAAGGTGGTCTACCTCTTTTCCTATGCAGAATACAAGGGGATAGGATCGGATGAGGGGGTTGACTTTTTGGTCAAATTTGGCGTGAATGTGCAGCGCTACAGCAAATCGCTTGAAGTAAGCGATCACCTGATTTAAATGAAGTTGACCTCAGGGTGTAGTTGAATCCCGAATTTATCAAGTACAGACGCCTGAATCTGTTGGGATAAGCTTTTTATTTCCTCTCCAGTACCATCCCCATAATTGACCAATACCAGGGCTTGCTTGGCGTGTACACCTACGTCGCCAATTCGTTTGCCCTTCCATCCGGCTTGCTCGATTAGCCAACCTGCGGCTACCTTAACTCCCTCCGTACTTGGATAGCCAGGAATGCTGGGATTGGAGGCTTTAAGCGTGTCAAACTGTGTGCTTGGGATGGTGGGATTTTTGAAAAAAGAACCGGCATTTCCAATCTCTTTGGGATCTGGAAGTTTGGACTGTCGAATTTGGATGACGGCATTGCTGATGGCTCGAATGCTGGGCTGATCTATACCATTGGCGGCTAATACCTCTCGAATGGCTCCATATTCCAAGTGAAAATTAGGCGTCTTGGATAAGCGAAACGTAACTGAGGTAATGACGTATTTGTCTTTGAGGGTTTGTTTGAATACACTCTCTCGGTACCCAAACTGACATGCATCTGCATCAAATGAATGCATTTCCAAGGTTTCGCGATGCAGGGCTTGCAAACTATCAAACACGTCTTTGATCTCCACTCCGTAGGCTCCAATATTTTGCATGGGAGATGCACCCACTGTTCCTGGGATCAAGGAGAGGTTTTCTAGCCCTGCCCAATCCTGTGCGATGCTGTGCAGGACCAATTCATGCCACATTTCTCCAGCACCTACTTCCACCCAGAGTTGGTTTCCTTCTTCTTTGACTAGGTTGATGCCTTTGATCTCGAGTTTGATCACAAGGCCATCTATATCCCGAGTCAACAAAATATTGCTTCCACCACCCAAGATGAATACCTGTAGCTGTTTTTCTTTTGCAGTAAGTAAGGCGGCTTTTAATTCGTCTAAAGTCTCAACAGTAGTAAAAAATTTGGCCTTTTTGTCGATTCCAAAGGTTGTAAAGGGTTTCAAAGAAATGTTTTCTTGTATCTTCATGGGCCAAAACTTATTCTGCGAAGTAAAGAAGTTTTTGCGCCATTGTGAAATGGAATAGCAGAAGGATCACCTCAATTATGAAAGAATTAATCATTCAAGGAGTACAAGTACGCGCTGGGGAAAAAGCTAATATAAAAATCCCTATTGCTAAACTTCCCACTCATACACTCATTGATTTGCCCATATTTATCCGTTCTTCTCCCCAAGAAGGTCCGGTAATATTGATTAGTGGGGGAGTGCATGGGGATGAAATCAACGGGATTGCTACGGCGAAGAAACTCTTGGAAGCCTTTGATCAAGAATTGGATCTAAAGCGTGGGGCCGTCATTGTCATTCCAGTAGTCAATATTTATGGATTTCTATCCAATAGCCGCACTTTTCCAGATGGTAGAGACTTAAATCGAAGTTTTCCAGGAAGTAAGAAGGGATCGCTGGCTTCGCGAATTGCCCATATCCTTAGCGAGGAAATATTACCTCATATTGATTTTGGAATTGACTTCCATACGGGAGGACGCATGATTTCGAACCATCCACAAATCCGGGTAGATTTTAAAGATAAGATTGGGGTTGAACTTGCCAAGGCCTTCGGAACACACTATGTGGTTCATTCCAAACATATCGATAAATCCTTCCGAAAGACGGCCTACAAAAACAAAAAGCACTTGTTGGTCTACGAGGGGGGAGAATCCATGCGACTGGATTCTTATTCCATAGAAGAGGCGATTACCGGTACCAAACGTCTCTTGCACCATTTGGAAATGATCCATTCCCCACAAGTCCTCCAAAGCACCCTAGTGTTAAAAGAGAGTACTTGGATCCGAGCCAAGGCTTCGGGGATATTTTCCTGTGTGGCTCAACTCGGGGATTTTGTACGTAAAGGGGAGGTCTTGGCTTCCATTTCTGATCCCTACGGACAGGTAGTAGTTCCAATTAAAGCCACGACTACCGGGCACCTGATCGGAGTAAATAACAATCCAGTGGTGAATGTAGGCGATGCATTGCTCCACGTAGGAGAAGAGTAAATCTAGATGCTCCCCAAAACCAAAAAAGGCCTCGTTGATTCGGGGCCTTTTTTGCTTAACTGAAGTAGGTTTTTAACCCTTCTAGTTTTTCAAGTAATACTTTCTCTACTTTCCTGTAATCACTTGTATTTGATAGACTTGTGTTTACAGAAAAATAGTACTTTATCTTTGGTTCGGTACCGGAAGGACGTGCAGAAATCTTGCTTCCATCCGCTAAGTAGAATTGCATTACGTTGGATTTATCCAGGTCCAAAACTTCTACTTTTTGCGTTTTTGGATAATGGATGCTCGCGTTCTTCACGTCGTAAATCTTCTCTACAGCCGATCCATTCATCTCAAGAGGCGGGTTGGTTCGGAACTGGTTCATCAAGTGTTGAATTTGCTCTGCACCGTCTTTTCCTTTCTTAGTCACTGAAATGAGGGCTTCCTTGTAAAACCCAAATTGCTGGTATACTTCTGCCAACACGGCAAAGACATTTTTGCCCTGAGTTTTGTAGTAGGCTACTGCTTCCGCCACGAGAGCACAGGCGCTCACCCCATCCTTATCACGAACGAAGTCACCTACCAAGAAACCAAATGATTCTTCACCACCTGCAAGGAACTTTTCTTTGCCTTCTTTTTGAAGGATGATGGAAGCGATATTCTTAAATCCAGTAAGGACATTGTAACAAGGTATTCCGAAACCTTCGGCTATTTTATTGATCAGTTCGGTCGTGACGATGGTATTCACCATAAAGTCTTTCCCGGTCAACAGACCCAACTCTTTCTTTCGTGAGAGCAAGTAATAGACAAGCAGTGTCCCTGTTTGATTTCCATTGAGTAATTCGTACTCACCGGCTTCATTAGGCACTACGGCAGCATAGCGATCTCCATCCGGATCACAGGCAAGGACAAGGGCTGCCCCTGTCTTTTTACCCAAGGCTACGGCTAGTGTAAGCGCTTCGGGTTCTTCTGGATTGGGGTAAATTACTGTTGGGAAATTTCCATCAGGTTCGGCTTGCTCTTTGACCACTTGGATATTTTCAAATCCAAAGGTCTTTAGTGCAGCAGGAACCATTTTGCCGGAGGCGCCATGGATGGGAGAAAAGACAATAGGCATGGACTTCTGAGCCTGAATTGCTTCCTTCGAAAGGCTTAATTCCTTTACCTTTTCCAGGTAAATGGCATCAAAATCTTTTTCGATGTAATGGATGAGGGCGTCCTGCTTGTTCCAGTTGACTTGCTCAAAAGAAGTGATCTTTTGTACCTCTTTGATGATGTTGGTATCGTGCGGGGCTACTACCTGTGCTCCATCTTCCCAATAGGCTTTGTAACCGTTGTATTCTTTGGGATTGTGTGAAGCGGTAATCATGACCCCAGACTTGCAACCAAAGTGTCTAACCGCAAAAGAAAGCATGGGAGTAGGGCGCATCTCTCTAAAATACATCACCTCAATACCATTTGCAGTAAATACATCCGCGGTAGTCATTGCAAAGAGTGTATTGTTGATTCTGCTGTCGTGGGTAATGGCTACCTTGATTTTTTCACCTGGAAAGCAGGCGATTAGGTAATTAGCCAGTCCTTGCGTTGCCATGGCTACGGTGTAGACATTCATCCGGTTGGTACCCACACCCATCAGTCCGCGCAATCCGCCAGTACCGAATTCGAGATCTTGGTAAAAGGAATCCACCAATTCGGTAGGATTCGTGGCAATCAATTGCCGAATACTCTCCTTACTGGCCTCGTCTATGGAACTGGCCAACCAACTTTCTGCCTTTTTTAAAATCGAAGAATCAATGGAACTCATGGAATATAAAAATTAGGTTAGTACTACAAGTTAGGAAAAATGTCAGGAGTTGCCATGAATCAAAATGGCCCATTTCATTGATCCAAATAGGATTTATAAGTTTCCTCTCAATTGTTGTTCCCGTTCGATGGATTCAAACAAGGCTTTGAAATTTCCTTTTCCGAAAGAAGTGGCTCCTTTGCGTTGGATGATTTCAAAGAATAAGGTAGGTCTATCTTGAACGGGTTTGGTGAAAATTTGAAGCAAATAGCCTTCTTCATCACGATCTACTAGGATGTTGAGATCTTTTAGTGGCTGTAGATCTTCGTCGATTTTCCCTACACGATCCAGTAGGTCATCGTAGTAGGAACTAGGAACTACCAAAAACTCTACACCTCGCTTACGAAGTTCCCCCACAGTATGGATGATGTCGTAGGTGGCTATGGCAATATGCTGTACTCCAGGTCCTCCGTAGAAGTCAAGGTATTCCTCAATTTGAGACTTTTTCTTTCCTTCTGCGGGTTCATTGATCGGAAACTTGATGTATCCGTTGCCATTGGAGACTACCTTGGACATCAAGGCAGAGTACTCCGTGGAGATGTCTTTGTCGTCAAAGGTCAAGAGCAACTTGAATCCCATGACCTCCTCGTAAAAGTTGACCCAGCGATTCATATCGCCTAGCGCCACATTTCCCACGCAGTGGTCAATGTATTTCAAACCGATGGATTGGGCAGGATAGGTGCTTTTTCGTGGCTTATAGCCAGGTAGGAAGACTCCTTGGTAGTTTTTGCGTTCAACGAAGGTGTGGATGGTATCGCCATAGGTTTGTATACTTGCTACCCGAACTTCTCCATTCTCGTCTTGAAGCGTTTTTGGTGCCTCAACTGACACTGCTCCTCGGCTCGTAGTTTCTTTCCAGGACTTTTGCGCATCATCCACCCAGAGTGCCAAAACCTTGACTCCGTCGCCATGTTGCCGGATGTGGTCATTGATGGGATGATTGGCGGCAAGGGGAGAGGTGAGCACCAATCGGATTTTTTCTTGCTTGAGCACGTAAGAAGCACGATCCTTCACTCCGGTCTCTGGTCCAGCGTAGGCAATCAATTCAAATCCGAAGGCATATTGGTAGTAGAGTGCGCTTTGCTTGGCATTGCCAACATATAGTTCTACGTAATCGGTACCATTGATGGGGAGAAAGTCTTCAGTCATGGGCTGTATTTGGGTTAAATCTTGGGTCAAAGGTAAAAAAGTCCACCCAAATTTTTGCTTGTAAGGGACTATTCCTGAGAATTTTCATTTGCCCAAAGGCTGATCCAAGCCATTAGCAAAAATGAAATGGCCCAGGTTCCGTATTCCGGATGGAAGCAGCATAGGACGATCAAGAAGTAGTAAATCGGTGCCAACACAAACCCAATTAAAAACTTCCAGGTACTGGTAAACACTTCATCTTCCATCTTAGGAGCGATGCCAAACAACCAAATCCAGTACAAGGGAAGGTGGAAAATCTTCATCAATTTGTTTGGAAGAGTGCCAAAAGATTTCACCTGATAAGTAGTAGGCTTTCCAGAAAGAAAAAGGTCTACCTCATGCTTGCTGGTAACATCGACTTGATTGGAAAGGAGATTTTCCAAGGTTTCGGGATAGTCCGCATCTGGAATATCTACCACCAAGGTTTTCAAGGCCTGCTCTACCTGTTTGGTCAGTTTCAGTGCCTGAGTAGGATCCGGGTCTACCGGAATGCTTTTGCCTATGGTGATTCGTACCATCCCAGCGGATCTTTTATGAGCGCTGTATTGAATGCCAACAGGGATCACCATAGGATTAAGTTCTGGACACTCTGCTAAGGCTCCGTAAGCCATTCGGGTAAATCCCTTGCTTAGCGGTCGAATGTTTCGCACCAAACTATGGTTGCCTTCGGCAAAAATCAAAACGGATCCATTTTGCTGTAGGACTTGATTTGTTTTTTGAAAAGTCCGTTGGTTTTGAGGAATGGTGGAAAAACCATCCAAAACACGATAGACAGGCAGCATTTGAATGAGGTTCAATAAATACGCTGCTATCGGATTTTTGAATACGGCTGCGCGTGTCAAAAAATAGGGTCGAATCGAAATATGTGTAGCAACCAATAAGGGATCAATTAGCGCATTTTGGTGGTTGCCTACTAAAATAAGGGGCTGATTTTTGGGGATATTTTCCAGTCCCTCCACCACGATTTTTTTGTAATAGATATGCAAACCTATTTTTAGTAAAAATCGCAAAACTGTGTAAAGCAACTTTCTCATGCGTACTTTTTCCAGATACTGGCCAAGATGATTCCAGAAATAAGGTGCCAAATTCCCCACCAAGCGGTAATCAATGCCATACCACCCAGACCAGCGAAGAAACTAAAAATGAGGACCAGTCCAAGACCTGAATTTTGAATACCTGTTTCGATGGTAATGGTTTTTACATCTTTGAAAGGCAATCGGGCGAGTTTAGCCGCCAGGTAGCCGCCACCTAAACCGATAAAATTATGTGCCAGCACCCAAAGGAAGATGGCGCCGATGTAGGTCTTAAATAGTTCGTAATTGCCAAGAAGGGCAAGAAGCACCAAGGCCCCAAATATGACTAAGCTGAGTGGCTTGATAGCTTTCGCTAACTTTTTGGATAACTCGGGAAATTTGGAGGTGGTTAAAATTCCAAGAATCAAGGGGATGCCCAATATAAGTCCTATGGTCAAGAAGACTTCAAAGGTGTCGAGTTGAACTTCTTGTAGGAGTTGGGCGGTGGGAGCATAGTTACCGGCCCAAAAGGAAAAATTGAAGGGTGTAAGAAAGATCGCTGCCACACTCGATACGGCAGTTAAACTGACTGAAAGTGCCACGTTACCTTTGGCAAGGCTGGTCAAAAAATTGGAAACATTTCCACCAGGGCAAGCTGCTACGAGAAACATGCCCAAGGCGATACTTGGTGGGGGATTAAGAAGTAGGATTAATACCCAAGTAAGGAATGGAAGTACAAAAAATTGAGAGACTATTCCGATTATAAACCCTTTCGGATTTTGGACAAGGTATTGAAAATCTGCCCATTTCAACTCCAAGGCTACTCCATACATGATGATTGCAAGTGCGATATTGAGCCCAAGCAAGTTGTCTGGAGAAAAATTGAGTTGTACTGAATCTAGCGCATTGGGTGAAGCCATTGCCCTAAAATCAAGTTATTATTGGAAAAATCAAAATGAAAGAGGAGGGTTGACCTAGTTTTGGCCAGAGAGTAGGCCTGGAAAATTAATTTTCTTCGACTTTCCCAATCCCAGATACTTCTTTTTTAATCACTCGTGGATTTCCGGTGTAGCTAACTTTTCCAATCCCATCTACTACAAGAGATAGATCTCCTACACAATTCACTTCCACTTTGCCAATACCCGAACTGTTTACATCCATATTCTGAACAATTAGTTCGGACGCGTCCAAGTTTCCAATTCCATTGTTGATAAAAATTGCACGGTTAGCTTTTCCTCGAAGTTTGATATTTCCGACCATATCAAAATCTGCATCGATTTCTTGGGCATCCAATTCCAACTCGAGGTTTCCTACTCCATTGCCTAACAACCTTAGGTCTGCCACTTTGAACAAGCCATTCGTTTTTACATTGCCCACACCCTCGTAGTTGAACTCTTTCAAGTCTTTTATCGTGATATGGATTTTCAGGTTGTTGTCTTCAAAAAAAACATCATCGCCTTCATCCTCCATTTTAAGGCTAAGTAATTCACCATCCTGGTCAATCAAAAGCTTGTTTACCATGGCTTCATCTCCTTCTACCTCTATGGATTCTTCATTGGATTGGGAAATAGTCAAATTAAAGACCCCATCTACTTCCAATCGTGTGACTCCAGTAAGTGCTTTTTTCTCTTTTATTTCGTTGCCTGAACTAAAGGAATTTCTTTCATCACAGGAGAAGGAAAGAAGGAGTAGGGGAATGGCGAGAAAATAGTAGATAGCTTTCATAGAAGTGCGTAGTTTAATTTTGACTAGCCAAAAATAGACCAATAAAAAAAAGCCCTTTTTTAGCCTAATTTGGGCCTACTTAAGAAAATAGGCTGTTCGTAATCGAACGCCTA
>CAJBER010000051.1 GCA_903952135.1 uncultured Algoriphagus sp.
ATGTCTCGGATGTAACTCATCTGACTTACATTACTTGGAAAGTTGAGATCCTGTCCGAGTACTTGGTAGCCCGTCACTAAGATTTGCGCGTTTCCAAATCGATCGGATAGCGCATTGATATATTCTTGCACATACTCCGAGGAGGGTGAAGTGGTGATGACTGTCAAAAGGTATTCGGGTTGGTGCAACTTGTACACGGCCAGTAAGTCGTCATTGGGAGTGCTTTGTCCCAAATAGATCACTTTATGGCCCTTGGATTTGATCAAGTAGCTTGCAAAAAGGATGGAGATCTCGTGCAGTTCACCTTCAGGAAGATAAAGTAAGAACTTTTTGCCTCCGCGCTGTGGAATCTGCCCATCGATGGCCACAATTAACTTTTGTCGTACCAGATTGGAGATAAAATGCTCCTGTGCTGGATTGATGGCCCCCGTCTGCCAAAGCACGCCGATCTTGGACATGAAGGGATAAATGACGTTGAGCATGGTTTGCTCAAAACCCAGTTTGATGATGTTGGTGCTCAATATTTTATCAAAGCGCTCCTCATCCATTTCGATCATGCAGATCGTCAAGGCATGAATCTGGTCGTCGTGAGTCAAGGAACGATCGGTGAGCTTCATGACTTCCTCACGCAATTCGTTCGGTGCCATGGAGGCAATTTTGCTGATTTTGACCCCATTGTCATTGAGCAGGGCCACGTTTAAGATCAACTTCAAGTCGTCATCGTCATAGAAGCGGATATTAGTATCCGTTCGTTTTGGCTGCAGCAAATTGTACCGCTGCTCCCATATCCGTAGCGTATGGGCCTTGATGCCTGATAATTGTTCGAGATCTTTGATTGAATACGTGCTCACTACTCCTCCTTGTTAAAGAATTGTTTGGGGACTAAAAATAAACCAAAAGAAACTGCATCCTCCTTTTGGTTGGTTTTGTGATGTGCCTGATGTGCCTTGTAGATTCCCTTCAAAACAGGATGCTTGGGTTTGCTAAACCACCGCAAGCGGCGGTGAACCAGCACGTCATGCAATACAAAATAGAGCATGCCGTACAAGCTTATCCCTACACCCATCCAAAATCGGTAGTCCAATTGCTCCACTCCGAAAAAGATCAACACCACCGCAATGCTTCCAAATAGCAGGGAAAACAGGTCGTTCCATTCAAAAAAAGAATGGGAAGGCTGGTGATGGGTCTTGTGAATCATCCAAAGAGGACCATGCATCAAATACTTATGAATAAACCAGCCAGAGAGTTCCATGGCGGCAAATCCAAGAGCGATATAGACGATAGACATCAACATAACTAATGAAACACGGGTAGCGACTAAATTGTTATGGATTAGTTTGTTTAACCAACGAGTTAAGAAATAACCGTAAAATTTAAAAGTGTGAAAAAGAGAATCCAAGTGATCAAAAGCCAAGTGGCCAATGGATTGTATTTTTCAAATTTGGCTTTCCGCCAGATGAGCTGAATTAGGAAGGACACTCCAAACCAACCTAGGTAATTGCTGACCGGAATGATGTCCCACTTCCATGCCCAAAAATTAAGTGATACGGCCACAGGCTCCAAGATGTAATCCAATGCAGTCATGGCGGTGGCACCCAAAAAGGCCGCATACCAATCGTTGGGAATCTTGTGGAATACCGATCCTGTCAAGTAACTCAGCACAAACCAGTTGACCCCAATCACCAAAGGGACTTCCCACAGCATCACACCCAAAGTAGGTCCATATACATAGTCCCCATACAAATAGCCGGTGTGGATTCCGATCAATTCGGATCCAAAACCAATCCAAAATGCTGCCGCTCCAAAAATGGGAAAGGAATCTGTCCACCCTCGGTGATAGACCAAAATAAGTCCCATCGTGGCCAACAAATGAAAGGGAGTCAAGGCTAAAAATAGGTCTCGGTACTCCGGAAGGCTTAGTCCAATGGCGCCGACTACATGGAAGGCAACCAAGATAAGTTTGCCAATCCCCACGCGTGACCACCTATTGTTTACTTCAGAAGAATCGATTTTATGCATAGTTCGGAGACCGTGAGGGGGATTCCATTTGGGATTCCTAACTTTGTGGGCTAGAAATTGTTCTACGCAAAAGTAATAAAACCAAAGACCAGAGCCATGATTCTCTACAATATTACCTTTAACCTGAGCCCAGCAATTGAGGAGGACTTTATCTCCTGGATGAAATCCACCCACATTCCCGAGGTCTTGGCTACAGGGATCTTCCATCATCATGTCTTCTACCGCTTGGTCCATCATTCCGAGGATGGCTCGGTCAACTATTGCATTCAATATTTTACGGAGTCCATGGATCGCATGCTTCAGTACGAACGAATGCATGCGCCTGCTTTGCGCACCAAAACCCAAGAGCGGTATCATGATCAAGCCATCGCTTTTCGTACCTTGTTGGAAACGATCTAAGCCATGTCCAACGCCATCAAACTCTTTGTCAGCCTGCTCCTCCCACAAATCGCGGGAGGATTAGGGGCATTTTTTACCCTGAGCTCCGTCCAAACCTGGTACCTGACACTCAACAAACCATCTTGGAATCCACCCAGCTGGCTTTTCGGTCCGGTATGGACCACGCTCTATGTGTTGATGGGGATCGCCTGTTTTCTGATATGGAAAAGCAACCATCCTTTCAAAAAGCAAGCTCTGATCCTGTACTCTGTGCAGCTTTTCCTCAACTTTCTCTGGTCACCTGCATTTTTTGGAGCCCAAAACCCACTACTAGGCCTTGTTGTAATTATCCCGATGTGGGTTTCAATACTTGCTTGCATCTTGAAGTTTCGCCAAATCAATTCTTGGTCCGCCGCTTTGTTGATTCCTTACCTCCTTTGGGTAAGTTTCGCGACGGTACTGAATGCGACCATCTGGTCCCTCAACCCATAAAAAAGCCAGTCAGGATAACTGACTGGCTTAATTGAATTTGTTTTTTAATCATCAACTTTTCCCACTGGGAAAAATTTTTGAGGTTCGAGATATCGTGCTGTCGACTGTGGTCCGTCGACCAAACTTCATGCTACTCTTTTACCGAAGTAGTCACCTTAGGTGCTGGCTTGGTCCACTGACTGGCATCCAGTTTACGTGGTGTAGGCAGGATTTCGTCCAAGGTTCCTCCATCATACACGCGACCGTCTTTCACCACGTGGGTGATGGTGTTTGTATTTCGAATGTTCTCCAATGGATTTTTGTCTAGGATTACCAAGTCGGCCAATTTGCCCGTCTCAATACTTCCTAATTCCTTATCCAAACCAAGTGCTTCTGCTCCCAAGATGGTTGCTACCTTCAAGGCATCTAGGTTTTTCATATCTCCACTTGCGATGGACCAAAGCTCCCAGTGGTAGCCTAGTCCTTGAAGCTGTCCATGCGATCCTACGCCAGCAATACCTCCTTGCGTGATGATGGAATTTACTCCTTGGGCATGCTTTTGGAAGACATGGTCTTCTGGAGCAAACCAGCCTCCAAGTCCACCCACTCTTCTACGAGCCTTCTCATTGAGTTCATTGTAAGGAGTAAAGTGGTTGAGCTTTGGATCGTGAAGCGGGCTTTCCGTGGTGTAGTAGAAGTTTTCTGCCCATGGACCTCCGTAAGCCACTAAGAGTGTAGGCGTGTAAGCCATCTTGCTTTTGGCCACGGTCTGGGTTACGTCCTTGTACAATGGGAACACAGGAATGGAGTGTTCGTGACCTGGATAGCCATCAAAAAGCTGGGTCATGTTGAGTTTGTAGTCCAATCCACCTTCGGTTGTAGGCATCAATTTCTGCTCTTTCGAAGCCATGATTACCCACTGACGATGCTGTCTGTTGCCCACCAAGTACATTTTGATGTATTGGGTATTGTAGTACTTGCTGTATTGCTTGAGCACGCTCTTGGTTTGCTCCAACGACTTCAGGTTGTACATCCAGTAGCCCACACCAGGACCCGTTGAATACACACGTGGTCCAGGGATCATGCCTGATTCCACCATGTCGCCATAGGTAAGTACGTCTGTGGTTGCTGTTTGTGGATCACGAGTGGTGGTCACCCCATACGCCAAGTTGGCGGCATAGATCCACACCGAGTTTTTATGCAATCCCCAAGTAGGCCACATGTGCGCATGGGTATCGATAAATCCAGGGGTGATGGTTTTGCCAGAGGCATCGATCACTTTCGCGCCTGCAGCATCCAAGGTGCCTGTTTTTCCTACCGCTTTGATTCGGTTGTTCTCAATGAGGATGTCTCCTTGTTCGATGACCTCATCTCCCTTCATGGTGACAATTCGTGCATTTTGAAGTAAGATGCTTCCTTTAGGGGTATCCTTGGCAAAGAAAACCTTTACCTGCTGCTCGCTAGGGCTATAGCTTTCTTTCTTTTTGAGATCCGCCTTGTGGAGGCTGTCTGCTTTGAATAGGGAATCGATTCGCTTCTTGTCTGCCTTGGCCAAAGAGTCCGCCATTTTAACGGCAGCCTCTCCTTTAGCTTTCAAGGTGCTCACGCTATCCGCATCAAAGCGAATCTTATCTTTCTTGGCAGTTTTGACGGAGTCTTCCACAAATTCTGCTCTACTGATGTCATACACCCAGTGTCCATTTCCTAGGGACCAGTGTACTTTTTTGCCATTGGCTTCCCAATAAGGCCATTCTCCACCGATCTCGGTCAATTGTCTGGACGGGAAGTTACTTGCACTCGGCTCGGCTACGTTGATGGTAGGCACTTTGCCTGCTGTAGGGATGGTGACCACGTAGACGTTGTTGTTGATTTGAGCCAAGGCCTTATTACCTACTGGAGCCATGTAAATCGTGCTCGCACTGGCAGGCATCATGTTGGGCTCGCGAGAGTTGGATCCTTCAGGAAGCATGCAGTAGTTGACTGCATCGGCATTCGAAAATGCCTTGCCCATCACGTAGCGCACATCGCTGCCATGATCGTGTCCTGCATGCTCTGGGTCAGCGGCCGAACCAAAAGGAGTGATCCCTGTGATGCGCGCATGAATTTTTTCGTCTGTTCCATCCCACTTGACGCTAAGGAGTGCACCTCCTCCTCCGTTGAGGAAGATGCGGCTGGTGTCTTGGGTAAAGTGCGCATTGCCGTAATTTCCGGCATCCATCACTTTGCGGAAGGCACCTCCTGCAGCAGGAATCCATACCAACTCTCCTTCAGAACCATCCACAAATGGTCCTTCTGCATCAATCAAAGCTCTTTTTGGACCTTTGAATACAAGGATTCTGTTTTTAGGACCCCATACTGGGCCTGAATAAAATGCAGACTCTGTGGTGACCTTGGTGACTACACCTTTGTCTCCAAGACTGGCTTTGTATAGGCTTCCACCATTTTTTTCTTCCCAAGTCACGAAGGTCAATTGGCTGCCATCTGGACTCCAGGCAGGCATGGCTTCGGTAAACTCATGTTTGGTCACACGCTTGGGCGTACCGTTTGGATAGTCCATTACATACAGACGGTTGAGTGCGGTGAACGCTAGTTTTTTCCCGTCCGGTGAAGGAACTGCATCACGGATCTGGTTGGCCATCTTGTGTGTGGTGTCTGGAATTTCGTAATTGAAATACAAGCGAGGACCCATGGCGACATTCACATCCGCCTGGAAAGGGATCTCTGTGGCAGCACTTCCATCTACTGGAAGTTTCCAGAATTTTCCACCATAAGAAGCAATTACGTGCTTGCTGTCTGGAGTAAAGGCCATGGCAGGAAGGACTCCTTGTGGAGCGATGGACTCTTGTTCATCCCGCTGTACAGGGTAAGCAAGCCATTTTTCGTCGCCAGTTTTCAGGTTTCGGATGACCAAACCCGTCTTATCCTCCCATCTGGTACCATAGACCATCCAGTTGCCATCCTTACTCAAGGTTGGAGTAAAGGCGGATCCGTAGCGCGAAGTGATGCTGGTGATTTTTCCCTTGTCAAAATCGTAGAAGCCGATTTGGTACTGAGGAAGTGTGGCATTGTAATTCCAAGAACCGGTTCTCCAAGAGAAATACACTTTCTTTCCGTCAGGACTTACAAAGGGATCGATAGTCTTCATCGTTGCAGGGGCATCGTTGAGTTGGATTCCTCCACCCCCATCTTTGTGGTACATCCATAGTTTGGATACTCGTCTTCCTTTGGATACGATGATGTACTCTCCATCTGGAGCCCAATGGGCTCCGGGCACGTCCCCCGTCTTGTCTTTGGTCACCTGTACGGTGTCCTTTTTCACTAGATCGATGTACCAGAGGTTGTCATTTCCTGCACGGTCAGAGGTAAACAAGAGTTTGTTGCCATCTGGGGAATAACGTGGGTGGGTTTCGTAGGCCATACCCGAAGTGAACGGAGTGGCTTTGCCCCCTTCTAGTGGCATGGTATAAATATCTCCCATCAAGTCAAAGGCGATGGTTTTGCCATCTGGACTTACGTCCAAACTCATCCAAGTACCTTCGGCAGTGGTGAAACTTACTTCTCGCTCAGGCTTGAGGGGAAGGTCTTTGAATTTTGGGTAACTCTTGAGTGAGTCTTTTTTGGTGCTATCCGACTGAACGGACTCGGTGTCTAAATTGGGAAAAAGAAATTCCGTTGTTTTAGGCATCCAAGCAGCCATGCTTACCGTTGCCCCCAAGGCAAGGAGTAAGGCGGGATGGGTTATTTTTTTCATGTGGCTAAGATTCAAGCAAGTAATCTACGGCGAAGATTTGATTTTCGAAAAAAATACAGGTTTTGGTTCCGATATCTAGTGAGGAGCAAAAGCTTTTCCATTCTTGAAGTGGCGCAATTGTGAGTAAAAACGGCTTTTATTACCACATGAAGATTTTCCCTCAAATTGGGACAAGTTTTTAGTACTTCGATTCCTATTTAAAAAGCAACTACTTTGGCATTTAGCCAAAATCAACGTTTCTTGCTTGCATTTCCCGTATAGACCGATAGGAAAGGGTTGTTTTTAAAGGGGATAGATTTTTATTGGGACTTCCCGGGTAACTAAAGGAAAAATTACCTTCTCAATCCCTCACCTTGGAATGACCCTATAAACCCAAATGCGAATGAAAAAATTTGTATGGCTCCCGGTTTTATTTCTTTTGTGTATAGGTTGTGAAACATCAAGCCAAGAGGAGATCCCGCTTCCGCCCACCGAATTGAAGGCAACTGTAGTTTCTACGAATCAAGTCGATTTGTCTTGGAAGGACAATGCAACCAATGAAACAGCCTATAAAATTGAACGAAAGACGGACTCAGGCAACTTTAGTGAGATAGGGGCGACTTCCAAAGACGTGACTATTTTTTCTGATCAAACTGTGACCTTTAATACCACCTACACCTACAGGGTCTACAGTTCCAATCAAGATGGGAAATCCATCCTGTATTCCAATGAAGTAACTGTGAAGACGGTTAGTGGGCCCAAACTATCCACTACCTCGGTCACCGAAGTATCGGCGATTGGCGCAAAATCTGGAGGAAACATTACCTCAGATGGAGGGTCTCCGATTACCGCTAGAGGGGTGGTTTGGAGTACCGAAACTGCGCCGACTATTGCTTTAGTAACCAAAACAAGTGATGGAACTGGTACTGGAACCTTCCAAAGCACAGTTACAGGCCTCGCTGGAAACACCAAATACTACGTCAGAGCCTATGCTACTACCAGCTCAGAAACTTCTTATGGAGAAGACAAAGAGTTTACCACCTTACCGGAGAATACCGTAGTTGGTGCAAATGGGAAGGTTTGGATGGACCGTAATTTAGGGGCGTCCCAAGTTGCTACCTCTAGTACGGATTCTGCAGGATTTGGGGATCTTTACCAGTGGGGAAGAGCTAAAGATGGCCATCAACTAAGAACTTCTGCCACAACGGCTACCTTGGCGATTGTTGACAAGCCTGCAACAAGTGATTTTATCACGAGTAAGACAGGAACTCAAGATTGGCGTAATCCCCAGAATTCAACCTTATGGCAAGGGCTGAATGGTACCAATAATCCTTGTCCGACAGGATTCCGATTACCTACTGTAGCAGAATGGAACCTAGAAATCGCTGGATGGAACAGCAACACTAACGTTGGCGCCTTTGTCTCTTCGTTGAAATTACCCATGGCAGGTAGCCGATCTGCTAGTACTGGAGACATTTCTTTGGCAGGGTCTGGGGGCTATTATTGGACGAGTACGGTGGATGGAACCAGATCACGTGTAGTTGTAATCAATGAAACTCAAGCGTTTGTAAGCACTTCAGTCAGAGGAGATGGAAAATCCGTTCGCTGTATCCGGAACTAACCAATGGAAATTCTTCCTTGCTTGACTTACCCTTTTTAGCGGGGCTTTCTAGCATGAGCGAAGTACGCTACCTATACTCGAAAAAATCAAAAGGGCCCTGAACTAGTACAAGTTCAGGGCCCTTCTGCTGTCAAGTAGTGTGCTTACTGCCCTACCAAGAAGATGGCGTTGCTTAGCACAAGCTTTCCACTTTCCCAGAAGCCTCTGAAGATCGGGTTGTCCACAAAATAGACCACTTGTCCTCTTCCCTGTGACTCCGCGCCAATCACGAGGGATTGACCCATCTGGGATTTGATTTTGTAACCAATATACCCTGTTCTATAGGCATCATTGGAAGCAATAATGCCGGCATTAGCACCTCCGCTCAGGAAGGCAAAGCGGCTGGAGTTATTCTTGAGGGTATAGTATTTTCCACCTGTTCCATAGCCAAGGGGATGCGTTTCGTCCATCTTGATTTCATAGATGGCTCCCGCTGTACCTCCTGCAATTTCCAAGCGCTCGCCCTCGGTGTAAGGCTCCAAGCGCTCCTTCTTGGCGAGTTCCTGTCCAGCTTTTTCAGCTGCCTTTTTCTCATCCTCCGTGTCAAAAGTCTTCAACTTGAAGCCTTCCTTGTTGGCAAAAAGGTTGACCGAGCCATCGATGGCAATCACCTTTCCTCCTGCCTTCACCCAGTCATTCAACTTGGTTTGGGCGGAAGTAGACAAGGCAGAACCAAATACGGATGGAAGAATGATCACATCGTATTTGCTCAAATCAGCATTGCCCATCGAAGCAGCATCTAAACTGCTGAGCGGGTACTTCAAGTCTTTTTCGAAGAAGTGCCATACCTCTCCAAAATTAAGGGAGGAAGTGCCTGTTCCGCCTACAAGGGCCACCTTAGGGGCTTGGATCACGCGAACAGTTGGCGAGCCAAAGTCTTTGCCCTGCTCTACATAGCCTGTTTGGGTAGTGCTCAAAGTAATACCCAAGGCTGCGGCAGTTTCCTGTACTGTCTGATCAAAATTAGCCACCCATTCGTTGCCTCCTTTGGTGATCATCATCGTTCCGGCAGGGTAGGATTTTCCTTCCACGGTGAAAGGGTATTCGGCGTAGCGCACGCGGATTTTTTTGTTGAGAAGCGCAGCAAGGAAGGCCGCGTCTCGCGTACCCTGCCAAGGGGCTAGGTAGGCTACTGGTGTACTAGTTACTTTCGCTGAAGCAGCTGCAGGCTTCTCGTAGGTTCCGCTTGGATCCAATCGGGTATCCAGGGCAAAGGCTTTTAACCCATATGCATAAGGCATGGCCCAACTCGTGATGTCGTAAGTAATCGAATCGTGTAGCGCTGGGTTGGGCTCAAAGAGTACTTGGGCCAGTACAGATTTCGGCTGGTAGGCAGAGATGACGATGTCCTTGTCGCTCGTTGCAAAAGGAACGCCCGTTTTGCCACTTTGGTACTCGTAGCCTTTCAAGCCTGTTTTGGCAGTGCCTTTCCCGTACTGTATTCCGTTTTTGTCCAGCAATTCCAACAATTTGGCTACCTGGGCAGGGTTGCTTTCGCCCTTGATCACAAAGCTTTTGTAGGTGCCTTTGGGAGCGGTAGCGTTAGTTTTGAAGTAGCGCTCAAACTCGCTTACCAAGCGGGCCGAATGCTGGCTGGTCATCTCTACTGCAGAAAGTGCAGCCGTGTAATGACCGGCAATTCGGCTACTCAAGGTAACGGTGTCACCGATGGCATTGTAGCCACCGATGCCTGCACGTCCTCCTCCACCTTGTTCGATGGTCATGCCGATAGCCCCATTGTACATGGGATAGGTATCGCCGTAGGAAGGATACAAGAGGTCAAAGCGCTCTTTGGTGAAGTAGAAGCGACCCATTTGGTCGAAATACTTTGCGGTATTTTTTCCAAAAATGTCTTGAAACTCGTGCTGGAAAGGTGTCAACTGCTCGTGCAATGGTTCTGCAGCAGGAGCCATGTAAAATGGATTGTCGATGCCTTGCTCGTGGAAGTCTAGGTGAAGTTGAGGCATCCACTGCTGGTACACCTTGAGTCGTTGCTGAGACTCCACTTGTACTTGCCAAGCCCAGTCGCGGTTAAGGTCAAATAAGTAGTGGTTTGCACGCCCACCTGGCCAAGGTTCGTTGTGTTCCATGGACTGGATGTCAGGCTGCAATTGGGTGTGCATCTTCTGGTTGTACCAGTTGGAATAGCGATCTCTTCCGTCTGGATTGATGGCAGGATCGAGGATGACCACTTGATTTTTCAACCAGGCTTGTACCTTGGCATTGTTGGGATCTGCCAAAGTGTGGAAGGTAGAAATAGCCGCTTCCATCCCTACAGATTCGTTGCCATGTACGTTGAAAGACATCCAGTTGATCGGAACCTGAGTGCTAGGTGTTCCTGGCAGAATGCCTGTTCGCTTCAAGTTGTCCGTACGGATCTGCTCGAGTCGAGCCATGTTTTCTGGACTCGCTAGAATGGCGAGAATGAGGGGTCTTTTCTCGTTGGTTTCCCCATACTGGATGAGTTTGATATTTGGATTTTGAGCAGCGACGTACTCAAAATAGTCCACCATGCGGTGGTGAGGAGTGAAGCGGTCGCCAGGTTTGTAACCGAGAAACTGCTCTGGAGTCTTGAGTTGGGCCAGTACGCTTCCCACAGAAAGCACGGCCACTAGGAGCGAAAAGAATAATTTTTTCATTTGGAAAATGGGTTTCGACGAGAAAGTTAACCGCTTTTGTCCATTGTAGTGTCACGGGATGCTGGAAAAGTGACGAATGGAAAGGAGCGGTTTTTAATTCACAGTAAAGGAAAGGCACAAAAAAAGGCAGACCTTTTTAGGCCTGCCTTGGGAGTAATTTAAGAAAATGCTTAGGCTACTGCTGTGGCAGTAACCTCAATATTGCCTCGGGTAGCCTTGGAATAAGGACATACTTGATGCGCTGCATCAACAAGCTTCTGGGCTTCTTCTAGTGAGGCTGCCATTGGGATTTTTACCTCAATGTCTACGCCCAATCCGAAGCTTCCAGGTCCGTAATGGCCGAGGTGTGCTTTTACTTTGATTTCAGAATCTTTCAAGCTGGTGGTACCGGCTACTGCTGCCAAGGCACCGCCAAAGCAAGCCGCATAGCCCGCAGCAAAGAGTTGCTCTGGGTTGGTTTTTCCGCCCTCTCCACCGATTTCTTTAGGCATGGCCACATCAAAGTCAAGCATGCCGTCTTCGGTGCGCACGTGTCCTTTTCGGCCTCCGGTGTTTACCGCTACTGCGGTGTAGTCTACAATTAGTTTTTCCATGGTTTCGTATGATTTATTGTTTGATTTTTTAGAGTCGTTGTTGGGGCTGGGCCCCAAAATTAGGAACTACTCTTCAAACTTAAGAATGGACTTCAAGGTTTTTGGAGGAAGAAAATTTCTTCACCGCTGAGTGATTTAGGTCAGTTTATAGCCTCGTTCATAGGCATAGTGAAGCTTGGCATTGACCGCAGCGTCTGTGGACAATTGAGTCTGTGGATTCCAGGTGACGGTACGGCCGAGTTCGTGGGCAATGTTGCCTAGGGTACAGGCCGTGCAGGTGCTGTGACCGATTTCCACGGGTACGATTGGATCTTTTCGCTTGCGGATGCAGTCGATAAAGTCAATGTGGTGGGCGTTAAAGTTAAAATTCTCAGGTTCTTTGCCGAGCTGTAGCTCAGGGATTGAGCTGTCGTAATTGCCACGGGAAACCTTGATCCAGCCTTTTTCTCCGATAAACTTCACGCCTTGTCGACCTTCGTCAAACTTGGTGATCATCATCTCTACTCCATCGGCATAGCGGTAAGTTAGTGGTTGAGCTGCGGATCCAGGGATGATGGTAGTTGGACCATTTCTATCCTTGCTTAGGCCCCACTGGGCAATGTCGATCATGTGAGCGCCCCAGTCGGTCATCAAGCCTCCACCGGTTTCCTTGTACCAGCGCCAAGCTCCCCAGGCAGTTTCGTTTTTATCAGGATTCAGGCTAATGCCTGGATTGAGCAGGTCATTGAATGCTAGGCTCGGAATAGGGCCAAGCCATTTTTCCCAGTTGAGGCCTGCAGGAATGGGCTGGGCAGCAAGATCGTAGGGCTTGGGATGGGGATTATCTCCTACGTGAACAAGCACCTGGGATATTTTTCCCAGTTGACCCCGTTGAACGTGCATCGCTGCCGTTTGGAAATTGACCGCTGCGCGCTGCATGGAGCCCACGGCTAAGACTACGCCGTTTTCACGCACAGCTTGTATGAGGAGTTGCCCCTCTTTGATGGTAAAGGTGAGTGGTTTTTCTAAGTAAATGTCCTTTTTGGCCTTGCAGGCATCAATCGCCATGAGCGCATGCCAATGGTCAGGAGAAGCAATCACCACCGCATCCACATTGGGATCTTGGAGTAGTTCTCGGTAGTCCTCGTAGAGCTTTGGTGCGGTAGCAGTCTTGCCTGCGTCAGTGAGACCTTTTTGAACGCGAAGTGCAAATCGCTCCCGCTTGATCGCATACACATCGGCCCCGGCTACTACTTCTACGCCTGGGATGCGCATAAAATTGTTGAGTAAGCCCATGGCTTGACGCCCTACCCCGATAAATCCAAGGCGAACGCGCTCATGGGCTGTTTGGAATAAGGGGGTAGCAGATGGAGAAGCAACAGTTAAGCCAGGAAGAATGCTTAGGCCGGCAGTGGTCAGCAAGCTGGTTCCTAGAAATTTACGACGGGAAAAAGAAGCGCACATGAAGGTTCTGGGTTTAGTGTAGGAATTCAATTTTAAATTACCGGAAAATTCTGGTCTTTCTAAATTTTTGAATTTTAAGTTGATAAGGGGTCTAGGAAAATGCCAAAAGGGACATTTTTTGGTTTGAAAAGGGGAGGATTTGCTCCTTTTTTCGAAATTGCCATAGATAAAACCTATCGAAATGACTATTCAACAGTTGGAATACCTGATCGCCGTAGACAAGCACCGACATTTTGGTCAGGCTGCAGCCGCTTGCTTTGTCACGCAGCCCACGCTCAGTGCCCAACTGAGTAAGTTGGAGAAGGATCTTGGGGTGATTCTTTTTGACCGAAGCAAAATGCCCGTTATCCCTACCGAGTCGGGGGTACAGGTGATCGCTCAGGCCAAAAAAGTACTGTCAGAAAGCAGGGGGATTTTTGAGTTGGTTTCCCAGTTGAAAGGGGATGTCTCCGGATTGCTGAAATTGGGAATCCTACCTACCCTGGCTCCTTATCTCTTGCACTTATTTATCCGAAAGTTTTTGGAGAAGTATCCGCTGGTCAAGCTGGAGGTGCAGGAGATGGTCACTGAGGAGATTGTGCGCAAACTCAAGAACGACGAGTTGGATTTGGGAATTGTCGTGACCCCTTTGGGGGAGGCAGGTATTGTAGAAAAACCCATGTTTTACGAAAAATTCTATGCCTATTTTTCGAGTGAACATGAGTTACTAAATGAGCAGGAGATTCGTCCCGAGCAGATCAAAACGGAGGAACTCTGGGTCTTGCAACAGGGACATTGCTTCCGAGACCAAGTGCTCAACTTCTGTGATCAAGGCCTGTCGGGGCACAAAAATTTCCACTACGAGAGCGGATCCTTGGAGGGCCTTCGCAACATGGTCAACCGATACAAGGGACTTACTCTCCTGCCTGAGCTGGCCACTTGGGAACTCTCCAAGGAGGAAAAATCTAGACTCCGACCCTTTGTTGGGGCATCGCCTACTCGGGAAGTCAGCATCATCCTGAACCGGAGTTTTCTAAAACAAAAATTGGTCGCCCTGCTCTATCAAGAAATCACGGAGTCCCTACCTTTCCCCATGACGAGCAAGTCACAGGGAGTAGTGGTGAAGTTTTCATGAGCCGCATATAGGATCTCTCCTACCAGCAGTTTTTCATTAGAAGCAAAGGGAGGAACACCCGTTGGGTAGAATTCTTGGCTGCCACGTTACACCCCAAATTGGGTGAGGTGGTGATCCAGGTGCTTGTAGAGCAGGTTGTTCCACTCCTTGGCAGTCATGGGGCCAAAGGAAGGGGATGCCTTTCCTTCGAATCCAGATTCTCCGGCTGCAAGTGTCTGCTCTACAAAAGCGATGAGTCGCGCCTTCTCTTCCCCAAAGTTCTTTTCGTTTTTGATTCGGAAAGCAGGTGCTGTGGGCAGGTTCCTTTTGTAAGGAACTTCATTCACCACCCCTGGCTTGACGAAGGCCTTCAATAGAAAACGCATCAGTGGATTTGCCTTGGGGTGCTTGTTGGTAAAGGCCATTTCGTAGGCTACACAGCAGTGGGCTAGCATCTGGTCAACGGACATTTTGCCCCAGAGTGCAGGACTTTCAGGGCTTAGTTTTTCGATTCGATGGATCAATTCAGCGGTAACCGCTGGGTCAAATACATTTTTCATAGGGTTCTTATTAATCTAAAATTACTCGTTCTGACTTGGGGTACTTTACCTCGTAACGCAGAGAAAGTTTTTGTTGTCCACCTGGGGCAAGGGTGATCTCCCAAGTGACGATGCCTGTTACTGGGTCCAAAACGCCCCCACTGAGTTCACCTGTAGTGACCTCAATACTCGAATTGACTGATACCGGGATTTGATCCTTGACTTGCAGGGTTACGGCCTGGGATTTATTGTTTTTAAGGGTGATTTCATAGCCACGGCTTTCGGTGATGTTGGATCCGATGCTACGTTTTTTGGAAAACTGGTCTACTTTCTCGCGCTGCATCACGATGGATCGGTCCCGACCCATGGAGATCTGAAGGGTATCTTGAAGCGCTGCTGGGTTGAGGATGGATCTTCCCACGAAGCCATCTTCGAAATAGAGGTTGCTCTCTCCCTCTAGGAGGCTGTACTGGCTCCAGTCGACCATTTCAGCCAAGAGGAAGGCATCTTTATCCAACTTAGGAATGGCGGAGTAGCGGTAGGTAGCCGGTATCTCATAGGTTTTCAAATCCACAAGAGTTCGCTCTCCGTTGGTTTTGATGGAATAGGGTTCGGCAACTTGAATTTCCACGGTCGTTTGATTTTCGACGAAGTTGGTCATCAGGGGAGCTGCATCCATGGAGCTGTTAACCGGCTCTACTCCTAATGCCCTCTTTTCCAATTGACTGGAGCTGCCTCTGACAGTTAACTCATAAAGCGGTTGGGTATCTGCCAGGAGTGTCACATTCAAGTTGGATCTGCCTTGAATTGGCAGTTCTTCCGTACGCATGCCTATGAAATAGAAAACCAAGGTTTTGGCTGTTGTAGGTAAGGTTAAAGAATACCGACCTTCCATATCCGTAGTGGTTCCGATTGTAGTCCCTTTTACCAAGACAGTAGCACCTGGAAGAGGTTGTCCTTGCTCATCCAGCACCAATCCGCTAATGGCGCCTGGTGTTTGTGGGAGTGCAAACTTATTGACTGTGGTGTATCGGGCATAGTTGAGTTCCCACTTGTCGATAATTGGAGCCTGCCCTCCTTGGTTGGGGTTGGCATTGGAAAAGCGGAGTTTGACATTTTTCCAATCTGCTCCTGTATTTTGGAATACCTCTGCCTTGTACTGCAACTGAAGGGGATCGGTAATGGATTTGACGCGCACATCGTATTTGGGGTACCAACCGGCATTGGATACGAGATAATTGATTTGGAAGGTGGCTGGACCGGAGCCGGTTGCTTTTACACGGATTCTGATTTCAGCTTTCGCTTTATCGTCGCTTTGTTGGAGCGCATACAGCTGGTTCCGAAGGGCCTCAATTTCCTGTTCATTTGCCGCAAGTTGCGTATTGATTTGTAATTCCTCATTGGCAATTTTGGTGTGTTCGGCGTCAAAAAAATCCAAGGTGGCTTTGAGCGCAGTCATGCTCGTGCCCGCCTGGCTGCTGCCAATGCTTTTGTTGGCCGAAAGCACAGACATTTTAGTGGCAAGTACCTGAATCCGATTGCGCAAACTGCTTTGGCGTTTTTCGATTTCAGCGATTTCTTTTTCCAGGGCATTCGCTTTTTCTCCTTCTTCTTTTTCGTGGAGAAAATCTAGGCGCTTGTTGACCGCCTGTATGATAAAGTTGCCCTGCCCCTTTACCTGAATGCTTTTTTCATCTAGAAATGGAGAGAGACCCTTGACCAGTAGCACGGATTCTCCGGCGGGAAGGGAGCCTGTTGCTGTTTCAAATACTTGTGCCCCTGACAAGAATAGGGTGACCTCTTTGATCTGGTTGGTAAGCGTCACTTCCTTGAGGTCCTGAGCGAATCCTTGGAGAGCGAGACTGACTAGGAGGAGGGAAAAAAGTAGTCTTTTCATGAGGAGTAAATTTGGAGTTAAATCAAACAAATTAGTATACGAAACCCAAGGCTTGGCCTTTAATTCTTTGAAGACGTAGAAAATTCACTTGAGGTTTGCCCATGATGATTAGTTTTGTGCTGGAAACTCGCACTGCATGACTCTTTTTCAAAGTATCCTGATCGCCTTGGTGGAAGGGCTTACTGAATTTCTCCCCATTTCCTCTACGGGACACATGATTTTGGCATCCACTGCCATGGGTATTCACGAGGATGAATTTGTAAAGACCTTCGAAGTATTCATTCAATTGGGCGCCATCTTGGCCATTGCCTTGATGTACATCAAGCGGTTCTTCCGAAACTTGACCATTTATTTCAAGTTGATTACGGCATTTCTTCCCACTGCGGTAGTTGGGTTTTTGGCCTATGACTACATAAAAGCCTACCTATTCAATCCCATCGTGGTGTCGGTTTCCCTGATTTTGGGCGGGATCATTCTAATTTTTATCGATAAAAAAGTAGCTGCTCAAGGCAGCACTGTGGTGGAGGTGGAAGATATTTCCTACAAAAATGCCTTCTTCATCGGGCTCTGTCAGTGTCTCTCCATGGTGCCCGGCACTTCTCGCGCCGCAGCCACTATTATTGGTGGGGTATTTAATGGCTTGGACAAACGGCAGGCTACCGAATTTTCCTTCTTGCTTGCCGTGCCTACCATGCTCGCCGCAGGGGGATATGATCTCTTGAAAGCGGATTTAGCCTTTACGAACGAGCAATTGATGCTGCTGGGAATTGGCTTTGTCGTGGCTTTTGCATCTGCTTGGGGAGCGGTGAAACTATTTTTGACCTACGTCTCAACCCATGGCTTTACCTCCTTCGGCTGGTACCGAATTGGTCTCGGAATAGTGTTCTTAATTTTGATGTGGGGAGCGGACTTGTAAGGATCATTTTTCTATAACCTAAGATTTGTCTGTTTTTGAAAAATAGGGTTTTACAAAATTTCAAGGCCCGCTAATAAAAAAAGGCTCAACATCCGTTGAGCCTTTTGAATCAGACCGTTAGTCTTTATTTTCCTTTACCACCGATGGAAATCATTGCACAACGGAAACCGATGTGATTGGTTGAGGAATCTTGGTGCATAAATCGACGGGAGCCTGGAGTAAGCCAATAGGTCACGTCTCTCCAAGAACCCCCCTTGTATACCCGGATAGAGTCCGTCAATAATGAATTTTTATAATTTGATGCGTCATCGTACACTCCATCTCTTCTCACCGGATTGAGATCGTCCACATCCTGGAAAGAAAGTGGGCGATACACATCATCTACCCATTCGTTCATGTTTCCAGCCATATTGTATAGTCCGTAATCATTGGGCGCCATATCGTACACATTGGTGGGTAATATTTCACCGTCATTTTGAAATTTGCCAGAATTGGAGGCAATACCTGCATAATCTCCTCTTCCACGCTTGAAGTTGGCCAAGAATTCTCCCTGCTTACCTCCCTTTTTACCCCTTCCATCGTAAGGGTTTCTCACTCCTCGGCCATCCCAAGGGTAGATTCGTCCATATTCTTGATTTTCTTCTAAGTATTGTGTTCCAATCAATGCTTTGGCAGCGTATTCCCACTCTGCCTCCGTAGGAAGTCTAAACTCAGCAATGACTACTCCTCGTTCAATTAGCTGCGCAGTTGTAAGTGGTGGGGTTATCTCACTTAAATCTTTCCTTTTTGCTACTTCTATTTTTTGAACAAATTCTGTTCTCCACTTCGTGTAGGCATTAGCCTGATTCCAAGAAACGCCTGCTACAGGGTAAAAATTAAATCCAGGAAATCTAAAATAATAGGATTCATATACATCGTTAAAGGTCATTGCTCCACGCCATACTGTTTCATCGGGCTCAAGTTTTTTAATAGAGTCAGCAGACACACCTGAAGTTCCAGTAGTTCCACCACTGCCTGGCTTACTCAAATAAAACAAAAACTCCTTGTAATCATTATTGGTCATTTCTGTTTCATCTAACCAAAAGGTGGAAATAGACGTGGTTCGCTGTGGGTTGTCATTAAAGCGCATAATATCGTCCTCTCCCGCTCCTAATACAGTCCTGCCTCCTTGGATTAGTTTTAAATTTGGACCAGGGATCTGCTCGGCATCTTTAGCTACAAAGAATTCTTGGCTCTCAGCATCGTTTGGGTCAAAATTAAAACCAGCTCCGGTGGTGGCACTCTTTTTTCCAGGATTACCCGCAGTTCTTCTGCCATAGGTGTTATTTTTTTGGCAAGAGGACAAAACAGTAACTGCTACAAGTACTAGGACAATTGCCCAGCTCCTCAAATTATTCGGTAGACGCATAGGTGAAATGTGTTTGGTCTATTTCTGTTGCTAATATACAAGGGCTTAGGGTATCGCACCAAAGCCGGTTTAAAATTGTTATCTATTGTTAGACTCTAGTAAAGATGGAGAAAACTCCAAATTTTACTAGAAGCGCCTACAAAAGTAGGATAATTTACTAAATGGAAAGCCATTTACTCAACAGCACTTCCAAATCCTCCTCTACTTCAGTGGAGCGCTTGAGGTTTAGTTAGGTCTAAACCCATTTTTATGCTCCAAAAGCCACATTTTAGGAAGTTTTCATTTCCTTAAGCAAATGCTGTGCCTTTTGTATGCTGAGGACCTGGTCGACACTGAGTATCAAACGATTTTTATGTTCTTTTATTTTACAAGACTTGGGATGGAGTTGAACAAATTTCATCATGTTGCCAAAAACAGCTGAGCTGTAGTAAGATTCTTTGCTCGCAGGAAGCAGGTAACATTTCATTTGAGAGGCCTTCAAAACCAATTTTTCGATTCCCAATTCTTCGGCCTGCCAGCGTAGTCGCACGGTTTCCATTAGGTCTTGGACTGCCTTTGGTAGTGGACCAAAGCGATCTTGGAGCATTTGCCCAAATTTGTCCAGGTCCTCTTCTTTTTCGAGACCGTCCAACTTGGAATACAGCCCCAAACGTTCGCTGATGTTGCTGACATAGCTCTCCGGAATGAGCAGTTCTAGATCGGTTTCTATGGTGCAATCCTGCACGAGCACCGCTACCTTTTCTTTGAGGTCCTCTTCAAACAAGGCCGCAAACTCATTTTCCTTCAGTTCCTGTACCGCCTCGTCCAAGATCTTGTGGTACATCTCAAATCCCAGGTCGGTGATGAATCCACTTTGCTCCGCACCCAACAAGTTGCCTGCCCCCCGGATATCCAGATCCTTCATGGCCACCTTGAAGCCATCTCCCAAGTCGGAAAATTCCTCCAGAGTCTGGAGGCGCTTTCGCGCCTCAGCCGTAAGTCCAGATAGGGGACTGGTGAGCAGGTAGCAAAAGGCTTTTTTGTTGCTCCGCCCTACTCGTCCCCGCATTTGGTGGAGATCGGAAAGGCCAAACATGTGGGCTCGGTTGATCAAAATGGTGTTTGCATTCGGAATGTCCAAGCCCGATTCAATGATGTTGGTGGAGACCAAAACATCGTATTGGTGGTTGATAAAGTCCACCATGATTTTTTCCAATTTGTCTCCATCCATCTGCCCATGCGCCCCGATAACGCGGGCATCTGGAACCAATTTCAAGATGAGGTTGGCAATGCTGTCGATTTCTCCAACGCGGTTGTGCACAAAAAACACCTGACCTCCTCGCCGGAGCTCGTAGGATACGGCATCTCGGATCACTTCTTCTTCGAATGTTTGCACCTCCGTAGTCACCGGCTGCCTGTTGGGCGGAGGAGTGGCTATGACCGAAAGGTCGCGTGCTCCCATCAAGGAAAAATGGAGGGTTCGTGGAATCGGAGTGGCTGTCAGTGTGAGCACATCCACATTGACCCGCAGGTTTTTGAGTTGATCCTTCACCTTGACGCCAAACTTTTGTTCCTCGTCGATGATGAGCAATCCCAGGTCCTTGAACTCGATGTCTTTGCCGACGATTTTATGGGTACCAATCAGGATGTCAATTTCTCCTGTGGCGACCTGTTCCTTGATGGCTTTGATGTCCTTTGCCGATCGGAATCGGTTCAGGTAGTCCACCTTGACGGGAAAATTTTCAAGACGTTCAGACAAAGTTTGGTAATGCTGCATCGCCAAGATGGTGGTAGGCACCAGAATGGCGACCTGCTTTCGGTCGTTAACTGCTTTGAAGGCTGCACGGATGGCTACTTCTGTTTTTCCAAAGCCCACATCCCCACACACGAGTCGGTCCATGGGGTACGTTTTTTCCATATCGGCCTTCACATCCGCAGTGGCAGCCGCTTGGTCAGGGGTGTCCTCGTACAAGAAGGAGGATTCCAGTTCTACCTGAAGTACGGAATCCCGTGAAAAGGCAAATCCAGGTGCAGACCTGCGCTTGGCATAGAGTGCAATGAGGTCCTTGGCAATGTCTTTGACCTGCTTTTTGACCCGTGCTTTTTTGTTATCCCAGTCTGGGGAGCCCAGTTTGGACATGGAGGGAGCCTGTCCTTCCTGCCCCGAATACTTGGATATCTTGTGTAGGGAGTGGATGTTGACGTAGAGGAGGTCGTCGTCCCGAAAAATCAGGCGAACGGCTTCCTGCATTTTGCCGCTCACATCTACCTTTTCAAGCCCTGCAAATCGGCCCACCCCATAGTCCACATGGACCACATAGTCTCCGGGATGGAGGGCTTTGATTTCTTTGAGGGTAAGCGCCTTGGAGGCGGTAGACTTGCTCTTGGATTTGTAGCGGTGAAAGCGCTCAAATAGCTGGTGATCGGTGTAGCAGACGAGTTTGGCCTGCTTATCCACAAAGCCCTCCCGAAGGCTGAGCAACATGCTTTGAACCTGCAAGGTGGGATCCAACTCCTGGAAAATTCCCTGCAATCGGTCGATCTGCTTCTCGTTTTCGGCGGTGATCAGATTGAGGTAGCCCGCCTTTTCGTTGTCCCCCAAGTTGGCCACGAGCAGGTCAAAATTCTTGTTGAAGGAAGGCTGTGGCTGACTTTCCCAGCTGACCTTGATGGCATTTTTCAAGTAAAATTGCCTGCCAAACTCCACGATGGAAAACTTTTTTGCGGCCTCGTTAAACTGAGCTCCTTGTTCAAAAACTTGTTCGGGCTGCAGGACAAGTGCTCCCGATTTACTTCCTCCCGACAGCTGCGCAAAAGCCTGCACAGCCTTTTGGTAACACTCGTCCATCACATCGAGTGTGAGCTGGAAGTCTTTTATCCAGAGGAGGGCATTTTCGGGCAAAAAAGTCAAAAAGGACTGCCGCACCTCTTGAAGGAGGCGAGTTTG
The DNA here is from genome assembly GCA_903952135.1 of uncultured Algoriphagus sp. Classification (GTDB taxonomy): domain Bacteria; phylum Bacteroidota; class Bacteroidia; order Cytophagales; family Cyclobacteriaceae; genus Algoriphagus. The sequence goes on from CAJBER010000051.1 coordinate 21,713, forward strand.
CACATTGGGGATCAGGGAGATAAAGTCTACCGGCTGTAGGGAAAGCTGGGTTTCGGGGTCGAAGGTGCGGATGCTTTCAATTTCTTTCCCAAACAATTCCAGTCGATAAGGGAACTCATTGCTAAAGGAAAAGACATCCAAAATTCCACCTCGAATGGCAAACTGCCCTGGTTCGTAGACGAAGTCCGTTCGCTCAAAGTCATAGGAGGTCAGAATTTCAGTAACAAACTCAAGGTCTACTGCCTCGCCTACTCGAGCAATGAAGGTGTTTTCGACAAGTGAGCGCTTGTTGACTACCTTTTCGTACAGTGCTTCGGGATAGGTGATGACGATGCGGGGGCTGCCCTTGGTTTCTATGAGCTGATTGAGGAGCTCTGCCCGTTGCAGGACATTCGCATTGTCAATTTCTTCGTATTGGTAGGGACGCTTGTAGCTGCTCGGAAAAATTCCATGTTCCTGAGTGCCCAATAAATTTTGAAGGTCAGAGTTGAGGTAGGCGGCCTCCTCTTTGTCTTGGGCGATGATGAGGTGAACTCCACCTTGCTTTTCAAAATAGGCTGCGAGGAGAACCATGTCCAAACTACCCGAAAGGCCTTTTACCTGGAGCCGGAAAGGAGACCCCTCACTTAACTGGTGGGCGAGGGTTTGAAAAATGGGGTCCGACTGGTAAATGGAGAGAAAAGAAGGTCTATCCACAAAGGGCTTGGTTTAAGGGATGGGAGGCTGCAAATCTAGGTTTTTTTGCCCTATTCTGAGGATTTGAAACCAAAATTGACATTTTTTGAACTAAGAGCCCTTCAAAATGTTTTTGAATCGATGAGACAAGCACCCCCTCCAAAAACCTGGTTCCAAAAGATAGAGAAACTCCATCCCTACGAGACGCTGCTGTATCTCGGGATGCTCGGGAGTGGGATTATCTTTTTGTTTCTGTCTCTGGCATTTCTATCTTCTGGAAGGGAATACCTTCAAGGGCTCAACGAGCAGATGCCGCTGGCCTTCTTGGTATCTACCTTTCTCTTGGTACTTTCTGGCTATACTTCCGTGAAAATGCGGATCCATTACCAGGAAGAAAATAGCGCCAAGCTGCATCGTTCCTTGAAGGCTACCTTTGTGTTGGGGATCCTTTTTACCGTGTTTCAAGTCTTGGGTTGGATGGAGCTTGCCAACAAGGGCATCAATTTTACAGGTGTTCCAAGTGGTTCATTTCTTTACGTACTTTCAGGAATCCACGTGGCGCACTTGCTAGGGGCCATGACTTTTGCGGTGATTTTGCTCCTGCAACTTCGAAAAATAGAGCAGGATATGGTCCGCAAACTAGTATGGATGACTAATCCTTACGAAAAACTACGCATTCGCCTGTTTACCGTGTACTGGCAATTTATGGATGCGGTATGGCTTATTTTATTTCTCCTCTTTGTTCTCAGCTTCTGATGCGCCTCCATCTTCAAACTGCCGTTGCTAGTTCTCACTTGGAAGTGAAAGAAGGCTTTACCGAATCCTTATTTGCCAAGTTGGCCCCTCCTTTTCCTCCCGTGAAGGTGCTTCGCTTTGATGGCTGCAAGGCCGGTGATACTGTGGACTTGGAGCTGAATTTTATTTTTTTCAAGCAAAAGTGGACCAGCAAAATCACCGAGGATCACTGTGATGCACAGGAGTTTTTCTTTGTGGACGAGGGCATCGTACTTCCCTTTTTTCTAGGGAAGTGGAGGCATTGCCACCGCATTTTGGCGCAGCCAAGCGGAAGTATCATTTCCGATGAAATTGAGTTTGAAGGAGCCTTTTCTTGGATGACCCCGCTGCTATACCCGGTCCTCTGGCTTCAATTTTGGTATCGAAAGCCGATCTACCGCCGAATTTTTAAAAAGAAGTAGCCGTCAATAAGTGCTCGCAATTTTTGATTTGGCAATCTCCATAAAGGACCAAGGAGTGGCTGGTCATAGTGGAGTTAAATTCCTTGCTCATGCTTTCCTTGATTTCCGTAAGGCGGGGATCTGAAAACTCGCGAATCTTTCGACACTGGTTGCAGACGTGGTGATCGTGATGGGTATAGGTCAGCGCTTGCTCGTAGAGCGCCACCTTATCTTTAAATTGGTGCTTGACGGCTAGCCCACTTTCGACAAGCAGATCCAGGGTATTGTAAATGGTGGCTCGGCTGATGGTGTAGCCCTTGTTTCGCATTTTCAGAAAAAGCCCCTCCACATCGATGTGTTCGTCCTCGGGAAGAAGGTAGAGTTCATCCAGCACAGAATACCGTTCGGGAGTTTTTCTACTTCCTTGCCGAAGGAGAAAGTTTTCAAAAATCTTCTTCGCTTTTTCAATTAAGGCGGTATCGGCCATCTTTTTGAGGGGTTGAATGCTAAAGGTCTACTTTTCTTCAGGCTTTGACAAGGAAATAAGGGAGTTCTTCCAAGCAGAATTCTTGAGAATTTGTTTGAACCTCGGGCTAAAAACTCCGTAACTTAAAGGAATTGAAATGTGAAGTGGATGATGTTAAGAGCCCTCTTAGTTGGTGTATTTTTTTTGTTGGGGCTGACCCTTCGGGCGCAGGTTCCTGGATTTTTTGTGGTGGGCGATCAGAAAAAGGTGAAGCTGCCTTTTTTGGCTTCCAATAGCCTGATTTTGCTACCGGTCTCTATTAATGGAAGTCCTCCGCTTTATTTCTTGTTGGACACCGGGGTGCGGGCCAACCTCCTTTTTAGTAAATCCATGGGTGATTCTTTGGGCATGTCCTACACCCGCCGGGTAGGGATGGTCGGCGCAGATGGCAGTACTACCGTTTGGGCGCAGGTGTCTCCGATGAACACCTTGGATCTGGGGGAGGTGGAGGGAAGACTTCAAAGTTTGTTGGTGTTGGAGGAAGATTTTTTGGAACTGGAATCGGTGATAGGGATCCCCGTGTATGGGATCTTGGGCCATGAGTTTTTCAAACACAATGCAGTTAAAATTGACTACGATCAGGAAGTAGTGACCTTTTATCTTCCCGAGGGATTGGCCATTAAGTCTCCATTTTATCGAAAGGGATCCCTAACACTCGAGGAAGGGAAGGCTTATATCGATGTGAAAGTTCGGCAGAAGGAAGGGCCCACGCTTAGGGGAAAGGTGCTCGTGGACACCGGTGCCAACCATGGCTTGCTCTTGAATCGAGAAACATTACCTGAAATTCAGCTTCCAGAAAAGTACATAGAAACGCAATTGGGGCAGTCCTTGGGCGGCGTGCTGTATGGATCTATTGGACGGATGGCGGGCCTATCCATTCGAGGATTGCAGTTTGCCCAGGTCCTCACCTCCTTTCCTGAAGAAAGTTTTGCCAGTACCCGAATCAAGGAAAGTGGGCGGATGGGCAGCTTGGGAGCAGAGGTTTTGGGGCGAATGACGGTGATTTTGGACTATCCGAGAAATGAAATTTTTGTAAGGAGAAACCCGGCCTTTTACCATCCCTTCGAATTTGACATGAGTGGATTGGTGGTCAAAAAATTATTGACCCCCCGAAAGCGCTGGTATGTAGGGGATGTGCGCAATGGCTCCCCAGCGCAGCTAGCAGGCATTTTGCCATTTGATGAAATCTTGACCATTAATTCAGTTCCAATCGTACTTTGGGAGATGGACCAGTTGGTGAAATTGCTTCGCTCCGAGGAGGGAAAAGAGATTCAAATGGAGGTACGGCGCTACTCCCAGCCTGGTTCCCCTGCTTTTGAGGACCTAAGCTTCCGCTTTCTTCTGAAAAAGCAGATTTGATTTTTCCAGCGGAAAAGAAAATTTGGGTAACTTTGAGGCAGAAGACAACATCTGAGAGATGAATTCCGTGTAACTCTTCGATTTAACCCACATCAACAATGAAAAAAATCTTAATTCCAGTAGGCATCCTTCTCGTCCTAGGTATTTTTATCTACATGAAGGCGGTAGGCACCTACAACCAATTTGTGCAATTAGAAGAAGGCATCAATGGCGAATGGGCTGAGGTAGAGACCCAATACCAAAGACGTATCGACTTGATTCCGAACCTAGTCAATACCGTAAAAGGCTATGCTGACTTTGAGCAGGAAACCCTGACTGGCGTAGTAGAAGCTCGCTCGAAAGCTACTTCCGTGCAAATCGACCCAACTAACTTGACTCCAGAAAAGCTTGCCGAATTTCAGCAGGCACAGGATCAGCTTTCAGGCGCTTTGAGCCGATTGCTCGTGACTGTTGAAAAATATCCAGATCTGAAGGCAAACCAAAACTTCTTGGAGCTACAGGCTCAATTGGAAGGAACAGAAAACAGAATTGCTGTAGCTCGAAGAAATTTCAATGAGTCCATCAAAGGGTACAATTCTACCTTGCGCGTGTTCCCGAACAATCTCTTTGCGGGTTGGTATGGATTTGCAGCCAAGGGCTATTTTGAAGCAGCTGCAGGTGCAGAAAATGCTCCTAAAGTAGAATTCTAAGCATATGGCATCCAACCTATTTTCTCCAGAGCAGAAGGCACAAATCGTGGCCGCAATAAAAGAGGCAGAAACCCAAACCTCTGGAGAGATTCAAGTGCACATTGAAAGTACCTGCAAGGGTTCTGTATTGGATCGTGCCGCTAAGGTTTTTGAAACGCTGAAGATGTACCAAACCAAAGACAGAAATGGTGTTTTGGTGTACTTAGCAGCTGAAGACCATAAATTTGCTATTATCGGAGATGCAGGCATCAATGCCGTGGTGCCTGCAAACTTCTGGGAAAGCACCAAAGACCTGATGGCGAATCTCTTTCGCCAAGGCAAATTCACCGAAGGCCTTATTGAAGGCATCCACCATGCCGGGGATCAGTTGAAAACGCATTTTCCATACGATTACCGTGCCGACCAAAATGAACTATCTGATGAGGTATCCTTCGGCAATTAAGCCTTTATTACTCCTAATTTTCTTGTTTCAAGCAGTTTGCGGAATGGCTCAGGACTTTCCTCCTGCTCCCAATCCACCACGATTGGTTAATGATTTTACGGGAACACTAAGCGCAGAGGAAGTAGCGCAACTTGAAAAAAAGCTACTGGACTACTCGGACAGCACCTCTACCCAAGTATCCATTGTGCTCCTTGGGTCAGTAGGACCTTATGACATTTCGGACTATGCCTTTCAATTAGGCGAACAATGGGGTATCGGAGGAAAAGGAAAAGACAATGGCATTCTTATCCTGGCGGCGATGGAAGATCGCAAAATCTTCATTGCTACGGGGAGAGGAATGGAAGGGGCTATTCCGGATGCGCTTGCCAAGCGGATCGTGACCGACATGATCCTACCCAACTTCAAAATGGAAGCCTATTACCAGGGACTGGATCAGGCCACAGACATGATCTTCAAGTTGGCCTCTGGCGAATACAAAGCCGATGAGGTCCTATCGGAAGGAAATTCTGGAGGGTCCATCTTAATCATCCTCTTGTTGGTGTTTCTATTTGTAATCCTCCCCTTGATCAAAAACAGGAGGGACAACAATAACCACATGGGTGGACGCGGGGGTGGAGTTGATTTCTGGACTACCCTTATGCTTGCCAATATGCTGGGTGGTGGTAGAGGTAGCAGTGGAGGGGGTTCCTTTGGTGATTTCTCCTCTGGAGGAGGCTCCTTTGGGGGCTTCGGAGGAGGTTCCTTCGGTGGCGGCGGAGCAGGAGGAAGCTGGTAATTTTACCTATTCTCTTTAGAAATTAAGGCAGACAAGGCCTCTTGAATGAGGTCTTGTTCAAAGCCCTTACTCATCAGGTACTTCGTCACGAGGTACCTTTTTTTGTAGGCATCTGTTTCCTTGGTCTTCTCCCACTTTTTTTCCGCCTCTCGCTCGAGGGTAGCAAAATACTCCTCCCCATCAATCTCGGAAAGCCCCAATTGAATTGTCGATCCACTGATTTCTCGGAGTTTAAGTTCCTGGCGGATTCGGGCCCTCCCCCATTTCTTAATCCGGAATTTTCCCCGGGCATAGGAGCGTGCAAAGCGTACTTCATCCACAAATCCACTGGCCTCCAATTCGGCAAGGATTGTGTCAACAGCCGTTCCTGTGATCCCTTTTTCAAAAAGTTTGCGTCGCAGCTCCCAGGCACAGCGTTCTTGGTAGGAACAGAAAGTTTCCAATTTACCCCGCGCTTCTTCCTGGCTCCAATTCTTTTTTGGCGACTGCTCTTCGTTATTTCTTCCCCAAGTGGACATTTTTGGTAATTTTGAAGCAAATTACCTTTCGCTCAAGTTTTTTCAAACCTTATTTCCCTATTCCACCCATGAGAAAGAAAATCGTAGCCGGCAACTGGAAGATGAACCTCACCTTCGAAGAAGGGCAGCAGCTCACCAGTGAGATCGTGCAAATGTATAAAGACGAGGCCATCCAGGAGGTAATCGTCGTTCTGAACCCTCCATTCCCGCACCTGTATCCAGTCAAGAAATTGGTGGGCGACACCCCAGGAGTGGCTGTCGGGGCGCAAAACTGTTCGGAAAAAGAAAGTGGAGCCTTTACAGGTGAGGTTTCAACCAAAATCCTCGCTTCCTTCGGCGTATCTTATGTCATCTTGGGCCATTCAGAGCGCAGAGAATATTTCAAGGAAGACAATACCCTCCTTGCCACCAAGGTCAACCAGGCCTTGGCCCATGGACTGACCCCAATCTTTTGTTGCGGAGAATCCTTGGAAATCCGTGAGGCAGGCACCCATGAAGAAACTGTCAAAGCACAGTTGACCGCTAGCCTCTTTCACCTTTCTCCGGAAGAATTTTCCAAGGTGGTGATTGCCTACGAACCCATCTGGGCTATCGGTACGGGCAAGACTGCCTCAGCTGATCAAGCACAAGAAATGCATGCCGCACTTCGCGGACATTTGGCCAGCAAGTATGGTCATGAGATCGCTGCGCAAACTTCCATTTTGTACGGAGGATCCGCCAATCCAGGGAATGCGAAAGAGCTTTTTGGCAAGCCCGATGTGGACGGGGGATTGATTGGAGGAGCTTCCCTCAAATCCCGTGACTTCATTGAAATTGTAAAATCATTTTAAAAAAGGCTCCGCCAACGCGGGGCTTTTTTCAGCCTTTTCCTTCCTAGAAGGAGAGCGCTTACCCCAGTATTAATCACCCATGGACTACATACAAGTAAGCATCACCTGCCTGGAGGAATACCGGGAAATCTTGATTGCAGAACTGGCAGCGGTAGGCTTTGATTCCTTTTTGGAAACAGACAGCGGACTGGAAGCCTATGTCCCGCAAGACCTGTTTGCTAGAGCTTCTTTTGACGAAGTCATCGCCACCTACCGTGAACCTGCCGCACTTACCGTAGTGGAGGGAATTGTACCCAAAGTCAATTGGAACGAGGAATGGGAAAAAAACTACGACCCAATCGAAGTAGATCAGCTGGTGTATGTGCGGGCTTCCTTCCATGCACCGAAACCGGGCTTCCAATACGAGATAGTAATCAATCCAAAAATGTCCTTCGGCACCGGACACCATGCCACCACTTTTCAGCTGCTTTCCATGCAAGGCAAAATCGATCACCAAGGGAAGCGGGTGTTGGATGTAGGGTCAGGCACGGGCATCCTAGCGATCATGGCGCATTTGCTCGGAGCAAAGCAGGTAGAAGCCTTTGATATTGATTCCTGGTGCGTGGACAATGGCAACGAAAACTTTGATTTGAATGGAGTGACCACCCGTATGGGCTTGGGCACCATTCGTGAGGTGCAGCCACAGGGTCCGTACGAACTTATTTTGGCCAACATCAACAAGAACGTGCTGCTGGATGAGTTGGCCATTTATTCAAGTTTGCTTACTCCTCAAGGGCTTTTGCTTCTGAGTGGATTTTATTCGGAAGATATTCAAGACCTGGTGCAGGCTGCTTCCGCACAGGGGCTGACTTTAACGATGCAAACCACCAAGGATAACTGGGCCGCTTTGTGCCTTCAAAAAAAGTAAGATGGTAGAACTAATCGTCTATTCCGTTTTATTGCTTGCAGTCCTTGGACATGGTTGGGCAGCGGCGCACTGGTACAAAAAAATTCACCAGCACCCTCAGCTTACCTTTGGCCAAAAAAATGCCTTGAAGATAAGAGCCCTGGTTTTCCCCTTAGGACTCTGGTGGTCGGCTCGCAAGAGTCGGGAGAATTGATTTTTGTTCGAACCTTTTTGTTCGACGCACGCTTAAAAGATAGGTTCAAATCCAAGCTCTTGGATTTAACTTTTGAATAACCCCTACTTTTACCCTATGGAGTACGTCTGGAAACAAAAACCGAAAACGGCCCAAGCTGCAATTGACAAGTTGAGCAAGGACATCAATGTCAATGCCACCTTGGCCAATATGCTTTTTAATCGCGGGGTGGAGAATTTTGACCAGGCCAAAGATTACTTCCGTCCAAGTTTGAATCTCCTGCATGATCCTTTTTTAATGAAGGACATGGAAGCTGCCGTATTGCGAATCACCCAAGCGGTCAAAAACCAAGAGCATATCCTGGTTTATGGGGATTACGATGTGGATGGTACTACTGCAGTCGCCTTAGTCTATGAATTTTTGAAAGGCTTTTACCCCCATGTGGACTTTTACATTCCGGACCGATACAAGGAAGGCTATGGCATATCCGAACGGGGAGTTCGCTTTGCTGCCGAGAATGGCTTTTCCCTAGTAATCGCCCTAGACTGTGGAATCAAGGCCATGGATAAGGTGGAACTAGCAACTCAGCTAGGGGTAGATTTTATCATTTGTGACCACCATACGCCAGGAGATGAACTTCCTCAGGCGGTAGCAGTTTTGGACCCGAAGCGGCAGGACTGCCACTATCCGTACAAGGAACTGAGTGGTTGTGGGGTGGGCTTTAAGCTCATTCAAGCCTATGCCAAAGCACACCAGCTGGAGGAGTCCAGTTTGTATGCCTACTTGGATTTGGTGGTAGTGAGTATCGCTGCCGACATCGTGCCGATTTCGGGGGAAAATCGAATTTTGGCTTACTATGGATTAGATCGGATCAACAATACCCCGAGGCCAGGGCTGAAAGCCTTGATGTTGCTTTCCAAGGTTGAAAAAGACATTCAAATTTCTGAAATCGTATTCAAAATCGGTCCACGAATCAATGCCTCTGGCCGATTGGAACATGCAAAAGCATCTGTAGAATTGTTAATTGCTCCCAACCTAGACGAGGCGATCGATCGTGCCAAACTCGTCGATGAGGTAAATGCTACGCGCCGCAACTTTGACGAGCACATCACCAAAGAAGCCTTTGAAATGCTGGCGCTGCAAGAAGGCGAAGCCAGGTTGAATTCTACGGTACTGTTTAAGCAGGATTGGCACAAGGGAGTGATTGGCATTGTTGCCAGCCGCTGCATTGAAAAATACTACCGCCCCACGATTATTTTGACGGAGTCCAACAACAAGGCTACGGGAAGTGCTCGCTCGGTGGTGGACTTTGATATTTACGAAGCCATCGCCGAATGCGCGGATTTGTTGGACCAGTTTGGTGGACATAAATACGCTGCTGGCCTTACCTTGGACGTGAAAAACGTGCCTGCCTTTCAGAAAAAGTTTGAGGAGGTGGTTAGTTCTCGAATCGAAGCAGTTCATCTTAAGCCGGTCATCGAAGTCGACGATGTCTTGCTTTTGGATCAGATCAACTACAAGTTTTACAATATTCTCAAGCAAATGGCTCCCTTTGGGCCAGGCAATACCGAGCCTGTTTTTCGTATTCAAAACGTATACGCAGAGGAGGTCACTGTACTCAAAGACAAGCACTTGCGCTTCAAAATCATGCAAGATGGGCAAGTGACCACGCCAGTATGCTTGGGCTTTGGCATGGCCGACCGAACCAAAGATCCTGACCTTACTACCGTCAATATGCTTCGCGGAAAAATGCGCTTCGATATTGTGGCTGAGATGCGGGAAAATTTCTTCCGTGACAAAAGTAGTTTGCAACTCTACGTGAAAGACATCAAATTTGACTGATATGATTCTTCGAGCCGAACACCTTCTCAAAATATACAAGGGCCGATCTGTGGTCAATGACATTTCGGTACAGGTTTCCCAGGGGGAAATTGTAGGCCTTTTGGGCCCCAATGGAGCTGGAAAAACCACTTCTTTTTACATGATTGTCGGGTTGATCCAGCCCAATTCAGGAAAAATATTCTTGGATGAGCAAGAAATCACGGGGCTACCCATGTACAAACGAGCCAAGCTGGGCATTGGCTACCTGGCTCAGGAGGCTTCGGTCTTTCGCAAACTTTCTGTGGAGGAAAATATCTTGGCCGTGCTGGAAATGACCACGCTCACCAAGGCCCAGCAAAAGGAAAAAATGGAGAGTTTGCTCGAAGAGTTTAGTTTGACCCATGTACGGAAAAACCTAGGCATGGTGCTTTCTGGCGGTGAGCGCCGACGTACTGAAATCGCCAGAGCCCTGGCTGTGGATCCTAAATTTGTACTCTTGGACGAACCTTTTGCGGGTGTAGATCCCATTGCTGTAGAGGAGATCCAAACGATAGTAGCGAAGTTGAAGACGAAGAATATTGGAATTCTAATCACCGACCACAACGTAAACGAAACCCTTTCGATCACCGATCGAGCCTACCTGATGTTTGAAGGGCGCCTACTTAAAGCAGGAACTGCTGAGGAGCTAGCAGCCGACGAACAGGTGCGTAAGGTGTATTTGGGTACGCAGTTTGAACTCAAGCGTAAAACTTTCTTTTAAATGGAAGTGCTCAATAGCTTCATGACCTGGATCTTCAAAAGCCGACTGGGTCAGATTGATAAGTTTAAACAGGACCCGCATTCGGTGCAGGAATCTACACTTTTTGACTTAGTGGAAGCAGCAAAGCACACCGAATTTGGCAAGTCGTATCATTTTGAAAAAATTAAATCCTACGAAGACTTTGCCGCGCGAGTACCCCTTTTTGATTACGAATCTTTCTCTCCCTTTTTGGAGAAAAACATCAAAGGGCGGCAGCAGGTGTTTTGGCCTTCCAACATTCAATGGTTTGCCAAATCTTCGGGCACCACAGCTGGCCGAAGCAAATACATTCCTGTCTCTGAAGAAAGTTTGGAGGAATGCCATTACAAAGGAGGCAAGGACATGGTGTCCCTTTACGTCAATAATAATCCGGACACCAAGTTGTTTACTGGCAAAAGCCTGTCCGTAGGAGGGGCTCTTGACAAGGAACCACTTCATCCCAAAGGCATTGCCCGTGCGGGGGATGTGTCAGCACTGATCATGCACAACTTGCCGATTTGGGTACAGTTTGTGCGTACCCCTTCCCTGGAGACGGCCTTGATGTCGGATTGGGAGGCGAAGATCGAGCGCATGGCTCGGGAGACCATGGACGAAAATGTGACCTCCATCGCAGGCGTCCCTACTTGGACGATTGTATTGCTTCAGCGGATTTTAGAACTTAAAAAAGCTTCCCATATCCTAGAGGTGTGGCCCAACCTGGAAGTGTTTTTCCATGGGGCGGTCGCGTTTGGACCTTATCGCAATTTATTCAAGCAGCTCATTCCATCCGATAAGATGCGGTACATGGAAACCTACAATGCCTCTGAAGGATTTTTTGGGATGCAGGACCAGCCGGATTCGGATGAACTCTTGTTGCTCTTGGATTATGGCATTTTTTACGAGTTTATTCCAATGGAAGAACTTGGAAAGGAAAATCCGACCGTAGTTTCTCTGGAAGGAGTGGAACTAGGAAAAAATTACGCTCTGGTCATTTCGACCAATGGGGGATTGTGGCGCTACCTGATTGGGGACACCATCAAATTTTCCTCGCTACGACCCTATCGTTTCCGCATCTCTGGTCGAACCAAGCATTTCATCAATGCCTTTGGTGAGGAAGTGATTGTGGAAAATGCGGAGGCAGCGATCACGCATGCCTGTACGCAAACGGGGGCGACCATTGCCAATTTCACCGCTGCACCAATCTATTTTGAAGATAGCCAATCCAAAGGAGCCCACGAATGGGTGGTGGAATTTAAAAATCCACCTGCGGACTTGGAAGACTTTGCACAAAAGCTGGACAATCATCTGCGGGAGGTCAATTCCGACTACGATGCCAAAAGGCACAAGGACCTAGCCCTCCAGCGACTTCAGCTCCATGCTGCACCAACAGGTCTATTCGAAGCCTGGTTGGCCAAAAAGGGTAAGCTCGGAGGTCAGCACAAGGTGCCTCGCCTCTCGAATTCCAGAGAGTTTATGGAAGAAATCCTGGCAATGATCCCTACCCAAATGAGCTAATTAGTTTAAGGTTTCAATTCTCCTTTTTAAAAAGTCATGTCAAAAGTTCATCTCTCCTTAATCTACGTCTTACTTGCCCTATGCTTGGGCTTGGCAGCTTTTGCCGTATTTAGATCGAATGGGCAAATTTTTGGCGAAAACCAGGATTTAATTTCCTCCCCCCGTGGGGCAAAGGACACGGTAGCTTTGTTTGATTTGCCGGTGGAACTTTCCTTTGCTGGAGAACCGGTTCCCTTGGCTAAAGGGGATATCGTGGAGCGACTCGAACGTGAAATCTATGTCAATGCCTATTGGGAGGCTAATCTCATTTTGCTATTCAAACGAAGCAAAAAATACCTACCAGAAATTGAGCGCTTGCTCAAAGAGCAGGGCGTGCCCGACGATTTTAAGTACCTCGCCATAGCTGAAAGTGGGTTGCTAAATGCAACCTCAGCCGCTGGCGCAAAAGGGTACTGGCAGATCTTAGATGGCACAGGGAAGGAATATGGGCTAGAGATTACGGAATCTGTGGACGAGCGATACCATTTGGAGAAGTCTACCCTAGCGGCAGCAGCCTATCTAAAAAAGGCACACCAACGGTTTGGGGATTGGACAGCCGTAGCGGCAAGCTACAATATGGGACAGGCTGGATTTTCAAAGAGGCAAGAGGAACAGTTCCATCGCAATTACTATGACTTGTACCTTAATGAGGAAACGAGCCGGTACCTATTTCGAATTTTGGCGTTCAAGCTTCTGTTTGAAAATCCAGAAGCGTTTGGCTACCATCTTCAAGAGAAAGATTTTTATACCCAGCCTCAGTTTACCAAAATTGAAGTGAACCAAGACCTTCCCGACCTGGCCCAATGGGCAAAGGAACAAGGCAGTAGTTACAAATACCTCAAGCAATACAACCCTTGGCTAAGAGACCAAGGCTTAAAGGTAAAAAACGGAAAAAGTTATACGCTTCGGCTCCCGAAACCGTAAACGGGCTCTGAAAAATTTGAAAATAGTGAGTTAAAATTAAACTACTTCTTTCTCTTTGGAGTTTGGGTTTTAGGCTTCCTAAGAATTAAGTGGGAGTGTCTCGAAATAATTACCCAAAATTGAGTCCTAAGCCATTTATTGTAGCTTTTCTGTAGATTCTTACAATTCAGTATGCGTACTCCTTCCCTGTTTGAACAAGCCCATGAATTTCTTCAGCAGTACTATTCCGAATCCAACCTTTCGGGACTAGAAAAAAGGCTGGATCAGGTTCAAGTTGAAATTTTGCGCACGGGCAGCTATCGCTTGACCGAGAAGGAGCTGAGCTTCGGAGCGAAGCTAGCCTGGAGAAATAGCAATCGCTGCATGGGGAGACTTTTTTGGAAAACCCTTAAAGTTAGAGATCGGAGGACCCTAAGCAGCGCTGAGGAGGTGTTTGCTGATGTCCTGGCCCATCTCAAATTGGCTACTCAGGGCGGAAAAATTCGCTCCACCCTTTCCGTCTATGCTACTGCAGATGAGGGGGTTCTAGGATTTCGGATTTTAAACAAGCAGCTGATTCGATTTGCAGGCTATACCCTCCCCAATGGCGAGATTCTAGGAGATCCTGATTCTGTTTCCTTTACGAACTACTGCATTTCTTTGGGTTGGGAGGGAAAAAAAACGCCCTTTGATCTTCTTCCATTAGTCATTCAACAAGAAGGAGAGCTTGCCCAATGGTTTGCCATTCCTGAAGAGCAGGTGCTTCGGGTGAATTTAGTCCACCCGGACTATTCCTGGTTTCAAGAATTAAATCTACAGTGGTATGCCGTCCCCGTGATCTCCGATATGCGGTTGGAAATTGGTGGAATATCCTTTCCCTGTGCCCCCTTCAACGGTTGGTACATGCTCACTGAGATCGCGGCCAGAAATCTTGGCGATGAGCAGCGTTACAATTTGCTCCCCGTCCTTGCCAAAAAATTGAATATAGACACGCGCCAGGTGAAAACCCTCTGGAAGGACAAAGCGATGCTGGTACTCCAAGAGGCCGTGCTCCATTCCTTTCAAGCTCAAGGCGTGACCTTGGTGGATCACCACACTTCCTCCGAGCAGTTTTTGGAATTTTGCAAGCAGGAGGAGGCCAAAGGCAGATCCGTGCAAGCAGACTGGGCCTGGATTGTGCCACCAGCGGCAGGCTCCACGCTTGGGGTATTTCATCAGGAATGGGACAATCAAATCCTGTCTCCTAATTTTTATTACCAGCCGGTTGCTTGGCAGCAAGAAGCAGCAGAGAAAGCCCCCAATTTTGCTGCGGGGAAGTGCCCTTTTTCGGGCAACTAACTTCCCGTTGAAGTCTTCTGCCTGACCTTTTTCCTTCGCCAAAAAAAGTGTACTTTCACCGATTCCTAATTTTCGCAAAACCATGACCCAATCCCCTGCGGTACAGGAAGAATTCCTAGAAATATTTGGAGCCAGAGAGCACAATCTAAAGAACATTGACCTGAAGATTCCCCGCAACAAGGTGGTGGTTGTCACCGGGTTGAGCGGAAGTGGAAAAAGCTCCTTGGCATTTGACACCATCTATGCAGAGGGTCAGCGCAGGTACATGGAGAGTTTCTCGGCCTATGCCCGATCTTTTTTGGGGGGGATGGAGCGTCCCGATGTGGACAAGATCAATGGTCTTTCACCAGTGATTGCCATTGAGCAAAAGACCACTTCCAAAAACCCAAGATCTACGGTCGGTACGGTCACCGAAATTTACGATTTCATGCGTCTCCTCTATGCCCGAGCAGCAGACGCTTTTTCCTACCATAGCGGCAAGCCCATGATCCGACAGACGGAGGATCAAATATTGGAACAGCTTTTCACCAAGTTTGCTGGAAAAAAACTCTACCTCCTAGCCCCCGTGGTCAAAGGCCGAAAGGGACACTACCGAGAACTTTTTGAACAGGTGCGCAAGTTGGGATTCTCCAAAGTGCGGGTGGATGGAGTCGTGCTAGAAGTAGCTCCCAAAATGCAGTTGGACCGCTACAAAATCCACGACATTGAGATCGTCATCGACCGCATCGTAGCGGAAGAAAGCGATCGATTCCGAATTACTCAATCCCTAAAGTCTGCCTTGCAACATGGTAAGGGGGTGTTGATGATCCGGGAAGAAAGTGGGGAGATTCACTATTTTTCCAAGTACCTGATGGACCCCGAAACGGGCCTTTCCTACGAGGAGCCTGCACCGAATAGCTTTTCGTTCAACTCCCCCTACGGCGCCTGCCCTAGCTGCAATGGCCTAGGGATTATGGAAGAAATTACCCGGGAAAGTATATTTCCAGACCCCAGCCTGAGCATTACCCGAGGAGGAATTGCCCCACTTGGGGAATACCGGGATATCTGGATTTTCAAAAAAATTGAAGCGCTACTCAAGCATTACAAATGTAGCCTGAGCACCCCGATCAAGGACCTGCCCGAAATGGTGATTGAGGTTCTTTTGTATGGAGACAAGATTGAGGTGGCCGTGGATTCGGTGAAGTATCCGGGGACCCAGTGGAATACGACCTTTGAGGGAATCATCAATTTTCTCCAGAAATACCAAGAAGGAAGCTCCGACAAAATCCAGGAATGGGTGGCGGAGTTTACCATTTCTAAAACCTGTCCGGAATGCCAGGGCTACCGCCTCAAAAAAGAGGCACTTCATTTTAAGTTGGACGGCACCCATATTGGGGAGTTGGCTATGCTCGATATTCAAGGGCTAGCGAGCTGGTTTGAAGGGCTAGAATCACGCCTATCCGAAAAGCAGCAGCGCATCGGCGCGGAAGTGCTCAAGGAAATCCGAAAGCGGATCGGCTTTCTCCTCGACATCGGTTTGGACTACCTTTCGTTGAATAGACCCCTGCGCACCCTCTCTGGGGGTGAGGCCCAACGCATTCGTTTGGCTACGCAGATTGGCACACAGCTGGTCGGGGTGCTCTATATTTTGGATGAACCCAGTATTGGTCTCCATCAGCGAGACAATGTAAAATTGATTCAGGCGCTGAAGCGACTTCGGGATCTGGGCAACTCCGTCCTGGTGGTCGAGCACGACAAGGACATGATGCTCGAGTCGGACTACATTGTGGACATGGGACCAGGAGCAGGAAGACACGGTGGCCATGTGGTCGCAGCAGGTCCTCCTGCCGAAATCCTCCAATCTGACTCGGTTACGGCACGTTACCTCCAAGGAAAGTTGGGTTTGGATATTCCAAGCACCCGAAGAGCAGGAACTGGAGAGCAGTTGGTCTTGAAAGGCGCGCATGGCAATAACCTGAAAAATGTAACGGTATCCTTTCCCCTAGGTACCTTGATCGTGGTCACTGGGGTGTCGGGGAGTGGAAAAAGTACGCTGATCCATGAAACCTTGTTTCCCCTGTTGAATCGGGAGTTTTACAACTCCAAAAAGGAGCCCATGCCTTTTGACCGAATTGATGGGTTGAAGCAGTTGGATAAGGTGATTGAAGTGGATCAAAGTCCGATTGGCCGGACCCCTAGATCCAATCCTGCAACCTACACAGGCATGTTTTCGGACATTCGCACGCTATTTACCGAACTTCCAGAGTCCAAGATTCGGGGCTACAAGCCGGGCAGATTCTCTTTCAATGTCAAAGGGGGGCGCTGTGAAGATTGTGAGGGAGCAGGGATGAAGTTGGTGGAGATGGATTTTCTTCCCGATGTCCACATTCCTTGCGAGACCTGCAAGGGCAAGCGCTACAATCGGGAAACCCTCGAGGTACGCTTCAAAGGAAAGTCCATTTCCGATGTGCTTGACATGACCGTCGAACAGGCGGTAGAATTCTTTGAATTTCAACCCAAAATCCTTCGAAAGGTCATTACCCTCAGTGAGGTGGGCTTGGGTTACATTACCTTGGGACAGCATGCCACCACACTTTCTGGAGGCGAGGCGCAGCGGGTGAAGTTGGCCACGGAACTGTCCAAAAAGGATACGGGCAAAACCTTCTACATTCTAGATGAGCCGACCACGGGCTTGCACTTTCAGGACATTGACTTGTTGATGAATGTACTACAGAAACTGGTGGATAAGGGCAATACCGTCTTGGTGATTGAGCACAACTTGGATGTAATCAAGGTGGCAGACTACTTGATTGATATGGGGCCCGAAGGAGGCAATAAAGGCGGTACGGTGGTGGTGCAGGGAAGCCCAGAAAAAGTGGCTGCTCATCCAGACAGTCATACAGGAAGATTCTTGAAGCAGGAATTACATCGCTGAAAATAGGCTTAAAATCAAGCCAATCACCCTCTTATCAAAATAGGAGGTCAACCTAGACTTCCTTCCTTAACTTTCACACATGAACAGAAGCACACTCTATTGGCTATTGCAGGTCTTGGGCTGGGGAAGCTTTGCTTTTGTCAATGTGTTTTTTGCTTCCTTATCGGAGGGGATTACGCCCCTTCAAACCTGGGCTTTCGTGGCTTTGTCTGCGTTTTATTTAGCCTCTACCCATGCTTTCAGGCTCTTAGTCAAGGCTTTCGGCTGGTTTAATCTGGGGGTTTTTCGATTGCTTGCTCAGGTAATCTTGGCAGTGATCGTCTTGGCGGTAAGCAACGTGTTTGCGCAGGTGCTGATCAATTTGGCTTTTGGAACGCTCAATCCTAATGCAGATTTCCGTGCCCTGGTGATCTCAGTCAACCTTTTTGTGAGCTCGCTCTACTACGGGTTTTGGGTCTTGCTCTATTTTGTGTTTCACTTTTTGGACAACTACAATACCACCCTTCGGTACGAAGCAAAAATCAATGAGATTCGGCTCAACCATTTGAAAAGCCAGCTCAACCCCCATTTTATTTTCAATGCCCTGAATTCCGTTCGTGCGCTTGTCGATGAGGATCCGGTCAAGGCGAAATCCGCCATCACGCAAATATCCAATATGCTCCGGTTCTCGCTGATGCTGGACAAAAAGCAGGTGATTGACCTGGCCGATGAGTTGGCCACTGTCAAAGATTATTTGGCGCTGGAATCCATCCGATTTGAGGAGCGCTTGCAAGTGGAATACCATATTGAGGAAGCGGCGTATTCCTACAAGATCCCGCCGATGATGCTGCAGACCATCGTGGAAAATGCCATCAAGCATGGCATCTCCAACTTGGTGAAAGGGGGCTTGATCGAAATAAAATGCCGAGAAGGACTAGAAGATGAATTGTACATCCAAGTCAAAAATAGTGGACATTACGAAGCCCAGTCTGCTAGCAAGCGCAAAGAAGAGGAAGGCCATGGGATAGACAATACCCAACAACGTTTAGCCCTTCTTTATGGCGATAAGGCAAGCTTCCGAATCTTCAATTCTGGAAGTCAATTTGTGATTACTGAAATTAAAATTCCGAAACAAAGACTTACTTTAGACTAATTAATCCAATTGATATGAGAGCCCTGGTAATTGATGATGAACGCCTAGCCCGCAAGGAGCTAATCAATTTGTTGAATCAGCTGGAAACAGTGGAAGTGGTAGGGGAGGCCGTGAATGTGGAGGACGCCAAAGAAAAGATTGATCAACTCCAACCGGACGTCATATTTCTAGACATTCAGATGCCTGAGAAAACAGGCTTTGATCTCTTGGAGGAGTTGGACAACTTGCCCCATGTCATTTTCACCACTGCCTACGACGAGTATGCGCTGAAGGCTTTTCAGGTCAATGCGCTAGACTACTTACTCAAGCCGATTGAGCCGAAGCGGTTGGAAGATGCTGTACTGAAACTTCAGGGAAAAATGGAGGGCATCGCCAAACGTGAAGAGCAGGAAGGAATTGGTAATTCTAAGAAACTTACCCTAGAGGATCAGGTATTTGTCAAGGATGGTGACCGCTGCTGGTTTGTGCGATTATCCAATGTGCGCCTTTTTGAGTCAGATGGCAATTACATCAAAGTCTATTTTGACAACTTCAAGCCGATGATTCACAAATCCTTGAATGCCTTGGATGAGCGCTTGGACGAGAAATCATTCTTTAGAGCCAGTCGCAAGCACATCATCAACCTGGGCTGGGTGGAGGCCATTGAACCTTGGTTTAACGGGGGTCTAGTAGTCACCCTCAAGGGAGGAGATCGTATCGAAGTCAGCCGACGACAGGCAGCACGCTTCAAAGAAATGATGAGTTTGTAAGAAAGCAGGCTTCAGTTTCAAGCCAGAGTTTTCTCAACCTTCACTTTATTTTATCTCAAAAAAGAGGACATGCCTTTTACCAAAATTACAATTCAGGCTGCCGTATTAGCCGACCGAACTAAAGCCTGGTCACATTATACCGAGCCCGCCCACATTACCCAGTGGAATTTTGCTTCTGAAGACTGGTGCTGCCCTACAGCTAGTACTGATTTAGTACCGGGAGGAAAATTTTCTTGGCGAATGGAAGCAAAGGATGGAAGTTTTGGCTTTGACTTCGAAGGAGAATTTACCGAGATCGTTCCACTTGAAAAACTAAAGTATGTTTTCATGGATCAACGAGAGGCTGAAATCACGTTTACTGACCTGCCTGAAGGAACCCTGGTCCAAATTGTCTTTGATGCTGAAAACGAGAATAGTTTGGAACTTCAGCAATCTGGATGGCAATCCATTTTGAATAACTTCAAGTCCCATACGGAGAAAAGTTAATTTTTTCCTCCAGAGGCACCTCTCCTCATTTCACCAAATTACAGCAGGTCATTCGCCAAGTTGGCCAACTCAGAGCGTTCCCCTTTTTCCAGTTTCACGTGTGCATAGAGCGGATGATCCTTTACCCGATCGATGAGGTAGGATAGTCCATTGGATTGTGCATCGAGGTAAGGCGTGTCGATTTGAAATACATCTCCCGTAAAGATGATTTTGGTATTTTCTCCAGCCCGAGAAATGATGGTTTTGATTTCGTGGGGGGTGAGGTTTTGAGCCTCGTCGACGATAAAGAAAATATTGGAGAGCGACCTGCCACGAATGTAGGCAAGTGGCTGGATGACCAACTTTTCTTGGTTGACCAGCTCGGTGATTTTTTGGTATTCCTTGTCGGTTTCCTTGTATTGATTTTGGATAAATTTCAAGTTATCCCAAAGCGGCTCCATGTAAGGGTTGAGCTTGGACTTGATGTCCCCAGGAAGGTATCCAATGTCTTTGTTGGACAGGGGTACGATGGGTCGAGCCAGGAATATTTGTTTGTATTCACGTCGTTGCTCCAGTGCTCCTGCGAGGGCAAGGAGGGTCTTTCCCGTTCCGGCCACTCCTTGGATGGATACGAGTTTGATGCGTGGATTTAGAATGGCATGCAAAGCAAAGGTCTGCTCGGCATTGCGTGGCTTGATGTTGTAGGCCAACTGCTTGTCGACCCGGGTCAACACGTTTTCATCGGAGTTGTAATAGGCGAGTACCGAATGCTTTTGGCTCTTTAAAATGTAGAAGGCATTCGCCTTTCGTTTCCGATTGCCAAGAATCACCTTTGCCTCAATGGAGCCACGTTCGTAAAGCGAGTTGATCGCGAGGGGATCCAAGTCTTCCAAGAGGTACTTGCCTGTATTCTCTAGTTCGACGATGTTTTTGATTTTCCCTGTTTCGTAATCCTCTGCGAGGATATCTAGGGATTTTGCCTTCAGGCGGAGGTTGATGTCCTTGGAAACGAGGATGACCTTTCTGTCTTTTTCATGCTGCTTGAGGTAGAGGGCGGCATTCAGGATTTTGTGGTCGTTCTTTTCCTCTCCGAAAATCACGTTGGCATTCAGGTTGTTGTCGGGATTCATCAACACCTTGAAATTACCCTTCGTTTTACCATTCAGAGGAGTCCATTCGTGGATCATGTGATCTTGAGATAGTTTATCCAGCAGTCGGATAAATTCCCGGGCCTCAAAATTTTTGGTGTCGTTGCCTTTTTTGAATTGGTCCAGCTCCTCTAGGACGGTGATCGGGATGACCACGTCGTGCTCGGCAAAATTCATGATGGAGCTGTGGGTGTAGAGGATTACAGAGGTATCCAGTACAAAGATTTTCCGGTCTTTATCGGATTTGGCTTTAGGCATCAGCAGGAAAAGGATTGGAATGAACGTTTCTAAAATTTAGAAAAATATCTCCATCTCGTTGCCAATTTCTACAATAAATTATAGTTAAGAAATTTAAAAGAAAGAGTACTTGACTGACAATCAAAGGAATAAAAACGTAGGCCAGAAAAAAATGGCAGCCACCAAGGTGGAAATCCCAGTTTGGGGTAGGCAAATGCCGGAGTCTAGGCGAATTTATTTAGTCAAGTAATGCGCGGATATCGTCATTATCCAAGCTCTTCATGAAGCTTTCCTCATTACTAATCAGCTCCCCTGCAAGGGCAAGTTTGCGGTCTTGAAGTGCCATGATTTTCTCTTCTACTGATCCACGGCTGATAAACTTGTAGATGATCACCTTATTCTCCTGTCCAATACGGTGCGCCCGGTCGATCGCCTGCGCTTCAACGGCAGGATTCCACCAGGGATCGAGGAGAAATACATATTCTGCCTTGGTCAAGTTCAATCCCACTCCCCCAGCCTTGAGGGAAATCAAAAATACCTTGCAGTCCTCCTGGGTTTGGAATTTCTCCACCTGAGCCTGTCGGTCTCTGGTAGCACCATCTAAATACGCATAGGGGATTTTTTCGGCATCCAAAAACTCCCGAACGATGGACAAGTGACGTACAAATTGGCTAAACACCAACACCTTGTGGTTCTCGGAGATGGTCTCTTGAAGCATGTAGGTGATGTCCTCCAACTTACCTGACTCTCCCGTGTAGTCTTCTCGAACGAGCTTGGGGTGGTTGGCAATCTGCCGGAGCTGGGTAAGTCCACGAAGGAGAGTAAACTGCTGACTTCCTCGACCAGTACCTGCCAATTCCCCAATGATTTTTTCTCGGTAATAGCTCTTTACCTCTTCATACACCTTTTCTTGGGCAGCAGTCATGTCCGAGTATTTCACGTTGGTGATTTTCTCTGGGAGATCCTTCGCTACTTGAGATTTTAGTCGGCGAAGGATAAAAGGCTTGATCATGGCATGCAAGCGAGCCGCTTTTTCTCGGTCGTGCTGCTTTTCGATGGGCTGTAGAAATTGCTTTTTGAAGATCAGCTGGTTGCCCAGCAGTCCTGGATTCACAAAGTTCATCTGTGACCAGAGGTCCATGGTGCCATTTTCTACCGGCGTACCTGTCAGGATAAGACGCCGCTTGCTTTTCAGTTTATTGACAGCGGTAGCGATATTGGAATTCGGGTTTTTGATGGCCTGAGACTCATCCAAGATCACGTAATTGAAGTAAAACTGGCTGAGCTGCTCGATGTCCATGCGGACAATGCCGTAGGAGGTCAAGACCACATCGTATCCTCGAAATTTCCAAGGATCCTTATTCCGCTGCGTACCTGAATACACTAAGATTTTGAGGCCTGGAGCAAACTTTTTGGCTTCCAACTCCCAGTTGTAAATCAGGGAAGTAGGCATCACGAGTAAGGAAGCAAAACCATCGTTTTCCTCCTTTTCATAGGCCAAAAGGGCCAAAGTTTGTACGGTTTTACCAAGACCCATGTCGTCAGCGAGGCATCCGCCAAACTGGTATTCGTTCAAAAAGCGGAGCCAGTTGTAACCTGCATTCTGATAAGGACGAAGGGCCCCTTTGAAGGTAGCGGGCAGCGCATAGTCATCAATAGCGTCAAAGTTGCGGAGACGCTCCAGCTTCAAGCTCAGGTTGAGGCGAATCAACTCCCCGTTCTGTAGTTCTCTGGCAAAGGCCAAGTGGTGCTTTCGGAGAACGAGCTCTTCAGCACTCCGTTCTTCGATGAAGTTGAATAGCTCGGAATAGTTGACAAACCAAGAGGCAGGGATAACGGCAATTTCTCCATTTGGGAGTTCAAACTCATGCTTGCCCTGGATTAGTAGCTTGCGAAGTTTGGCAAAAGGCACCAGGTAAATGCCGAACTTGATCAGTGCCTTGACATCAAACCAGTCGATATTTTCATTGACTTCAATCGTAATTTGGGCTCTACCGATATGGTAGGTTTTTCCATTGAGCCCCCCTTTCTGAACCACCTTGATCTTATTTTCTAGCAGGTAATCCTCGTTGTTCCCGAGCCATTCAAAAGCCTGAGTTTTGGGAAGGGCGGTTTTGCCATGCATGAATTCCAGCCCTTTTTTCTTGAGAATAGTCAGGTAGCGCTCCTCCAGTTTGGTGGTACGGACGGTTTTGAAAAAAGTAAAATTGCCATCCTTTTCTTCGTAGCGGCAGGAATTGCCACTTCCTTCTCCAGCATTGAGGAGGGTGCCAAAATCAAATTCTCCGTACTTGAATCGAGGCTCAAGAACAATGATATCTTCGGCTGGGGTGGTGATTTCCTCTCCAAAGAGAGTTTCTGTGGATACCCCACCTGGCAGGCCACTTACGGCCAAGAGGGCCTCTGGGGTGCCTTGTTCAGTGTGAATATCAAATCCTTTGGCCACTACCTCAAATTGTGTAATCAAGGAGGTGACAAACTTGCGGTAATATTCAGGTTCAAACTTTCGTTCGATCAGAATCGCATTTTTATTCAGGAAGGGTTGCAATTTTTTGCCATCGATTCCTTTTTCAAAGTGAAAAAGTTGCTGGTTGACGACTAGCCAGGCGGGTTCCTTGCAGACCAAATAGCCCCCCTTGTGCTGCCAGTTTAGTTTTTGTCCTTGAAACTTGATTAAGGGGTAGTACTGGGTATTGAATTCTCCTTTGTCGAAGTGAAACAGTACTGTAGCGGGCTCCGCCTGAACACTAATTTCTTTGCCGGTTGGATTTCCATCCGAAGCGGTTTCAAACAAGCGCTTCCCGATCAGTAAGGGCAAAATTTTGGCCCGTTTAATCTCCAAGTTTTTAAACAACAATTCTTGGATGGTTGGGTCAGCAGTCTTTGGATCAAAAATTTTGCGGAGGAATTCTTTCGGTTTTAGATTCCCTTTTTTCATGTAAGGTTTGACCACCACGTCTTGCTGCATGCTGTCCATCAGGCGGATCAACTCGTAATCTTGTTCCTCTAGTCCCGTATCAAATTCTTTCGCATTCGCAGAACTTATATTTTGATAGGCATAAGTAAGCCTTCCTTTATCATCTAAAGGAACTACATAGGATTCAAAAAGTAAGCCCAAATATTCGTGGCTGTAAATTGAATAAACAAGCTGAAATGGCTGATCTGGATCAACAATCATGACAATTAAAAAAAGTAGTATATATATTATTCACTTTTATAATCTTCTTTTCCAAACAGGTGGACCTACTTGATAGCTACACGAAAAGGAAAATTACGGATTAAATCAGTATTTTTTGCGATTTACCCTGATTTTTTTGGAGAAAAAAAAGAGAGGCCTAACTAATGACCTCTCTTCTCAACTTCTGTAAGTAGCGTTTGATTTACTGTTCTTCCTCTACCTCTTGAGGAGGAGTTATTTTCTCAGATTTATTATCCGGAAAAAAGCGATTTTGAAAAATTAAGATGATGGCAACTCCAATAAATATGGAGGCATCTGCCACATTGAAAATTGGCCAAAGTGCGGTATATCCACCACCCCAAAGCGGTACCCATTCAGGGATGTACCCTTCCCATATGTCGAAATAAAACATATCAACCACCTGCCCATGAAACCAAGGTGTTGGTGCATTGTAGGGGGCATTATCAAGCCATACGCCATAAAATACCGAATCCACCAAGTTGCCAATAGCTCCTCCTAAAATCAGGGCAATGCAAAAAGTATATCCTACATGTGTTTTTTGCTTTATTAGGTAATGAAGGTAATACCCAATCCCCACCATGGCCACCAAACGGAAGGAAGTAAGGATCATTTTCCCATATTCGGAGCCTAGCTCCATTCCAAAGGCCATTCCAGGATTGGTGGTGTAGTGTAATTTAAACCAGTCTCCAAAAATTTGGATTTGCCCAGGGCTGCCAAAGTCCATTTGAAAGTGCACCCACATTTTAGTGGCCTGATCTAGGGCGATCACCAAAAATGCAATTCCGAAATACTTGAGGTAGTTGTTCATGTGCGAAAAGTTAAGCCTTAATTAGGCGTACTGCCAATTCAAATTCATCCATATCTAAAACGGTTGCTTCTCCTTCCAATTTGCCTACGGCAAGAGAGATGGCCTGCGTTTCTTCTTGGATATATCCTCCAAACAATGCGATGGAAGCATTGACTAAAGGATTGCTGTCGGATACGAGGAGCGTGATTTTATCCTGTACCTCCAGACCAAGGTCCTTGCGTAGGTTTTGGATGCGATTGACCAAATCACGGGCAACCCCTTCTTGCTTCAATTCTTCGGTCAGGGTTACATCCAGCGCTACAGTCACCCCTTGATCCGAAGCAACTGACCAGCCTGGTATATCTTGGGAGCTGATCAATACTTCTTCGAGTAGCAGGTCGATTTCTTCCCCTTCTACCGAAAGCAGGTAATGTCCCTCACGCTCGATTTGGTTGATTTCTGTGGCTCCCCAGCTTTGTAAGGCGGCCACCACAAAACGCATTTTTGGACCCAATTTCTTGCCCAATACGGGTAAGTTGGGCTTGATATTCTTTACCAAGATTCCGGATGCATCATCTAGGTATTCGATCTCCTTGATGTTGACTTCCGTTTGGATTAGCTCCGCCATCTTAGCTACTTGTGACTTGAATTTTTCGGAAAGTACAGGCACCAGGATGCGCTGCAAAGGCTGACGCACCTTGATTTTTTCCTTCTTTCTCAAGGAGTGTACCAAGGAAGAGATCGTCTGTGCCAGGTCCATGCTTGTTTCCAAGTCAGGATTGATCAGCGAATGATTGGCAGTGTTCCAGTCAGTCAAGTGCACGGAGGCCTTTCCGGATTCTCCTGCCTCGGTCAAGTTTTTGTACAACCAGTCCGCATAGAAAGGCGCAAAGGAAGACATCAGTTGGCTGAGCGTAAAGAGGCACTCGTACAAGGTCTCGTAGGCGGCCTGCTTGTCGGCCTGCATGTCACCTCTCCAGAATCGCTTCCGAGCAAGACGTACGTACCAGTTGGACAGTTGATCTACCGTAAAATTTTGGATCGCACGGGTAGCCTTGGTGGCGTCGTAGCCATCCATGGCTACTTCTACTTCCAGGATAAGAGATTGCAACTTAGATAGGATCCATTGATCGAGCTCTGCTCGCTCTTGCACTGGAACGGCCTTTTCTGCCCGGTAGATGAAAGCATCGAGGTTGGCATACAAAGCAAAGAAATTATAGGTATTCTGCAGGGTACCAAAGAAGCGTCGCTGCACTTCGGTCACTCCGTCCAAGTTGAATTTAAGGTTGTCCCAAGGGTTGGCATTGCTGAGCAAGTACCAGCGCAAGGCGTCGGGTCCGTACTCCTTCAAGGTTTTGAAGGGGTCAACGGCATTGCCGAGGCGCTTGGACATCTTGTTTCCATTTTTGTCCAGCACCAAACCGTTGGCGATGACATTTTTGAAGGAAACGCTGTCAAATAGCATCACCGACAAAGCGTGAAGTGTAAAGAACCAGCCTCGAGTCTGATCTACCCCTTCCGCGATGTAATCCGCAGGGAAGTTGGCGGCAAAAACGTCCTTGTTTTCAAATGGATAGTGCCACTGGGCATAAGGCATGGCGCCTGAATCAAACCAAACGTCAATCAAGTCGGTCTCACGGAACATTTTTTGTCCTTTGGGAGAAAGCAAGATTACGTCATCCACATAAGGACGGTGTAGGTCGAGCTCCTTGCCTGCATAAGGTGAAGCAGTCATGAAGCCTGCGGCCACTGACTTGTCGATTTCTGCTTGCAGCTCTGCGATGGAGCCGATGCATTTCTCCTCAGTGCCATCGGCAGTTCTCCAGATGGGTAGCGGGGTGCCCCAGAAACGGGAGCGGCTCAAGTTCCAGTCCACCAAGTTCTCCAGCCAGTTGCCAAATCTACCAGTGCCTGTGGCCTCTGGTTTCCATTGGATGGTTTTGTTGAGTTCCACCATGCGGTCTTTGTAGGCGGTGGTTTTGATAAACCAACTTTCCAGCGGGTAGTACAAAATCGGCTTGTCCGTTCTCCAGCAATGTGGATAACTGTGCTCGTATTTTTCGACCTTGAAGGCCTTGTTTTCATTTTTGAGGAGGATCGACAAGATCACGTCCGTGTTTTTGTAATCCTGTGCCGCCTCGTCATCCTGGGTGTAATTTTTGACATAGAAATCATTCGGCCCAAAGGTCTTGTGGGCGCTGATTCCATGTTCCTGCATCTTGGCCACCAGGTATTCGCCGACGATGGGTAGGAATTTACCTTGACGGTCTACCACGGGCACTTCGTTTCCGAGCTCGTCCTGGACAAAGATTCCAGGCACCTTTTGCTGAACTAAGGTTCTAAAGTCATCCGCACCAAAGGCCTTGGCCAAGTGCACAATGCCCGTACCGTCTTCGGTGGTCACGTAATCCCCGGCCACTACCGTAAAGGCAGGATGTGGAAGGGACAAGCCTGGGATTGGGAGCAGCTGTTCGTATTCCCAGCCGATCATGCTTTTTCCTTTAAACTCTTCCAGTACTTGGTAAGGAATCAGTTTGTCTCCAGGACGGTAGTCTTCTAGCGGGAGTTCTGCGGCTTTTGGAGAAAAGTAGGATGCTACCCTTGCTTTCGCCAAAATCACATCTACAGGCAAGTGGGTGTAGGGATTGAAGGTGCGCACCTTCACATAGTCTAGGTTTTCACCGATGGCCAAAGCCGAGTTGGAAGGCAGGGTCCAAGGCGTAGTAGTCCAGGCTAGGATGTAGGTATTAGTTTGCCCTTTGAGTTTAAACTGCCCCGTGATGGAGGTGTCTTTTACCTCGCGGTAGCAGCCTGGCTGATTGAGTTCGTGTGAACTGAGTCCCGTCCCTGCTGCAGGGGAGTAGGGCTGTATGGTGTAGCCTTTGTAGAGCAGTCCTTTTTCGTAAAGCTGCTTGAGGAGGTACCAAAGGGACTCGATGTAATTGGAATCAAAGGTGATGTAAGGATCTTCCAAGTCCACCCAATAGCCGATTTTCTCGGTGAGCTCGTCCCACTCATTCTTGAAGCGCATCACCGTTTCCCGGCACTTTTTGTTGTACTCGGCTACGGTGATCTTTTTTCCAATATCTTCTTTAGTGATGCCTAACTCCTTTTCTACTTGAAGTTCCACAGGGAGGCCGTGTGTATCCCATCCTCCTTTGCGTTTGACTTGAAATCCGCGCAGGGTTTTGTAGCGGCAAAAGATATCCTTGAGGGTACGGGCCATGACGTGGTGGATACCGGGCGTACCGTTGGCAGAAGGAGGTCCTTCATAAAAAGTAAAGGTCTTGGCCCCTTCTCGGTTGGAGATGGATTTCTCGAAAATCTGATTTTCTTTCCAATACTGAAGGACCGACTCACCGATGTGGGGGTAGTCAACCTGCTTAAATTCCTGGTACGTTTTCACTGCGTCTATTCTGGTGTACTTGAAGAAATGTTTGTATTGAACTCCTCCCGACGAACATAAGTTGGGTCGAGCTTAGCACGCATGGCTAGGCATCTTGCTCAAAACAAGCCACAAAGATAGAAGAATTGGCCGTTCGTGGAAAGAAAATGACAGGAGGATTCTAGTGTTAAGGCCCTGTTGACATTCACTTCTTTTTGGAGTGCAGAAGACTTCGAAGATGGTTTTAGAATGTCACCTGGAACCTGAAAAATTTTATTCGCTAGTTTCATTGCAAATCTGGCCCAATTGGCCTCATTTTTGAGCTGAACCTATAACTGAAAGAATTTTAGTTCTGAACCTCTTTTTTCACCCCAAAAAAACCACTGCGATGACCGAACAACAACTACTTGCCTTGGAAGAAGCCATTACGGCTTTGAGAGCAAAACTAACCGGGGACATGTTTGCCGACATGGAAGTCCGTGACGAGATCCACAACTTAGAAATGCAGCTCAAGGGAGTAAAGCCCCTCGACTCCCATTTTGATTGTGTAGGCTGCGGCAGCTAAGCCTACCGCTTTGGCCAGTTATTTTATTACCTACAAGCCCTTTGGGGTGCTCACCCAGTTTAGTGGAGAAGGACCCACCCTGGCTACCTTAGGAGAATTTCCAAAGGAGGTGTATCCAGTGGGTCGCTTGGATAAGGATAGCGAGGGTTTGCTCCTCCTTACCGACGACAAGAGCTTGAACCACCAGTTGCTCAACCCCCGATTTGCGCACCAGCGTACCTATTATGTGCAGGTGGAGGGAATTCCTACTCCCGAAGCTTTGGCCCAATTGCAAGCCGGTGTGACCATTCAAGTGGATGGAAAGCCGTATCGCACCAAGCCTGCGTTGGTCAAATTATTAGCCGAAGCCCCAACACTTCCCGATCGAGATCCTCCCATTCGCTTCCGTGCAGCTATCCCAGATCGCTGGCTGGCCCTTACCTTGATTGAAGGCAAAAACCGCCAAGTGCGAAAAATGACCGCTGCGGTAGGTTTTCCTACCCTCAGGCTGGTTCGCTCTTCCATGGAAAAAATCACGCTAGATGGGATGGAAGTTGGGGAAGTTCGGGAACTCAGCCAGGAGGTAGTGTACCGCGCACTGGGGCTGACAGGATTTGCCAAGCCTAGGGCTGGAGGAAGTATAAATCGGAGGTCTTAAAAATTCCTAAAAATCAGCCTGGCGTTCGGGAATGCGCTCCGGAAACTGTAAGATTGGGGATTGGTACAATTTCTCCTAATTTAGCCAACCCAAACAAGTACATATAAAGACGAGTCATATGCATCAGGAAAAAATTGCTGAAGTCATTCAGGAAGTGAAGAAAGTAGTGGTAGGCCAAGACAAGATGATCAATCGCTTGTTGATTGGCTTGTTTACCAATGGACACATTCTATTGGAAGGTGTGCCAGGACTTGCCAAAACCTTGACCGTAAACACGCTTGCCAAGGTGCTTCATTTAAATTTCAACCGCATTCAGTTTACCCCCGATTTATTGCCTTCAGACTTGATTGGTACGATGATTTACAATCAGCAAAAATCCAATTTTGAGGTAAAGAAAGGGCCTATTTTTTCGAACGTTATTCTAGCGGATGAGGTCAACCGTTCTCCTGCAAAGGTGCAGTCGGCCCTCCTGGAAGCCATGCAAGAAAAGCAGGTGACCATTGGGGAGACTACCTACCCCTTGGATCGTCCTTTCTTGGTATTGGCAACCCAAAACCCTGTAGATCAGGAAGGAACTTATCCGCTACCCGAAGCCCAGGTGGACCGATTCATGATGAAGGTGCACATTGATTACCCGAGCAAATCCGACGAGATGGAAGTAATGCGCAGGATGTCCAACATGCAGTATTCAGCTGATGTGAAGCCCATCCTGTCCAAGCAAGATATTTTTGACATCCGCGACCAGATCAATGCAGTTACTTTGGCGGAGCCATTGGAGCATTACATCATTGAACTGGTGTTTGCCACCCGTTTCCCTGCGGACTATGGCTTGAAGGACGAAGCGAAATACATTCTATTTGGAGTATCGCCTCGTGCGAGTATCAATTTGAATTTGGCAGCCAAGGCGGTAGCCTTCATGGATGGCCGCGATTATGTGTTGCCTGAGGACATCAAAGAAATTGCCGAAGACGTGTTGAATCACCGAATTTTGCTCAATTACGAGGCAGAAGCAGATCAAATAAGTACGCGTGATCTCGTAAAAACTTTACTTGAAAAAGTGCCGATTAATAAGTCCGTAACATTAAAGTAACACGAATCCGCTGTTAGAAAGGGCTTCTCGAATGAGAAGCCCTTTTTTTTGTGCCTGCTGTTAATTCAAGGTTAATTACCCCCTGTTTTTTTAAAAAAAGGATAACTCGTTTTTTTCTTGGAGGCATAAAATCCGCTGCACATTTGTATCATAATCGCTTCGCAAATTCTTAATCACACATAACCAATGAAAAAGTTCACGTACGCACTTACTTTGTTAACTGCATTTACACTTGTGTTTACAAGTTGTACTGAAGAAGAAAAGCCGGACAATGGTGTAACCATTTCAGGTATCCCTGCTACTGCAAAAATTGATGCAGGCGCAAAACTAGGTCCCGTTACTGGCACCGCTGAAGGTCTTGACGGTTTGGTTTCTTTGGCTATCACTAAAGACGGAGCAGCACTTTCTACTGCACCTTTGAGCGGAACTTCTGCTACTTTTCCTTTTGAATACACTGCTGTTGCAGCAGATGCTGGCAAAAACTTGGTATTCGAATTTACTGTAACTGACACAGACGGTGATGTAGCCAAGACTACACACGTATTGACTGTAGGCGCTGAGCCAACTACCATCCGCGTTACAAGCAATATCACTGCAAATACCACTTGGGTAACAGGTAAAACTTACATCTTGGGAAGCAGAATTGTAGTTACTTCTCCTGCTAAATTGACTATCCAAAAAGGAGTAATCATCAAAGGTGAAGCTGGAACTGGTGCCAACGCTACTGCACTACTTATCGCTAGAGGCGCGCAAATCGACGCACAAGGAACCGCTACTGAGCCAATCATTTTTACTTCCGTAGCTGACGAAATTGCCCCTGGTCAAATTTCTTCTCCAAACTTAGAACCAACTCAGGAAGGTCTTTGGGGAGGCTTAATCATTCTAGGAAAAGCGAAGTGCTCGCTTGCAGGTGACGTAGCCGAACTTCAAATTGAAGGTATCCCAGCATCTGACACCAACGGATTGTACGGAGGAACAAATGATGCAGACAACTCTGGTATCCTTAAATTTATCTCTATCCGTCACGGTGGTGCCTTGATCGGTGCTAGTAACGAGATCAACGGATTGACTCTTGGTGGTGTAGGTTCCGGAACCGTAATCGAAAACGTAGAAGTAGTAGCTAACCAGGACGATGGTATCGAATGGTTTGGTGGAACAGTTTCTGTAAAGAATGCTTTGATATGGAACTCAGGTGATGATGCAGTAGATACTGACCAGTCTTGGGCAGGTACTTTGGACAACTTTATCGTAATCGCTGGCGTGAATACAGACCACGGTCTTGAAATTGACGGACCTGAAGGCGCATACAATGCTGCTCATACCGTGAAAAACGGTTCTGTTAAAGGTCACCCAGCTTCTGAATTCGGTGACTTCAGATCTAAGGCTAGAGGTACTTTTGAAAACTTGTACTTCTTCAACTTTCCTGCTCCAGCAGATACGTACAATGGTGTAGCGAACGCCGGTAGAGGTGATCTTTCTCTAGATGCCGCTACTGTTCCAAACTTCACAGGAACTACTGGCCCACTTGTTTTCAACAAACTTGAGGCTACACTAAAATCAGGTGTCACTTTGGCAACTGCTTTCCGCAACGGTACAGATGCTTATGCTACTGAAGTTGCCTTGAAGGCAAACACAGTTGGCGCTACCAAGTCTGCCTTCACAGGTTGGACCTGGGCTGACAAAGCTGGTGCACTAGCCGATTTCAAATAATTCAACATTCCCAAGAGGAAAGGAAGGTCTTGCAAGGATCCTTCCTTTCCTTTTTCCCTTTACTAATAGATTTTCTCTTAACGCTGTATGAACAAGAAAAAACAAGAACTGCCCATTAAACCACTGGTCGTTCTACTCCTTATCATTGCATTTCAATTGGTTACGGGCTTTGTATTTGCCCAGAATGGCACCATCCGTGGCGCCATTTTTGATGAATCCACCGGAGAGCCACTTTACGGGGTTTCGGTGTTGGTCAAAGAAACATCAACCGGTGCTGTCACCGATTTTGATGGAAAGTTTGAAATTCAACTTGCTCCTGGAGCGTACACCCTTCAAATTTCGTACATCTCCTTTGCTACGGTCAACTTGACCGAGGTAGTAGTGGAGTCTGGAAAAGTGAATGTACTTTCCGATGTCCTCCTGAAGTCAGAGGAGTCAGAACTGGAGACCGTCACTGTCTCTGCTGCCGCTATTCGTACCACGGAATCCGCCTTGTTGTCGGTGAAGCGAAATGCACCCAATTTGCTAGATGGAATCTCCTCAGCGACCTTTCGTCAGATTGGCGATGGAGATGCTGCTTCTGCCGTGAAGCGTGTTACGGGGGTATCTATCGAAGGGGGTAAATACGTGTATGTACGTGGTTTGGGTGATCGTTACACCAAGACCGTATTGAATGGAGTGGATATTCCTGGTTTGGATCCAGACCGCAATACCATCCAAATGGATATTTTTCCGACGAATGTGATTGACAATATCGTGGTATCCAAGTCCTTTACTGCGGAGCTTCCAGCTGATTTTACAGGTGGGGTAGTAGATATTGAAACCAAAGATTTTCCTGAAGAGAAAACCTTCCGAGTAAGTATTTCTGGAGGGGTAAATCCTTCCATGCACTTCAACAAAAATTACTTGACTTACCAAGGAGGTAAGACTGACTGGTTGGGTTATGATGACGGTACTCGTGCCAATCCTACAGGCGGAAGAACCAATATTCCACAGTTTGCTGAAGTAATCGGTAATCCAAACGGAGCCAAAGGACAAGAGTTTCAGCAGTTGCTGAGAGGCTTCAACAAAACCTTAGGCGCATCTACCCAAACTTCCATGATGGATTTTGGTTTGAGCCTTTCCTTCGGAAATCAAATTGCAAGACCAAAAGCAACTTGGGGTTACAATGCTGCCTTGACTTATAAAAATGATACGGAGTTTTATCAGGATGCGCAATTCAACTTGTTTGCCAAGCCAATCGATTCCAACCAAAATGAATTGGAGGCACTTCAAATCCAGTCAGGTAACTACGGAGTAAATAGTGTGCTTCTTGGAGGTATAGCAGGTATTGCCTTGAAAACAAAGGCTTCCAAATTCAAGCTCAACTTCCTTCATCTACAAAACGGAGAGACCAAATCGGGTATTTTCGATTACGAAAACTCCAACCTAGGTGCCAACTATGAAGCAAAGCAGTACAACTTAGAATATAGCCAGCGTGGACTTTCTAGCATCTTGCTATCTGGTAATCACTTTTTGAACGGGAATGCATGGGAAATTAACTGGAAGTTAGCTCCCACACGTTCCACCATCGAAGATCCAGATATCCGCTTTACTCGATTCAGATTGCCAACCAATACCATCTCTCCAGAAGTAGGTTTGCCTGCACGTATCTGGAGAAACTTGGAAGAAAACAACTTGGTAGGTAAGTTGGACCTAACCAAAAACCTGAGCCTTTGGAATCAAGATGCCAAGTTTAAATTTGGAGGATCCTACACCTATAAAGAACGTGATTTTGAAATCCAGTCCTTCCAATTTCCAACGGGAACAACTCCGCTAGATGGTAATCCTAATTCCGTATTGAAGGAAAGCAACTTGTTTTCTGCTACCAATAGAAATGGGGTTCGTTATAACCCAGATTTTATTCCAAACAACCCGAATAAATTCCAGTCTAACCTAACCAACATGGGTGGGTATGCAAGCGTAGAAGCTAATCCACTGCCTAAATTGAAATCTATCGTAGGCCTTCGTGTAGAGAAGTATACGCAATACTATTCTGGTACCAACCAAAATGCATCTATTGTATTTGATCAAGAGCAGGTATTGGATGATTTGGATTTCTTCCCAACCTTGAATTTGGTGTTGGCATTGAAAGAAACTCAAAACCTTCGTTTTTCTGCTGCAAGAACCATCGCGCGTCCTTCTTTTAAGGAACTCTCTTTTGCAGAAATCATTGATCCCATCACAGGTAGAACTTTTGTAGGAGGTTTGTTCCAAGAAACAACCAATGGGGGTACAGAAATCCTTTGGGATGGTAATTTGCAATCTACCCGCATCAACAACTTTGACGTACGTTGGGAAATGTTCCAGCCTAAAGGTGAAACCTGGTCTGTAGGTGCATTCTACAAGACTTTTGAGAACCCGATTGAAATCGTACAATTCCTTTCTGACCCTGGATCCTTCCAGCCAAGAAACGTTGGAAATGGTACCGTGCTTGGTTTGGAATTGGAATTCAGAAAGTCTTTGAAATTCATCAGCCCTAGCCTAGAAAAATTCCTTTGGACCAGCAACATCACCTTGACTGAGTCTCAAATCTCCATGTCTGCTACCGAGAAAAGATCTCGCCAATTGACTGCTAGAGAGGGTCAAAAAATCGGTGACACGCGTGATATGGCGGGTCAGGCTCCGTACATTGTGAATACCGGAATTGCCTATTCTGATTATAGCACAGGATGGGAAGCAGGGATCTACTACAACGTGCAGGGACCTACTTTGAATATGGTTGGTTTCGGTAACCGTACCGACACCTATG
The DNA here is from genome assembly GCA_903952135.1 of uncultured Algoriphagus sp. GTDB lineage: Bacteria > Bacteroidota > Bacteroidia > Cytophagales > Cyclobacteriaceae > Algoriphagus. The sequence continues at coordinate 56,984 of CAJBER010000051.1, forward strand.
CAGTTCCTTTCAATTCCCTGAACTTGAATGTCAACAAGACCTTCGGTGCAGACGAGCGCATCCGTACCAGCTTGGGTGTACAAAACCTACTCAACGACAAGCGTGAATTTATCTTCAGTTCCTACGGTGCTCAAGACCAATTCTTCACTCAGCTTGCTCCAGGTATGCGTGTCAACTTTAGCGTAGGATTTTCTTTCTAAGCTCGATAGACCAAATTTGAAAGCCACCTTCGGGTGGCTTTTTTTATGTCTAATCCGATGGAAGGAATGACTTTCCCCTTAAATTCGGTAATTTCCCAGCTATGAAAAATACCAGCCTATTCCTTTTTGTTGCGATCCTATTTTTAGGGTGCCTTCCTCAAGTTTTTGCTCAAGATAAAGCTCCTTCCCAGCAGTTTTGGGAGACATTGTCTAGCCATTGCGGAAAAAGCTATGCCGGCAAATTGGTATCCCCCGAGTCTGATCCCCGTTTTGCTGGTAAGTTGGTCATGCATGTGCGCAGTTGTGAGGATGGGCGCCTTCGGATTCCCTTTTTTGTGGGGGAGGATCTTTCCCGCACTTGGGTGCTGACGATGGATGAGCAGCAGTTGATCCAACTCAAGCACGACCACCGGCATGCCGATGGGTCTGAGGATGCGGTGACGCAGTATGGGGGTAAGGCTACGAATACGGGTTCCGCCAGCACGCAATTTTTCCCAGCAGACGCTTTTACTGCGGGCTTGCTTCCTGCTGCTGTAGGGAATGTCTGGTGGATTAGTATGGATGAAACCTCCTTTACCTACAACCTGAGAAGGCTTGGATCGGCTACGCTATTCTCGGTTCGATTTGACCTGACCAAGCCTATCGATACTCCCCCTGCTCCCTGGGGCTGGGTAGATTGATCCACTCGCTCTAGGCAGTCAAAAAAATAATTCACTCAAAGCCGCAAATAAGGGAAGGCGCAAAGAACTTAAGTAAGCTCTTTGCGCCTTCTCTTCTTTGCGAGAAATAAAAATACTCACGCGAAGCCTTCCTGCCTGCGGTAGGCAGGCCTTGACGAAAACAAAAAGAAGTTATCGCGCAAAGGCGCCAAGACCTACCTGCGGAAGGCAGGCGCAAAGGGTTATTTCTTCGTGGCTTCCTTTCTTTGCGAGAGAAAAGGATAATTTCTCGCTAAGACACAAAGCCGCCAAGGATAGTATTTCTTTGAGCCTTCGCGGTTTGCGCGCAAATTTTTCTAACAGTATTGCTCGAGGAGCACATCCACGATGCGCTCGGCGGTCTTGCCATCCCAAAGCGGGATCCCCTGGTACTGTTTCCACTCTCCTCGGAGGATTTGATCCAAGTAAGGCTTTAGGTTTTTGGGATCCGTGCCCACCAGCACATTCGTACCGAGGTGGATGGTCTCTGCGCGCTCCGTACTATCCCGTAGCGTAAGACAAGGCACATTCATCACGGAGGCTTCTTCTGTCACTCCGCCTGAATCTGTAATGATTCCCTTGGCGTGCTGCACGAGATAGTTAAATTCCAAGTAGCCCAGTGGGCTGATCAAGTGGAGGTTTGGCGCTGCGATTCCCAAGCGCTCCAAGTTTTTGGCGGTTCGGGGGTGCACCGGGAAAATCAAAGGCAGCCCCGCGGTTCCATTCAAAATGGCCTCCATCAACTCCCGTAAGGAGTCTTCATTGTCCACATTGGCAGGTCGATGCAGGGTTACTACAAAGTATTCCTTGGGAACCAATTCGTCAAAAGGGCTTTCTTGAGGCTTGGTGAAGCGAGGTTGCTGCGCGAGCAGCGTATCGATCATCGTATTGCCCACAAAGTGAATTTTTTCTTCCGGCACGCCTGCAGCTCGCAAGTTGGTGTTGGCGATTTCGGAGGTGGTAAAAAAGTGATCCGTGATCGAGTCCGTCACCATGCGGTTGATTTCTTCGGGCATGCTCAGGTCACCGGAGCGGATGCCCGCTTCCACGTGTGCGACCTCGATTTGTAATTTTTTGGCCGCGATGGAGCAGGCAAGGGTGCTGGTCACATCTCCCACAACCAATACCAAGTGTGGGCGATGGGCCATCAATTCCTGTTCAAAGGCCACTAGGATCGCAGCAGTTTGCTCGGCCTGTGTGCCTCCTCCTCCTCCCAAGTTGGCATCGGGCGCTGGGATATTCAACTGCTCAAAAAAGGCTCCAGACATGTTTTTGTCGTAATGCTGTCCCGTGTGCACGAGGCGAAATTCCACAGCAACTCCTTCGCGCTGCTTCTTTTGCAAAGCATGAATCAGAGGAGCGATTTTCATGAAATTGGGCCGGGCACCGGCCACTAGCGTAAAAAGAGGCATAGCGGAATGGGTTGGAACAGTAAAAGTAACCGATAATCCCTTATTTTTTGAAAAAGCCAGGTGGAGACTGGTTTGATATATGAACAGCGGCCTACTTCTAGTTTGGAAAGGAGCAATTGAAACGGGAGAATGTCCTTCGTAAATTGGAAGAAATGCTTCGTTTTTTGTTTCTTTGTTTGATCAAATTTTTAATCAACCCCTACCCCATGGGAAAGTTGCTGCGTAGCCTTCATCTTTTTGCTTTATTGCTGTTTCTCGGATTGACCTCCTGTGTAGAATCTGTTGAAAACCAAGTTCAAATCTACAACAACAACTTTTCAAAATTGGATCTGGCCAACTTTGAAAATGGGCGTCTATTAATCTGGAGAAACGATACCATTGCAGGATGGTACCACAATGAGGAAGTAGCCGTTACGCTTTACGACTTGCCTGCGCACAACTATTTAAAGTTGACTGCAGAGATTTTTATTCACGACAGCTGGGACGGCAACTGGGACGATGGTTATTCTGGACCAGATTACTGGTTTATGGGAATCGATAGCACGGATGTCGTTCGCACTACCTTTTCGAACAGCCCTTGTGAATCTTCTTATTGCTTGTACCAGTCTTACCCTAATGAATTTTTCCGGCAGAATACCCCCAAAACTGGGGCGATAGAAACCAACCTGCCAAGCTTGTGCCTTGGAGGACAAACCACCACCAGCCGCTACCGAGTAGAGAAGCTCATTGAACATTCAAAGGTAGACTCCGTACGGTTTTTTATGCGGGATGAATTGAAGCAAACCAATAGCTATTCGCCCAAGTGTGATGAGTCCTGGTCGATTGGGAAAATTTCCATTTTAGCCATTCAAACTAACTCCTGATGCAACTACGACTACTACTAGCGGCGATTGGACTGTTTGGGATGCTATCATTCAGTCAGAGCACAAAGGCTCAAAGTATTGCTGTGGGCGCCCCTTCTTTGGAAGACTACCTGCGAAGATTGCAGTTGACCGGCAAGGTGGATTCGGCATCCTCATTTATGATTCGCCCGTTGATTCCTACGGCCGCTTTTGGTCTTGCTCATGGCTTTGACTTGGATGGAGGCTTGGTTAATCTGGACTCTTCCAGCTACCACCAACGTATCGGGAAGCGAGGCAAATTTTTGCTCCTTCCCGCACTTTACAAAAGTCAATTTACGTCCAACTACCCCTTTGCTACCAACGATGGCGCCATGATTCCAAATCGTGGGTTGCAACAGGTATTTAGCTTGGGAGCTTTTGTAGAATGGTGGAAATTCAGTTTGCAGGTGCAGCCCGAACTGGTAATGGCCCAAAACAAGGAGTTTATCGGTTTTCCCATTGAGCAGCAGTCCACCATCCTTTTCTATTACGAATACCTCAACCGAATTGACCTGCCTGAGCGCTTTGGGGATCGCGCATATCAAAAATTAGTTCCAGGACAATCCAGTTTCCGTCTGAACTTGGATGCGATTTCCTTGGGAATATCCACTGAAAATCTTTGGTGGGGACCTGGAAGACGAAATTCCTTGCTGATGGGAAATTCTGCCCCAGGCTTCCTGCACTACACGATGAATACGCGTCGACCAATTAAGTCTGCTATTGGTTCATTTGAAGGGCAAGTCATGACTGGAAGGCTGGAAGCATCCAATTTTCTACCTCCACATTCTGATTATAACTTTCAGCAGATGGATGTTTACTATCCAAAAAAGGAGGATGGTCAGCGTCAGCTTTCAGGGGTAATTTTCACCTACCAACCCAAGTGGGTACCTGGTTTATTTTTTGGCTATGGCTCCACCAATAATGTGTACCGCTCCGAAGTATCCGATTTAGAGGATGTGCTTCCGGTATTTAATGGAAGAAAAAAGAACCAACAGGTACTGGATACCATCCAATCCAAGCGGCAGCAGTTTAGTGCAGGCTTTTTCCGATGGATAGATCCCAAGGGGCGTTTTGAGTTTTATGGGGAATTCGGTACCCGTGACAACGACCGCCCTTTCATCGACTTCATCACTACCCCCGAATCAGGTAGGGCCTTTACCTTTGGATTTTCCCACTTGATGGACTTGAAAAAGGAAAATCGATTTTTGGAGCTGAGCTCCGAGATGACCTTTTCTGGGCAGACGATCCGAGAAGATATCCGACAACTCCGAACCTGGTACATCCATGACCATGTGCGTCATGGCTACACCCATCGAGGGCAGATGCTTGGATTAGGGAATGGGCCTGCCAGCAACCAAATTTTTGCAGGCGTAGCCTGGATTGAGGGGATGAAAAAAATTGGGATAGAGCTGGAGCGTATCGAGTACAACAATGATTTTTACTACTACCGTTACGAGGAAGTGAAGGATTTCCAAAACAAATACGTGGACCTGGTCTTCTCGCTTGCCCCGGAATGGAAATTTGGGAATGTGCTCCTTGCTGGCAAATTTCAATACGTGAATACCTTGAACTACAAATGGTACCTGGAAAACAAACCGGAAAAATGGTTTATTCCAGGCTATGACCGTACTAATTTTGTAGGGCAACTCTCAGTTACCTACCTATTTCGCTAATTCTAATTCGCTCTACCTATGATTGCTACAACTAATATGGTCATCGCAGTTTCCTATACCCTGATGGTAGACGACGGGGAGACAGGGTTCCGTTGGTACGAAACGGTGACGGATGCCGATCCTTTTTACTTCCTTTTTGGGCACCACAACCTACTTCCTGCTTTGGAAAAGGTCTTGGAGGGCAAATCGGTAGGGGATTCTTTTTCGGTACTTATTGGCTTTGAAGAGGGCTATGGCGATTACGATGATTCAAAAAGGGTCATCATCCCCAAAGCCAATTTTAAAGAAGATGGCAAAAAAAATAGAGACCTACTTCGCGTCGGAAACGTCATCCCCATGCAGGATGACAAGGGCAACCATCTCCGAGGAGAGGTGCTCAAGGTAGATTACATGGGCGTGCACTTAGATTTCAACTCCCCTTTGGCAGGCCTAGATCTTCAGTTTGAAGGAAAAATCGTGAGCATCCGCGAAGCAGTCCCTGTGGAAATTGAGCATGGACATGTGCATGGTCCGGATGGACACCACCACCATTAAATCTGCTTCTCCAATTTTTTTGAAAGACTACTTTCGGATATCTACGCCGTAAGTATGGTAGGCAAGATCTATGCTTAGGTCTTTCAATCCTTCGATCCGTTCGGAAGGATAAAGCACCAAGGCTTTAGAAAGCAAGTCGATGGCTTGGCGGTATTCTTGCTGGTTGAAATGCACAATGGCCTCGTTGTAATGCTGCAAGCCTGCCAATTCGGACAAATTCACTTTTCGGAAGATGGTGTTATCGGAGGTATCTACTTTGGTGCCAGCAAGTCCTTCGTTGATGTTTCGTGCCACAGGCTTTCCCTCGTTGAGGTAAGCGCCCAGGTAGTCACTAACAGCCGAAGACGTAGTGATCATCCCACCCACAGGGAGGGTGCTTTCAAGAATAATCGTTTTCCCATCTAGGTATACCTGAATAAACACATGGTAATCGGTTTCCACCACTTCGTAGGAATACCCATAGCGATCCAATAGGAGGCCGAGCGCTGCAGAGCCACTCACGCAGTCATAAGAACCGGTTTCTAATAGGTCAGCGAAGGAGGAATGTTGGGTGTAGTCTTTCAATAAGCGCTGGTGTGTTTTTTGAAAAATTACGCGGAGCAGGGAAAGTGAATCCAGTTTTTTGGAAGCTTTGGCATCCAATTCCAGTTGAAGGGCTTCCCAATTTGTGGGAGCAGGGGTCTTTTCAGTTTCATCTAAAAAGAGAAAAAATGACGCCGGTTGAACCGGTTGAATTTGTTCAGAAATGCCAGAAATAGCAGTCTGAGAGGCGTTTTCTTGGCTAAAGCCAAGGGATGCGACTCCTAGAGAGAAGAGCAAGAAAGGGAGTATTTTTTTCATAGTCCATCAAGCCAATGTTAACTGAATGGATGAAAGTTAACAATTTGTTAACATTGAACAATAAAAAGACTAAAAAATTAACATTGGGGTAATTTCAGTTTTACTCGTGGTGGTAGGGCTCGTTGCGCAGGATGGTCATAGCCCGGTAGACCTGCTCGATGAGAAAGGGGCGAATCATCTGATGCGAAAGGGTCATTTTGGAAAGGGAGATCTTTCCATGGGCACGTGCATACACTGCCTCGGAAAAGCCATAGGGCCCTCCCACGACGAAGACCAGTTGCTTCAGACCGCTATTCATCTTCTTCTGTAAAAAATCTGCAAATTCCAGAGAAGAATAGGACTTGCCTCGCTCGTCCAATAAAATCAATTCATCGGAGGAAAGCAGTTTCTTGAGGATGAGTTCGCCTTCCTTTTCTTTTTGAAGCGCTTCGGAGAGGGACTTGCTTTGCTTCAGGTCTGGGATGACCTCCAATTCAAAGCGGATGTAGTGCCCAAGCCGCGCACTGTAGTCCTGGATCAATTCTTGGATGGCTTTACTATCTGTTTTGCCTAAGACGATGAGTTTGATTTGCATGAGCAGGCTTGAAAAAAGGGTGAAAAAAAGGCCGGCTCAAATGGGCCAGCCTTGGTGCTTTAGATCAACTCTTTTCTTTTTAGAATTGCTTCCAAGAATTTTTTATCGTTATCGGAATTGAAAATTCGGAATGGGAGGTGGATAAACTGTGCCTTGGAAAGGTAAAGGACAAAGGCGTCCTTGGTGATTGCTACCCGCTTGATCATGTTCCACTGCACAGGCATGCCTTCCTTAGCATTTATTTTCATCAGGATTTGTCGGCTGTCGATTTCGTAAGCCATTTTTTGGAAGATGGGCTTGTTTTGCTCCATCTGGGTAACCCCCGTGAATTGGATGGCCCAAAATAAGACATACAAACTGTATGCAATCAATGCTCCGAAAAACCACCAGAGTGAAGCAATCCAGAAATAGCCACAGCAGATTGCCAAAGCAATCAAGATTACCCACCACTGTTCTTTGAGGATCGAAATGAGCCCCATTTTGATGTAGGTGGTGGTGGGAAGTTGGTATTTTTTGGTTTTTATAATCATGGCTTCAAAAGTTTCGCGAGCAAATATCCACCTATCCCATTGATTAAGCAAATGCATTGGGCCCAAACTCTACGCTTCTCCGCCTTCACCCCTTGAATTTTTGCTTGAATCCCGTACCTTTTCTAAAAAATTAGCCATGAGTTCCACGCTGATCGACTTTCTTCTTTGTGGCCTAGCCTATATCCTGCTGAGTTACTTTTTAGGGGCTTGGACCAAAAGCCGGCGCAAGCAATCCTCAGGATCAGATGATGGAATGGGGGGAAAATCGGAAACTGAACCGCCAGTACTAGACTTGCCTCCAGGGGTAACTTGGCCTAAACAGGAATTGGTAGAATCAGAATAAGTGGGTACCTACTCGTTTCAATGACATTTTTCGCAGATTCCCTGAACGAGCAGGTTCATCTCTTTTTTCTGAAATCCCTTTGGAAGTGGGATTACAGGTAAGGAAATGTCTTCGAGGCAGGTAGTCTCCTCGCATTTTTCACATTTGAAGTGCACATGCTCGTGGTTGTGTACATGCGTGGCTTCTCCATGGCTGCAAAAAGCATACTTGGTGGCTCCACTGTCATCGAGGACTTTGTGGATGAGGTCTTTCTCTAAAAATGTTTTGAGTGTTCGGTAGATGGTCACCCGATCAAACTTCTTGTTGAGCGTGTCTTCCAGATCCGCATGAGAGAGGGCAACATTCTTGTCCAGGAACTCCTGAATAATCACCAATCGGCAATCCGTGATGCGCAAGCGATGCGATTGTAAGATTTGGAGAGGAGTGGCCATGGAAGAAGTATTGATTTTCAAAGTAACAAAAAATCAGGTAGAGAAAAAAAGGGCGCCAACTTGGCGCCCTTTCTAGTTTACTCTCCAGAAGATTCCTTCAGGATTTTGTTGATGCGTTCGTTGGCATCCTCGAGGTGAAGTTTGCTCATGCGGTCAGATGTTCTGCCGATGGCGCCTCTGATTTGGCTTTGTAGCGTCTTCAATTCTCCACGTGCCATCGGACGAATGTCAGATTGAGCCGCATTGATTTGTGCGCCGGCAAACGCTCTAAACTGAGCAGGTAGCGCAGCCACACTTCCAGTCAAAAGAAGCTCCAATCGCTCGATGTGCGCACGCTGCAAAGCTCTGCGGTGTACGTCGATGGTTTTTCCAGCACCTAGTTCGGTCCAAATGCCTTTTCTCAAATCATCGAATAATTCGGTCATTTTGTAGGCTTGAGCACCATTCAAGGCTTCGTTTTCGATCATTCTACCCAGTCTGCCCCACTCCAAGATTCCGTTGAGGGTACTTACTTGGATGCCTCGTATACGCTCAAGCGCACCGAAGTCTTCGATTCTGGCGATGATGGTTTCGTCCATCAACCAGCTTGGGGTGGTGAAAAGCTGCTGGTTTACAAAAGCAACTGCAGCTTTCTGCATTTCTTTGGTTTGGTGCGTGTACACCGCTTCGCCTTGACCTGCAGACTTGTAGACTTCCGTCACTCCTCCCACATGGTTGCGTACGTGACCCATGTAGCGGTTAAACTGGCCAATCACCTGACCATACATTTCTTCTAGGTCTTCGTAATTTTTGTAAGGCTTTTCTTTCTCAGCCGTCCACTCCATCAAGTTGGGAAGGATACGCTTCAAGTTCTTGATTCCATACTCGGAAGCAGTTACTGAATTGTCTCCCAAATCTTCAGATTGGGTAGTTGGATCGTAGTTATTGCCCTGACGACCGTAACGGTACACAGGATCACCCTTCTTGTCCAGAATCCACTGGTTCAAGGTAGGGAGTTCTTCTTCAGGGCTATTAGCACTTAGGATAGGCTTGTATCCCCACATGATTGCATACTTATCGTAAGGTCCTACATCAGGCATCAAGCTCACACCCTTGTCTTCTGGCTGAGCCACATAGTTGAATCGAGCATAGTCCATGATGGATGGAGCCGTACCAAATTCTTTGGTGAAGGCGGCATCACGCAATTTTTCTACTGGATAGGCTACCGAAGAAGCAAAGTTGTGCGGTAAGCCAAGCGTATGTCCAACCTCGTGAGCAGATACGAAGCGGATCAATCTACCCATCACCTCGTCGTCAAACTTGACGGATCTCGCGTCTGGGTTGATCGCAGCAGTTTGGATAAAGAACCAGTTTCTCAAAAGGTTCATCACATTGTGGTACCATCCGATGTCAGACTCCAAGATTTCTCCGGAACGTGGATCGGATACGTGAGGTCCATAAGCATTCTGAATGTCAGAGGCAAAGTAGCGGATCACGGAATAGCGTGCATCTTCTGGGCTCCAGGTTGGATCCTCAGCAGCGGTAGGGGCTTCTTTGGCGATAATTGCATTTTTAAAGCCAGCGGCTTCAAAACCTTTCTGCCAATCTTCCACACCTTGCTTCAAATAAGGCACCCACTTGGTAGGAGTAGCAGGGTCGATGTAGTAGACGATAGGCTTTACTGGCTCTACCAATTCACCACGGGCAAACTTCTCGCGATCTTCTGGCTTCACTTCCAATCTCCAACGGTCTAGGTATCTTCTAGAAGTAGCGCGCTGCTCATCAGCACCGTAGTCTACATAGGATCTAGCAAACCAGCCTACACGCTGATCAGCAAGTCGCTGCTGCATCGGCACTTTAGGAAGGAGGATCATGGAGGCATTCATCTCCAAGGTGATCAAACCTGTTACGCTGTTGGAAGGTGGCTCAGCAGCAGCATAGGTAAGTACATACCGTGACTCCACGTTGATAGGATAGGTATTGATGTGTTGGATGTAAGAGCGCTCGTTATCCAAACGGGTAACACGGTACTGCGTTCTTCTGTTGCGATCTAGACCTAAGGCTTGGTTGTCCTTGATAAACAAATCCGTCGCGTCAACGACCGTTCCTGTAGAATCAGTTTTTCTGGATTTGATGGGGAACTTTTGAAGGATAGGCTCCAAGTTGGAAGCCTCTACCGCCTTGGCAATAGGTAAGGAATCAGCAGCATAATTATTTAAGGAAACTACCTTAAGCAAGATGTCGTCCTGATTTTTTTCCCAACGCACCATCATGTTGGTGGTGTTTTCTCCACCATAGCCAATGCCTTCTGCTGTTTTTGCAATACGCACGACCATTAGCATGTCTCTGCCGAGAAGCGAATCAGGAATTTCGTAGAAGTATTTGTCTTCTACTTGGTGTACTTTAAAAAGTCCAGCCTTGGTTTTTGCCTTGGCAGTAATGACTTCTTTATAGGGTTTGGGTCCATTGGCAGGAGCACCGGGAGCGCCTGGGCCACCCGGTCTGGCCGGTGCTGGTGCAGCAGGAGCGGGTGTCTCTGCACCTTTTTTCTTTTTTTTCTGTGCAAAGGAATCCTCCGCTTGTAGCATAGCGCCCATAAGGCCTAGCACAAAGGCGGTTCTCCTCAGCAACTTAGGGAAGGGTGTATTCATAGTTTGTTTCTAATTTTTTCGAAAATATACTAACTTCCAAAGGAGGATGTTAGGCTTGTGAAAAAACTAATTTTTTGACAGGCGGTTCCCTACTAAAATTAAAGGCATTGATACAGCGTAAACAGGAGGTGTTGATTGTAGGCGGAGGGCTTGCAGGCTTGGTTGCTTCCTTGCTATTAGTCAAAGAGGGACATCCAGTCACACTCGTGGAGAAGAAAGTGTATCCTTTTCATCGGGTTTGTGGGGAATATGTATCCAATGAGGTCCTCGACTTCTTGAAGCGAAACGGCCTCTATCCAGATTTTTTGGAACTCCCCCGGATTGATACTTTCGAGTTTTCAGACACCCGAGGCAAATCCGTATTCCTACCTCTAGACCTAGGTGGATTTGGAATCAGCCGATACCAATTGGATCTCTGGCTGTACCAACTTGCTTCCGAGCAAGGGGTAAAGTTCCTGACGGGGACTACCGTGACCGATCTGGATTTTCTGGAAAAGGAGGATGTCTTTGAAGTCAAACTCTCTGACTTCCAAGTGCTGCAGGTGCCGGTTGTTTTGGGGGCTTTTGGCAAGCGAAGCAAACTGGATCAGGTCTTGGAGCGACCCTTTTTTACCAAGCGAAGCCCCTACATCGGAGTCAAATACCATGTCCTGGCGGAAGGCTCAGCCAATACCGTGGCCTTGCATAATTTTCAGGGGGGCTATTGTGGGTTCAATGCCATCGAAGAAGGAAAGTTTAATCTTTGCTACTTAGGCAATCGGGATCAGCTCAGGCAGTACGGTTCCATTGAAGAAATGGAGCGGGCGGTGTTGTGGAAAAATCCGGTACTCAAACGAATTTTTGAGGAAAGTACCTTCCTCTGGGAGAAGCCTGAGGTGATCACGGAAATCAATTTTGAACGAAAAAAACCGGTAGAAAATCACCTTCTGCTATTGGGCGATGCGGCAGGCTTGATCACCCCGCTCTGCGGAAATGGGATGGCCATGGCTATGCACTCCGCGTTTTTGGTGACCGAAGCACTCCGAGAAGGAAGGACAAGGCAGGAAGTGGAGCAGCGCTACAACCAAGGTTGGAACGCCCATTTTTACCAGCGCCTTGGTGTGGGAAGAGCCATTCAAGGACTTTTTGGATCGGGTAAGGGGTCTGTAGTGGCTAGAAACCTCATCCAGCGCCTGCCATTTGTGGCCCGCACCCTACTCAAAAACACCCACGGCCAGCCCTTCTAATCTCAGTTAAATACCTGCAGAATCTGGGTGTTTTCCAGGAAATAGTAGATGAAAAAGGCATTGAGGGCAATCGCAGACAGGAAGTTCATGCCCATGGCCCAACTGTAGGTTGCATATTTTTCCGATTCCCGAAAGATGAATCCCATCCAAAGGAGAAAAAACAACCCGATAGGCGCCATGGCGGCCAAGTAGTACCCGACGATATGGGATTGCCCTTTGTCTAGAAAATACCAAATAAAGGCAGCGGTCGTCCCTGCAAATAGGAGCGCCGAAAAGATAAAGGTACCCTTGATACCCAACAATAAACTCAAGGTACGATCCCCTCTACGTGCATCTTCTCCATGCTGATAAACTTGAGTCAGTGGATAATTGCCCCAGAGCATCAAGCTGGTGAGTAATCCTGGTACAAGCACATGTGGCTTGAATAGGACTTCCCAACCCAAGTTGCTTAGCCCGGCATACGCCATCGCAAAGGTGAAATAGCCTTGGAAAAGGCCGGCAATCACCCAGCTGATCCAAGCGTATTTTTTCAAGCGTATCGTTGGATGACTGTAGGCCATGCTGACCAATCCATAGAGGCCAAGCATGCTCGCAAATTCCCAGTTGATCCATGCCCCCAAGGCCAAAGCAATGCAAAAAAAGATCAGAGACCAGACGAGTAGGTCTTTGGTTACCTTGGGTGGACGCTTCAGGCCACCGATACTTTCCTCGTCCTTGTCATAGTAACTGTTGTAGCCATTGCTGCTGGGATAGAGAAACAGGTGCAAACTCAAAAAGACTAGCAGCATGCGTTCTCCGTTGTGGTTGGGCGTCAAGGCCAAGGCAAATAAGAATACCGGCAGTAGAAAAAATGAGAAGGGGATGCGCAGGTGCAATAGGGTGGAGCGTGTGATCATGAGTTAGGTTTCTTGAGTGCCAAGGTACAGCTATTTCGAAAAGAGTCCTTCGACAACCTAAATTAGAACTATTTTGGTAACTTGAATGAATGAATTCCAGTATCGTTAGTATCGGCCTTTCCAATCCAGGAACGCCCATACCCCAAGCGGAAATCTCACGCTTCATGCAGGTAGCCCATCAATTGGATCCCCAAGAGCGAAGAAAGCTTGATTTTTTGTACCGAAAATCGGGAATCGATTCACGCCACAGTGTCTTGGATGATTTTCAAAGAGAGGAGGTGAGTGACTTCACCTTTTTCCCGAAAAATAAAGAACTGAATCCTTTTCCGGGTACCGCTGCCCGCATGCAGGTATTCGAAGAAAAGGGTCCCGAACTCGCTGAGCAGGCTGTTCGATCGGCTTTACTGCAGGCAGAGGTGGAAGCGAATTCGCTGACACATTTGATTTTAATTTCCTGTACGGGCATGGTGGCCCCGGGGCTTGAACTGGACCTGATGCGGCGACTGGATATCCCGAGTTCGGTGGAGCGCTATTGCATTCATTTTATGGGTTGCTACGCGGCATTTACGGGTTTGAGGCTTGCCGATCAACTGGTAAAAGCCAACCCAAAAGCCCGAGTATTGGTGGTATCCGTAGAACTCTGCACCCTGCATTTTCAAAAAGAATATACCGAAGACAATCTCCTAGCCAATTCTCTCTTTGGGGATGGGGCGGCCGCGGCGCTGGTGATGCAGTCCGAGAAAGGTTTGCAGATCAAAAATTACTTCAGCGAAGTCCTTTGGGAAGGGGAAAAAGACATGGCCTGGAAAATCGGAGATTTTGGATTTGAGATGCGGCTTAGTCAGTACATTCCTTCCCTGCTCAACCAAGGCATTCGGCGATTGCGAGACCTGTTTGAAGTCAAGTTCAACTTTTCAAAGGTGCGCCATGTGGCGATTCACCCTGGGGGCAAGCAGATTTTGATCCAAGTACAGGAGGCTTTTGGACTTTCACCAGAAGTGAATCAACATGCGTTGGAGGTGCTGCGCACCTGTGGCAACATGTCCTCCGCCAGCATCTTATTTGTCTTGGAGCGCATGCTGCAGGATTCCAGCATTCAAGGAGATATTCTTGCCTTGGGCTTTGGCCCTGGGCTGACTTTGGAAACCACCCACTACGAAAAGCGATGAGTAGATTTGACCAGCGCTCCCGCGAAAAGGAAATCATGGACGACCTGGAATGCTCAGGTCCCGTTTTGGAGCAGACCCTCCGGGAGTTGAAAACCATCAACCGCTGGTTGGGGGGAAATAAAGTAACTACACAGGGGTTGAGCGAGGTGGTACAACGCTTCCCTCAAGCACAATTCAGTGTGGTAGATCTGGGCTGTGGAGGGGGAGATATGCTCGCAGTGATGCAGGACTGGGCCCAGCAAGAGCAGGTTTCGATGCAGTTGATCGGTGCAGATGCCAATGCGCATACCATCGCACTTGCCCAGCAGCGACAGCAACAACTCCAGGATATCCGTTGGCAAGTAGCCAATGTCTTTGACCCCACATTCTTTGAGGAGCGGGTGGATATTGCTACTTGTACGCTCTTTACCCACCATTTTACAGACGAGGAACTCGTGACACTCTTTCAAGGTTTGAAGCAAAAGGTGCGGCTCGCCATTGTCATCAACGACCTGCATCGCCATCCCTTGGCCTACTATTCCATCAAATGGTTGACGCGCTGGTTTAGCAAGTCGCCTATGGTGCAGCACGATGCAGCCTTGTCGGTACTTCGAAGCTTTAGGAGAAACGATTGGGAGTCAATTTTCCAGCAGGCCGGCCTGACTGAAGTACACATTCGCTGGCGCTGGGCGTTCCGTTGGCAGATTTGTGTGTATGTCTGAGGACTTATTTTTTTGAATTCGGAACATCCGAATCGCTGGATTTGGGCTCTTTTTTACCTGCAGGCGAGCGTACACAGCCCAAGTTATGCGTTAAAGGGAGATCCTGAGGAAGCACTCCAAACGATTCGCTGAGATCCCATTCGATAGGCTCGGGAGGAAGTGGTTTGGTAGGCTTGGATTTCATCAGGTCTGTTCAAAAATTTAGTAAAGCCTTAATTCTAAGGCTTGGATAACTAAAGCTACAAAAACTAAGGCAAAAAGAAGTCTTAAGCATCAACCACTTCTGGGAATGCCTATCTTTGGGAAGTATGAATCCATTTGATTTTTCTCCAGAGCAACTGGAACTCAAGCAAAAGACAAACAAGCGAAGCGTGGCTCAATTGAGTGTCCTTCGTATTTTTTCCTTTTTTGCCTTGGGGGCAACGGTGATTTTGACCCTCTCCGAGCACTGGGCATGGGTCCTTCCCAGCATCATTTGTTTTTTCCTCTTTGTTCGACTCATCAACCGGTTCAACCACCTCAAAGATCAGGAGCGCATTTACCTGGCCTTGCAGCAACTCCAAACTCAAAAACAAGCCCGCCAGGAACGGAAACTGGGCGACTTGGATACGGGAATTGAATTTGCAGATAAGGAACACCCCTTTGCAGGCGATTTGGATTTGTTTGGCCCGCACTCCCTTTTTCAACTCCTCAATCACTGCACTTCGGCTGGGGGGAAAGAGCAACTTGCCACCCTCCTGAAGTCTACAGTTGATCCGAGAGCAGCCCAGCAACGCAGGGCTGCAGCGGCTGAACTCCAACAAAAGCCAGATTTTTTGCGCGCCATGGAGGCCATTGGAATCGCCTTCCCCCAAGGAAAGGTGGGGCCTTGGAAGCAGTGGCTCGAGCAAAAAGAAAGGCAACCCAATCTCCTACATTGGTTCCTTGCTATTCTAGGTCCGGTAGGAGGGGTACTCATCCTCCTATTGACTAGCCAGGGGATTCTCCCGCAAGCCATGCTGGGTATTTGGTTTCTAGTTGGAATTCTGCTGCTCGGGATGGTATTTGTGCCGCTCAAGCGTGCTGCAGAAGCCATTCCAGTTGCTTCTCACCTCAATTCATTGCGCTTGCGAGCCGAACAAATTGAGGGCAATTCCTTCCAATCGGATCTTCTACAAGCGGAGCAGGCTCGTCTTCAAGCAGGCAGTAGTCCGGCTTCTAAGCAACTGCAAGAATTGGATCGGCTGGGCCTTTGGACCCAAAACCGGCTCAACCTGCTGTACCTTCCCATCAACCTGCTCTTTTGGACTGATTTTATCCTTTTTCTCTGGCTTGCCGCTTGGAAAAAACGGGTGAGCAACTCCCTCGTCCAACTTCCAGAAACCCTCGAAAATTGGGAAGTATGGGTATCCCTTGGAAGTTTTGAAGTGGAGGTCGGGCATTCGGGAATCTCTGCCTGGACTCAAGAACCGATCTTGGAAGGCGAAAATGTCTCCCATCCCCTCCTGCTGCCCGCCAAGGCAGTGGGGAATTCCCTGATTTTGAACACGAACCGGAAACTGGTGCTGCTTACCGGATCCAACATGAGTGGCAAAACCACCTTTATGCGAACCCTAGGCATCAATGCCGTCCTGCTCAACCTAGGTCTCCGCCCTTTTGCAGATCGCATGACCCTAGGACCCTTGCAACTCTTTACGAGCATGCGCAATACCGACAACCTCGGCGAAAGCGTGAGTTCCTTCTATGCCGAACTTTCGCGCATCCGTACGCTCCTGCAGCGCTTGGAACAGGGTGAACCTATCTTTTTTCTCCTCGACGAGATTTTGAAAGGGACCAATACCCAGGATCGAATTTCTGGATCCGAGGCCTTGGTGGCCCAACTTTTACCTTCCCAAGGAATTGGACTGATCAGTACGCATGATATTGAATTGGCTGCCTTGGGGGAAAAAGAAGCGCGAGTTCAGAATTATTCCTTCCACTCCGAAATCCAAGATAAGGAGATCCTATTTGACTACCGCTTGAAAGGTGGGGCTTGCCCGAGTTTCAATGCGCACAAGCTGATGGAGTTGATGGGAATTAAGTTTGTGCCCAAGTAGCATTTTGGGTTTGCTCAGCCCCTATTTTCATAACTCCGCTGCTTTCTAGAATGGGATTGCTCCGAATTCAGGTTTAATCTGTTAATTTTGACCCATCTATGGGTTCCATGCATCCACATCCAACATTAGGCGTACTCGGAGGAGGCCAACTTGGCCGCATGCTGATTCAGTCTGCCATCAACTACAATCAGGACATTCACATCCTCGACCCTGATCCCAATGCGCCCTGCAAGGACATTGCCCAGCAGTTTACGGTTGGCTCCCTAAAGGATTTTGCTGCCGTCTATGCCTTTGGACAGCACTGCGATGTGATTACCGTAGAGATCGAAGCAGTCAATACCGAGGCGCTCCAGAAACTGGCCGATGAAGGCAAAAAAGTATATCCCCAGCCACATTTGCTTGCCTTGATTCAAGACAAGCGGAAGCAAAAGCAATTTTACTTGGAGCACGGTGTTCCTACCGCTGAATTTATCCTGACGGAAAATAAGGCCGAGGTCATGGCGAATGCCTCCTTTTTGCCAGCGGTCAACAAACTTGGAAAGGAAGGGTATGATGGAAGAGGCGTACAAGTATTGCGTACGGCTGCCGATTTAGATCTTGCATTTGATGCACCAGGGCTACTTGAAAAGCTGATTGACTTTGACAAAGAAATTGCCGTCACCGTGGCCCGCAACGAGCGAGGGGAAGTCGTAGCCTATCCCGCCGTGGAATGTGCCTTTCATCCTACCGCCAACTTGGTGGAATTTCTTTTTGCGCCAGCAGGCATTTCCCCAGAAATCGAACAAAAGGCGCAAGCCATCGCCAAAGACCTCATCTTGAAGTTGGACTTGGTCGGCATCTTAGCCGTCGAACTTTTTGTAACCCGTACTGGCGAGGTACTCGTCAATGAAATTGCTCCCCGCCCGCACAATAGCGGACACCATACCATCGAGGCCAACTTTACCTCCCAGTTTGAGCAGCACCTCCGTGCCGTGATGAACTGGCCCCTAGGCAATACCGCGCTGCGCTGCCCGGCGGCCATGATCAACCTGCTCGGCGAACCAGGATACGAAGGGCCTGTTTTGGTGGAAGGCTTGGACCAGGCCATGTCTGAAAAAGGGGTGTACATCCACCTCTATGGGAAAAAACACACCAAGCCTTTCCGCAAGATGGGCCACGTGACCCTTTTGGGAGAAGATATCGAAGAAGTAAAAGACAATGCGCAACGAATCAAAGATCTCATCAAAATCAAATCACAGCAATGAATCCACAGGTAGGAATTATCATGGGAAGCCAATCGGATCTTCCTGTCATGGCCGAAGCAGCCCAATTTTTAGAGGAACTGGGTATTGCCTTTGAATTGACTGTGGTCAGTGCGCATCGCACGCCCAAGCGGATGATTGACTATGCCGAATCTGCTCGCGAGCGGGGCATCAAGGTGATCATTGCTGGTGCTGGAGGAGCCGCTCACCTCCCGGGGATGGTGGCTTCCTTGACAAGCCTTCCTGTGATTGGGGTGCCGGTACACAGTTCCAACTCCATTGATGGCTGGGATAGCATCCTTTCCATTTTGCAGATGCCTTCGGGTATTCCTGTGGCTACGGTAGCTTTGAATGGGGGAAAAAATGCAGGAATCCTCGCGGCTTCCATCCTTGGCGCTTACGATGCTGCCGTGGGTAAGCAGATGGACGAATTTAAAAAAGGACTTCGTGAGAAGGTGGAGGAGTCTGCCGCTCAGTTGGAAGAAAAGGGCTGGAAAGGCGCCCTGAAGAAATAAAATTGGTCAACAGACGACAGTCCACGGTCCACTGCTCACCTAATTGAACCTCAAGCCTTATTTTCTTTAGTTACTGGAAAAAAGCGGTAATCCTAATTAATTACCTTCCCATTCAAATGAACTGGAATAAGCCTGTCAAATTTAAAGTTGGAGACGTAGACTGGGAAATGCCCCGGTCTACCCTGGTCCTTGTTGTTGCGGTGACCCTTGTTCTGATGCTTGCTGGGGGATGGATGGGCTACCAGTTTGGGGCTGGAAAATAATCTCAGTAAATAAAAAAAAAGAGGCTGTCCCGAACGAGACAGCCTCTTTTTTTCAATGGATTTCTATAAAGTAGGTTTTGCCTATCAGGAACAAGGCTTGAAGTTCATTTGAATCTGCCGTAGTCCAATTCTTTACCAAGTACACTGTACAAAGTGCTTTCCAATCCGTATTTCAAACTATTTCACGGAGCGGCCCGCCGCGGCGGGTATTTCCATCGTATTTCGTGTCTTTTATTTCTTCTTTGCCTTCTTCATCGGATTGTCTCCTTGAGCGGCACCTCGAACTGCGGAGCCTCCCTTGAACAATTCAAATCGGGTAGGCTGGTATTGTCTAGGCCAGTAGTTGCTGCTTTCGTCGATGTCGGCTGTTTCCCGCTTCGGATCGAGGACAAACTTGACCACTTCTTTTTCCTTGGCAAACACCTTGGTTACCTGGGATTCACTTTTTCTCCATATCTCGGCAGGAATGTGTTCTGTTTCCTTGCTGCCATCGGCATAGTGAAACTCAATAATCAAAGGCATCACCAAGCCGCCTATGTTTTTGAAGGTCATCTCGTATAAGTTCATGTTGCTATTCAGCAAACTCTTTTCCTTCTCCGATAGGCTGGCAAGGAAGGTTTTGTAGGTTGCCTCATCTTCTGGAGTTACCGTAAATGGATTGTAACTGTTGTAGAAATCCCGTGTTGCAGGGTCTGCTTCCACTACGGTAGCGGGTACCCACTTGACATTTGCTTCTTTGGATACCGAAGCCTCTTCGCGGTCGAAATCAGCCTTGGCATCCGCCTTCTTCTGTGCTGGAGTTCGGTTGTCCAACTTGTACCAAGCCACATTTTCAATGGAAATGTCTACCGGATCCGTTCCGTAGAACCAACCTCTCCAGTACCAATCCAAGTCTACCGCAGAAGCATCTTCTAGAGTACGGAAGAGGTCGTCTGGGGTTGGGTGCTTAAACATCCATCGCTTGGAGTACTCTTGGAAAGCGAAGTCAAACAAGTCTCTGCCCATCACCGTCTCGCGGAGGATGTTCAAGGCAGTGGCTGGCTTGGCATAGGCATTGGGACCAAACTGGATGATGTTTTCTGAGTTGGTCATGATTGGCTCGAGCAAGTGCTTTTCGCTTTTCATGTAAGGAACAATTTTGTGCGCAGGGCCACGTCGAGATGGATAGTTTCTATCCCACTCTTGCTCAGCCATAAACTGCATGAAGGTGTTCAATCCCTCGTCCATCCAAGTCCACTGACGTTCGTCTGAGTTGACGATCATCGGGAAGTAGTTGTGTCCCACCTCGTGGATGATCACGGAGATCATGCCGTATTTAATGGCATCCGAGTAGGTGCCGTCCGCATCTGGTCTTCCGTAGTTGAAGCAGATCATCGGGTACTCCATGCCGTTGCTGCCTTCTACGGAGATGGCGGTAGGGTAGGGATAGTCAAAGGTATGCGAAGAGTAAGACTTCAAGGTGTGAGCCACTACGCGGGTGGAATATTGCTCCCAAAGTGGATTGCCTTCCTTGCCGTAGTAAGACATAGCCATGACATCCTTGCCACCTTGCTTTACAGCCATAGCATCCCAGATGAATTTACGGGAGGAAGTCCAAGCAAAGTCACGTACGTTTTCTGCCTTGAATATCCAGGTTTTCTTGCCGGGTGCTTTTTTCTTTTCTAGGGCTTCTGCTTCTGCTTGCGTACGGATGATGACTGGGGCATCGTAGGTCTGCTTGGCCTTGTTCCAACGCTGAAGTTCGGTGGCAGAAAGTACTTGTTCCGGATTCTGAAGGACCCCGGTAGCGCCTACCATGTGGTCTGCAGGCACCGTGATGCGCACTTCGTAGTCTCCAAAGGTGAGCGCAAATTCCCCTTGACCTAGGAACTGCTTGTTTTGCCATCCTTGAAAGTCAGAATAGACTGCCATGCGTGGAAACCACTCGGCCATGGTGTAGAGGTAGTTGCCATCCTTCGGAAAATACTCGTAGCCCGGGCGACCACCAATATAGCCTACGCGGTCGGTGATGTTGAAACTCCAGTCGATGCTGAATTGAACGGTTTCTCCTGCCTTCAAAGGCTTGGGAAGATCTATGCGCATCATGGTCTTGTTGATGGCTACGTTGAGAGGCTTTCCGGAAGCATCCTGGATGGAGAGGATCTTCACGTCGTAGTCGTCCGAATGCCAGAGAATGCCTTCCAAGGTGCGCAAGGACATTTTCGGGGTAATGCTGGATTCGGTCACTTTTGGGGTGTCGGAATCCTTGCCTCGGTTATTCTGATCCAGCTGCAACCAAAGGTAAGTCAGCACATCTGGGGAATTGTTGATGTAAGTAACCGTCTCCTTGCCCTTGATGGACTGGTTGGCATCGTCTAGTTCTACGTCGATGACATAGTTGGCTTGCTGCTGCCAGTACAGGTGGCCAGGTGCACCTGAAGCGGTGCGGTACACATTGGGTGTGCGGAGCATTGGGCCTAATTGCTCAAAGCGGATGCCGTGATTTTGCTCGGTATGCTGGGCGAGGGCTGGGAAAAAGGCAGCGCAAGCAAAAATGGCGAGGGCGACTATTTTTTTCATAAAGGGGATTGAATCAAAGTTCAGTAGAGAAAGGTACGGTTTTCTAGAAAGAAATGAAGTGACTAAGGTTACCAAAATTTGGTTTGCAGGAGCATCATGCAAGCAACACCCAGGATAAAGGCAGAAAGGATCAAGGTCCATTCTTTGCGGTTCATTCCGGCTAGGTGTACGAGTGAGGTGATGAGCAGGAAGGCTGCTACGATGACAATTTGCCCTACTTCAAGCCCCACATTAAATGCCAGTAGGGGCTGCCAAATGGAGGCCTCCTTACCGAGCAGGGATCTGAGGTAATTGGAAAATCCAAGTCCGTGGATTAATCCAAAAAGGAGTGCAAGCAGGTAATTCAATTGGATTCCCTTACCGGAATTTGGCTTGGGCTTGATCAGGGTCAGCAGGGCTGTGAAGGCGATCGTCACCGGGATGAGAAACTCGATAACTTCGGAGCGGATTTGCACTACCTCAAAGGTAGCGAGCGCCAAAGTGAGCGAGTGCCCAAGGGTAAATGCAGTGATGAGGAGTAGGATTTTTGCCCAATCTCGGGCCACATACACGGCACAAAGGGAAAGGATAAACAAGATATGGTCAAACCCCTGGAGGTCTAAAATATGCTGCAGGCCTAACTTAAAATAGAGTTCAAATGAAGTCATATTCGGAGAAATACTTCGAAAAGAAAGAATTTAAGTTCAATATTACAGCATAATTCCTACAAACGGCACAATTGGATTAGCAAATGCAACTCACTGTCATTTCTTGGGCACTTTGGGCCTACCTTTCGCTCTTACATCCTTTTTTCATTTCCCTGACCGAAGTCCGCTACAACGCGGGTTCGAAAAAAATGGAACTGGCTCAGAAAATCTTCTGGGACGATTTGGAGGTGGCTCTGAGTAAGGAGGCTGGAGTAACGGTGGATTTTTTAAAGCCCAAAGACAAGGCCAAGTTAGAAAGCCAAGTAAAGGCCTACCTCCTCAAGCATACCCAGGTTTGGGTCAATGGAAAGTTGGTTCCACTGACATACCTGGGTTATGAAGTAGAGGAAGATGCCGCCTGGTTTTACTTGGAATCGACTGCCACAACAACCCCCAAGACCGTGGAGGTGCAAAACACCTTGTTGCTACGAGATTTTGACGGGCAGCAAAATATTGTCCACGTGTACATCAACTCCAAGTCTCCCAAGAGTCTATTGTTAGGGGAAGGAAAGGAGAAGGGGAAGATTGAGTTTTAGAAGCGAGATGCTACTCCACTGAAATACCATAGAAATATACTTCGCTACGCTTCGTGAAATAAAGTTGAAATAAGTATTTGAAACACGAATTGAAGTCAATATTTCTCCGAGCTTGCTCGGATTGTTTCTACCTTATTTCCATTGTATTTCCTAACCCATTTCTGGTACTTAGTATATTTACTTACAATTTCTCAAAAATCCTTCTAAAGCTCGTTGCCTCGGTGATGCGACCATGCAATTCGGAGATGGCGACGCGCTCCTGCTCGGTGCTATCACGGTGACGGATGGTGACGGTGTTGTCTTCCAAGGTCTGGTGATCCACGGCGATACAGAATGGAGTTCCGATCAAGTCTTGACGGGTATATCTCTTGCCGATTGATCCAGAATCTTCGTAGATGATGTTGAAGTCGTACTTGAGCAATTCTACGATCTCCTGCCCTTTTTCAGGCAAACCATCTTTCTTGATGATGGGAAGAATGGCGGCCTTCACCGGAGCAATGGCTGGGTGCAATTTCAAATACGTTCTGCTCTTCTCTTCGGAATGCTCTTCGGTATAGGCATTGCAGAGGGTCAACAAGAACAGTCGATCTGCACCGATGGAGGTTTCAATCACATAGGGGATGTAGTTCTGGTTGATCTCTGGATCAAAGTACTGCTGCTTCTTTTTGGAGTACTCCTGGTGTGATTTGAGATCAAAGTCGGTTCGGGAGTGAATGCCTTCCACTTCCTTGAAGCCAAATGGAAATTCAAATTCGATGTCCATGGCGGCGTTGGCGTAGTGGGCCAACTTCTCATGCGGGTGCTTGCGGAGTTTGTCAGCAGGTGTACCCAAGGCCAAGTGCCAAGCCATTCGGGTGGCAGCCCACTTTTCGTACCATTCCAGTTCGGTGCCAGGACGCACGAAAAACTGCATTTCCATTTGTTCAAACTCCCGCATACGGAAGATAAACTGTCGTGCCACGATCTCGTTACGGAAGGCTTTCCCGATCTGAGCGATCCCAAAAGGCACCTTCATGCGGGCGGTCTTTTGCACATTGAGGAAGTTGACAAAGATCCCTTGGGCTGTCTCAGGACGTAGGTAGATGGTAGAGGAATCTTCCGCTACAGATCCTACCTGGGTGGAAAACATCAGGTTGAACTGACGTACATCGGTCCAGTTGGAGGTGCCGGAGATCGGGCATTTGATGCCTTCGTTGGTGATCAAGTCACGCACGCCGGCGAGGTCTTCTGCTTCAAGCATTCTCGCCAAAGCAGCGGTCAGTTCTTTACCTTTTTCGGCTTGACCTGCTTTTTCAAGGGCGGCTGCATGTTCTTCTACGAGCACATCGGCGCGGTAACGCTTTTTACTGTCCTTATTATCGATCATGGGATCGTTGAAGGAGTCCACGTGGCCAGAAGCCTTCCAGGTGGTGGGGTGCATAAAGATGGCCGCATCAATGCCGACAATGTTGTCTTGCACGCGGGTCATGCTTTCCCACCAGAGGCGCTTGAGGTTGTTTTTCAACTCTACCCCATAGGCTCCGTAGTCGTATACTGCCTGTAGGCCGTCGTAGATTTCGGAACTCGGGTACACAAAGCCATACTCTTTCGCATGGGAGATGATATCTTTCAATTGGGCGTTTTCGCCTGGAGTTTCTGTTTTTGCCATAGGGCGCAAAATTAAGGAATCTAATTGATTTGCGGAGGTTGGGACCTGGGCTTATTTCTCGATTGAAAAGGGTTTGCCTACCATTTTCCCTCTTCTTGGCTGATTTTTCGTCCTTCTTTGGCCGATAAAAAGGAGGCTTGAATAATGCGCAGCACTGGAATTGCTTGTTCCAAGGTGACCAAGAGCGGAGCCTTGCTACTAATAGCCTCGGCCACATTTTCGTAAAACACGCGGTAATCTCCTCGCAGGGTGGGGTAAGCCTGGGTTTCGTGTTCGTAGTGAATGTGCCCCCAGCGCGCTTCGGGTTCTACTCCCCAATCGTCACCGGCTGGGATTTTTTTATCCTTGAATGCCTGTTCCTGCACATCGAGGTGAAACTTTTGGTAGGTGCCTTTTTCGCCCAGAAGCATGAATTTTGGAGTAGGTACATTGACCATGGCTCCTGCAGTGACGCGTGCTTTGAAGCCAGGATAGTCAAAAGCAATGTCGAAATAATCGTCCGAAAGGGCATTTGAGCGCTGAAATCGAATATCGGCCCAAATAGCGGTAGGCTTTCCAAAAAGTAGGACCACTTGATCGATCAGGTGGGAGCCCAGATCGTAGGTGATCCCGTTGCCAGGCACAGCCTTTTCCCGCCAGTTTTCCGATACCTGGGGGCGGAAGCGGTCAAAATGGGACTCCAGGTAAACGAGACGGCCGAGCAGGTTCTTGGCCACAATTTCTTGGAGCGTTTTGAAATCTCCGTCGTAGCGTCGGTTGTGAAAAATGCTGCAGACCAAGTTTTTGGATGTGGCGAGCACCAACAGTTCCTCTGCCTCTTCGGCCACGAGCGTGACGGGTTTGTCCACGACCACATGCTTTCCGGCGAGAAGGCATTGCTTCGCCATGGAAAAATGAAGTTCGTTTGGCGTAGTGATGCAGAT
The DNA here is from genome assembly GCA_903952135.1 of uncultured Algoriphagus sp. Taxonomy (GTDB): domain Bacteria; phylum Bacteroidota; class Bacteroidia; order Cytophagales; family Cyclobacteriaceae; genus Algoriphagus. Next base: position 82,168 of record CAJBER010000051.1, read on the forward strand.
CAGATCGGCCGCATCTGCAGCCAAGAGAGCTTCCAGGCTGGTGAAGGTTTGCACCTTGGGATACTTTTGCTGGCAGCGGAAGCCATTTCGCTCGACTACGGCTACGAAGTCTAAGGTAGGGCAAACTTCCAGGAGTGGAGCATGCATTTTTTCGGCAACGGAGCCGTAGCCGACTAAGGCTGCACGAAGGATTTGTGACATGGTGAGTACTGGTTTATTCAATTTTGGCGAAGCCTCAACTAAGGTAATCAACCCGCCGAGTACAAAAAAAAAGGGCGGGAAATTTTCCCGCCCTTCTTCTAGAATTAGTAAGGCTTAGCCTTTTTTGGTTTCCTTCTGAGAACCTTCTTCGTCGATTTCTTTCTTCATCAAATCCACGACGATAGGTGTCGCGATGTAGATAGAAGAGAAGGTACCCACGGTAATACCCACAAATAGGGCGAAGGAGAATCCTCTCAATACCTCACCTCCAAAGAAGAGGAGGACAATCACCACGATCAAGGTAGTGAAGGAGGTGATCAAGGTACGGCTCAAGGTTTCGTTGATCGAATCGTTGAATACTTTGAGCATGTGACGAGAACCTCTGTTTTCCACATTTTCACGGATACGGTCATAGATAATTACCGTATCGTTGATGGAGTAACCGATGACCGTTAAGATAGCCGCAATGAACACTTGGTCAATTTCGAAAGAGGCACCAAAAGTACCGGCAATCGAAAATGCCGCGATCACAAAGAGTGCATCGTGCGCCAAGGCCACAATCGCTCCCAAGGAGAACTGCCACTTACGGAAGCGCATCAAGATATAAAGGAAGATGGCAAGTAAAGCGAGTACGATTGCCTGCACCGAAGAGGATTTGATATCATTCGCCACCGTTGCACCCACCTTAGAAGATCCGGTGATGGAGAACTGCTTGTCTTTAAGCTGAGTTGTGTTTTCTACGAAAGCAAATCCAGTCACTGCTGCAATGCCTTCTTTCACTTTGCTTTCTACTTCTTTGTTTGAAGCGTCATCGTCTTCGTTGATCAAGTAGGAGGTAGTCACTTTTAGGACGTTGTTTGATCCGTAAGTTTTCACTTCCACAGATCCATCAAATTCCCCATCTAGACCCACTTTCAAATCAGAAGGCACCATTGGTTGGTTGAAGGCAACGACATACGAACGCCCACCTGTAAAGTCTACACCTAGCTTCAAGCCATTGACTACAGCAAGTCCCAAACCGATCAAGATGATGGAAGAGGAAGCGATGTAAGCTATCTTTCTTTTGCTCATGAAGTCAATGTTCAATGCAGCCAAAGAATTTTTAGCAAATGGAGTAGCGAAAGAGATGGAGCTCTTGTCTCCTTTTTTAGTCATCCAAGAAATCATTACTCGGGTAATGAATACGGAAGTAAAGAAGGAACAAGCAATACCAATCATCAATACGATGGCAAATCCTTTCACAGGACCTTGACCCAATGCAAACAAAATGGCACCAGTCAAGAAGGTAGTCACGTTACCATCCAAGATCGCCGAGAAGGCTTTGTCGTAACCGATATTGATTGCTGACATCAAGTTGACGCCATTACGAAGTTCATCCTTGATACGCTCGAAAATCAATACGTTCGCATCAATGGACATACCCATGGTCAACACGATACCTGCAATACCTGGTAAGGTCAATGCGGTGCTAAGTTGCGCTAGGATACCCAAGATGAAGAAGATGTTGAATACCAAGGCAGCAACTGCCACCAAGCCACCTTTTGCATAGTAGGCTACCATGAACAAGACCACCAAGGCAAGACCTGCGATCATGGAGATGATCCCTTGATTTTGTGCTTCCTCACCTAGGGTAGGGCCGATGATGCTTTCTTCTACGATTTGAGTAGGTGCTGGTAGGGAACCAGATTTCAAGATGTTGGCCAAATCCTGAGCTTCCAACAAGGTGAAGTTACCTGAGATTTCAGACTGTCCGTTTGGAATCTCACCGTTCACCATTGGAGCAGTGTACACATAGTCGTCAAGGACAACTGCGATTCTTCTGCCTACATTTTCAGCGGTAAGGTTTCTCCATTTTCTCGCTCCATCGGCATTCATTTGCATGGATACGGCAGGCTGAGAGGTTTGGTCAAGGGTCTGGCGAGCGTCTGTTACCACATCTCCTTCAAGCGGAGCCTGGTCAGAGCCTTTTTTCAATTTGATGGCATACAATTCTAGAATCTCTGTACCATCTTCAGCTTTGGTTGGCTTGATGCCCCAAAGGAGTTTTAGATCTTTAGGCAAGAACGACTGGTAGCGCTCATTTTTTAGAATTCGATTGACAATTGCTGTGTCAAGCACATCATAAATCAATCCATAGTCTACTTTTCTTAAAGCGATCAGTGGTGAAATGCTCGCATTGGCATTGTTCATTGGGGAGATCTGTTCCAACTGCTTTTCCAACACATTTCTTAAGGAGTCTTCAACAGACAAGGAATCGCTAGCGGTACCAGTGGAGTCGGTAGCGGTGGAATCCGAAGCAGCAAGGTCTCCGATCTTATTTTTCTGGTCGGCCACCCATGCTTGATTGACTTCTTCTATGGATCCACCGTACTCGTTCAGTTCAAGCACTTCCCAAAACTGCAATTTGGCTACGCCTTGTAGCAAGTTGCGCACACGCTCTTGGTTGTCTGCACCTGGAAGTTCGATCTGAATTCTTCCTGAACCAGCAATACGCTGAATGTTTGGCTGAGAAGTACCAAAACGGTCGATACGCGTTCTCAAGATGTTGAAGGAACGGTCGATGGCGTTTTCTACTTCGGTATCAATAATTTCTAGGATATCAGCATCGGTAGATTCCAGGGAGATTCTTCCTCTGTTAGCCGCTGTAGCAAATACAGCGCTCAATGCTTTGCCTGGATTATTTTTTTGCCATGCAGCATAAAATAAATCGACAAACTTCGCATTGGAGGTTTTAGAAGCTTCTTTAGCGGCTGCTACTGCAGCATTGAAGGCATCATTTTTAGGATTTCCTGCAATCCCTTTTACGATTTCTACTGGAGAAACCTCTAGGGTTACGTGCATCCCACCTTGAAGGTCAAGTCCAAGTCCAAGCTCGGTTTCTTTTACTTCTTGGTAGGTATAGCTTGCGCCTAGAAAGTTGTAAACGGGCTGTCTCCAAACCGAATCTAGGTAAGCTCTTTTCTTGGCAAAGTCAATGTTGCCGGAGGCGTCTGTAGCATAGGCAGTAGCCTTTTCTTGTACGCCGTTGGAAATGAACGTGAATGACAGGTAATACAAGCATAGCGCTGTAATGATCACCGTCAAAAACACGATTACACCTTTGTTTTGCATTTTGGTAAAATTTAAGGAATTGAATTAATTAAGATTTGACTCGTTCCGGAAAGGGACGAGGAGATGAATTCAGAATGAAAATGAATTTTTAGGGCCCCTGGGGGGAAATAATCCGTTCAAAAAGGATTTCAGTCAGGGAATTGACAAAGGAAACCGTTCCTGATTGAGGAAGCGGGAGCGAAAAATCAACTTGGAAAATCTGTGAAATCAGGTAAAAAACCGTGTTTGCCACCTGAAGCACAAAAGGAATAACTGCATCAACGGCTACATCCAAAAAGCTTTGATCAGGCTGTTCGGAGGATTGTTCGGTACGCGTCTGTTCGGTAGTCGAGGGAAAAAATTCAATGCTCGATACAAATAGGCAAAATAGCAGAACCAGAGCCCACGAGAATCGTTGCTGGCTGGTACTGTGGTATGTCTTCCTATTTTTCATGGGGCACAAATATAGAAAATATTTGAAAATCACCTGCTAAGGCTTGGTTTTTTATGCCTAGTGTGCAGATTTTGCACGCAAGTAAGTACGGAGTACGTCCATGGCCCGGTCAAAATTTAGGTTGTTCGGGATGATGAGATCCGCCTCGTTTTTGAAGGGCTTGATGTACTTTTCGTAAGTAGGCATCACATGATTCTCGTAGCGGTACAGCACATCGTCTAGGTCATAGCCACGCTCGACCTTATCCCGAATGATGCGTCGCTTGAGTTTGATGTGGTCTTTGGCGTCGATAAAAATTTTGAGATCCAATAAGGCCGCCAATTCAGGGTAGTACAACACAAAAATTCCTTCCACGACTACAACGGGCGCAGGAGCAAAGGTGAGCATTTTCGGTTTTTTGGTCGCGTTGTTGAAAGTGTACTCCTCTCGGATGACCGTGCCACCACCCTGGATGATGCGGATGTCTTGGGCATATTGCTCAAAATCGATGCTGTGTGGGGTGTCGAAGTTGGCGATCCCTTGCTCGTCTACTGGCTGCAGGTGCTTGGGCTTGTAATAGTTGTCCTGGGAGATCAAACACAGTTCTTCCGGAGAGAAGCTGCGCAGGAGATGTTCCAAAAACAAGGTTTTTCCAGAGGCAGATCCTCCAGTGATTCCGACGATAAAGGGCTTGGTCATGGGAGGCAAATTAACATATTTTTATGTGCATCTCAGAATTTTCCAGCGCGTAGAAAATTTAAGAGGGCCTTTACGGCTTTCCCGCGGTGGGAAATTTCATTTTTTTCTTCCAACGAAAGCATGGCAAAGGTTCGGTCATGCCCTTGGGGCTGGAAGATGGGGTCGTAGCCAAAGCCTCCCTCTCCGCTGGGGGAGGAAGTGATCTCCCCTTCGGCGATGCCGTCAAATTGGTACTCTTTTCCGTCTAGAATAAGAGCGATGACGGTTCGGAAACGGGCGGATCGCTCGGTTTGCCCCTGCATTTTTTCCAAAAGCAAACTCAGGTTGCGCGCATCACTCCGTGGCTCACCAGCAAATCTTCCCGAATACACGCCAGGAGCACCGTTTAGGGCCGCTACTTCCAGGCCTGTGTCGTCTGCAAAGCAATTGACCCCATAGTGCTCGGATACGTAGCGCGCCTTTTCGAAGGCATTGGCGTCAAGGGTGTCCCCTGTTTCGGGCAGTTCCTCGTTGCAACCAATGTCACGAAGGGATACGATTTCGATGAGCCCCTTCAGGGCAGCGGCTACTTCTTCGACTTTTTTGGCATTGTTGGTGGCGAAACAGATTTTCATGGGCTTCTGGGATGGCCTACAAAAATGGGGGCTGGAAGTTGCCGCTGCAAACCTTCTTGAAAAATAGGTTTTGGGCTTCGGTTGAAATCTTTATTTTTCGGACATGAAAAGACTAACCGTGTACTGTGGTTCCAAGAAAGGCAACCATGCTGTTTACGAAGCAGGCGTGCGTGCTTTGGCTCAAGAAATGATTTTACGTGACTACAGCCTGGTTTATGGAGCTGGCCATGTGGGCTTGATGGGTGTCATTGCTGACGAGCTGCTCGGCGCAGGCAAGGAAGTGATTGGAATCATTCCCCAGAAGTTGGTGGACCGGGAGGTGGCTCACAAAGGCTGCACGGAACTCGTGGTCGTGGAGACCATGCGGGACCGCAAGTGGCTCATGGCGGAGAAGGGGGATGGATTTATTGCCATGCCTGGAGGGATTGGCACCTTTGAAGAGTTGTTTGAGGTGATGACCCTCAACCAGTTGCATTACATTCAAAAGCCTGTGGCCTTGTACAACATGCACGGCTACTACGATAAGTTGATCGACTTCCTCAACCATGCGATGGAAGAGGGATTTCTCTATCCTGAGCAGGAGGAGATGCTCATCATTTCCGATGACCCAGCAGATCTCTTGGATCAGATGGCCGCCTACCAGGCCAGAAGACCTGCGGATTGGTAAGGAAGGTTTTATAAATCTATTTGAATCCGCACTTTTCCTCCAAGACCTTTTTCTACAATTTCGTAGAGGGTTTTTAGGGTCATGTTGGCACCGTCATTTTCGACTCTAGAGATGTAGGTTCTTTTTTTATCCACAAGCTGAGCCAACTGCTCTTGGGTAAGAAGTCGTTCTTCGCGTGCTTTTTTTAGAAGCAAGCCTATTTTGAAAGGGGCCGTTTCTCGTTCGAGCGCATCGCGGCGCGGGTGGCCCTTTTCCCCGTAGACCTTGTCTTTGATTTCTTCCCAGGATGTAGTTTTCATAGTAACTTATAAGTTACCATATTTTTGATTAGAAAAAGACTTTTCAATAAAAAAAGCCAAACATCTGGTTGAAGGATGTTTGGCTAAATAGGTTGGTTTGGGAAGGAATTTATTCCCTCACCCAACTTACTTTTTCGCTGATTGGCGTTCGCTTGCCTTCGGGTAAGGTGTCGCTTGCTGCTTTTGCGATGTAGAAGAAGCCCATGAGCATGTCCTCGCCTTCGAGTCCAAAGTCTTCTCGCGCTTCTGCCCAAAAGGTGGGTCCACCGGTGCCCCAGTAGCATGCCAGCCCATGGGCACAGGCTGTCAAGTACATGTTTTGCACAGCCATGGCTACGGCGGAGATTTCTTCCATCACGGGGATGCCCGATCCTTCAGTGCGCTTCATGAGTAGCGCGATTACATGAGAAGCCTTACTTGGTGTCTCCTTAAATTTTTGGTAGGTACCTTCTAGGAAGGGGGTGCCGTTTTTCTCAGCGCGCATTTTGTACATCTCCGCCTGGTAGTCTCCAAAAGTCTTCAAGCCCGCGCCTGTGTAGACAATGAAGCGCCAAGGTTGGGTGAGCTTGTGCGTAGGTGCCCAGTTTGCATTTTCGAGGATCTCCTCAATGATGGAATCGGCTACGGGGTCGTTTTCTTTAAACTGAGCCGGAAATTGGGAGCGACGTCCACGGATGATTTTGGTAACTTCTTCGGGATTGAATTTGGGGTGCTGCATGAGTTGTATCGTGGTCTGCTAAATAATTGAGTACAAAAAGGTGGTATTAATGCTATAAGGCAAAAGTTAAAGATAGGGTTCCTTTCAGGAAGAAAGAGGAGTTATTTTTCTTAACGCGCTGCCTATGGCAGGCTAATTTATTTTGATATCTGTTCCGTCCGACGCGGTGGACGTGTCGATCTTCTTTTTTTGCTCGCAAAGGCGCCAAGCCGCAAAGGGATCAATTTCTTCTTTGCGTCTCTGCGTCTTCGCGCGCTTTTTTTCTTCACGCTAAGCCTCCCTACGGTAGGCAGGCTTACCGCAGGGAGGCCCCAAAATGTATAATCTAGGGCAATTTTTGGGGCTGATCTGCTGCATAGTCCAGGCAAGCAGTCAATTGCTCCAAGGTCAATTCTGGAAAATCCGCTAGGATTTTCTCCGAACTCATCCCCGATGCCATCCAATCCAACACATCAGCCACTGTGATCCGCGTATTTTTGAGATAAGGCTTGCCAAATCGAATTTCTGGATCAATTGCAATAAAGTATGTATAGTTAGCAGCCATCTACTTCTTCAAAACGCCCTCTAAAAACGCTCTCACATCTTTGGCTAGCGCATCGAAGTCTTCCTGTCGGTTGTACATCATGTGCCCTGCCTCATAGTAGGTCATCGCCACGCGATCCTGCGGGAAATTGTGGCGGGCAAAGGTAAATTCTGAGTCAAAGAAGGGGGTGATCAAGTCGTAGTAGCCATTCGCTACCATCACCTGCATCTGGGTATTGCGGTGCATCACCTCGCTTAAAGCACGAGCAGTGCTGATGTAGCTTGGCTCGTAGTAGGCCCCATCCGGCACCGGCTTCCAGTTCCAACTTCCACCCATCCCACTTGCCGAGGTAAAGTAAGGGCGATCCAGGCTCACCTTCAAGTCTCGCATCAAGTAGTCGTTGAAGACGGCCGTGTACGCCGATCCAGTCATGTAACTAGCCGGGTCACCCAATACAGGGCCTTCGGCGGATTTGTCGGTTTCTAGCGCCAAATACCGTCCGTCCAAGGTGCCAATGGCCTTGCCCTCGGCACGGAGCAATTCTTTCTTGAAGCGGTGCATCAAGATCTGGTTGTCGGAACGCAAGATGTAGGCCTTATCCAAACCGGTAAAGTAGGCCAATTTGGTTGCGATAGCTTCCTTTTGTGCAGGGCTTTGCTTCTCTCCCAAAAATAGGGATTGCAAGTAGTCGCCGTAGGCAAATGCTCTGGCTTCCTGGGTAAATGCGGCTAGCGTCTTGCCCTGCCCCGCTTTCTTGTGGTACCAGGCAGTGGCTGCTTGGGAAGGGAGGTAAGTGAAAAAGGAGGTCAGGTTATCCGCCCAACTGGACGAACCTGCATAGTCCAAGGCTTGGGAAATCAGCACCAGCCCATTCAGCGCCATGCTTTGTCCGCCCTCTTCCAGTACTTCGGCTACCTTGGCAGCGCGGGTGGTACCAAAACTTTCCCCAGCGATAAATTTAGGGGCTTGCCATCTGCCGTGCTGGGCTACCCAGGTACGGATAAATTGTGCAATGGAGGAGGCATCCTCGTTGAGTCCCCAGAAATCGGAAGTTTTGCCTACCCCTTCCACCTGGCTGAAACCTGTTCCAATCGGATCAATAAATACCAAATCTGTGAGGTCTAGGAGTGCCTGCTTGTTTTCTTCAAATCGGAAAGGAGCAGCTCCGTCATCCATGCCTGCTCCCGAATCGGTTTTGACCACTTTGGGGCCAAAGAATCCTACATGCAACCAGACGCTCGCCGAGCCTGGTCCTCCATTGAAGATAAAGAGTACAGGTCTCTTGGAAGGGTCTAGGACTCCCTCGCGGAGGTAGGCAGTGGACCAAAGCGCACCAGTTACTTCCCCTTTGCTGTTTTTGAGAAAAGTCTCGCCAACTACGGCTTTGTAGCTTATTTTTTGTCCATTAAATGTGCCTGAATGCGTGGATTCAAATTTTTTGGGTTCTCTAGGAGTCCACTTGGATTCCGTGCTTGCCTCTTGGGCAAAAGCATTAATGGCAATAAAAAATGCGAAGAAAAGTAGATGGATTTTTTTCATGGATTCGTGATTTGGCTTGTAATTTATGGAAATAGAGTAGAAATAGGGAAAAGAAATACTGTGGAAATAGGATGGAAAAAGACTTCGCTGCGCTTCGTGAAATAGATGGAGACCTATTCAAGAGTCTATTTCACCGAGCAAGGCTCGGTTTATTTCTATCTTATTTCCACCGTATTTCTATTTAATATCTCCATCCCAACTTCACTCCCCCATACCCATTGCGCGTAGGAGCAGGTTGGTAGAATCTCCCCGCAAAGGCATTCAAGTCATTACCCAGCGAGTAACTCTCGTCCAGCAGGTTGTCTACCCCAGCAAAAATCTCCAGTTCCCAATCCCCCATGGTCTTCAACCAGCCTACCCGAAGGTTGACCAGGGAATAGGCGTCTTGGTAAATGGTATTCGCATCGTTGAGGGGGATTTCCTCGGTAAACTGATGCGTGAAATTGAGGTAAAATCCAGCCCGAGTTCTTACATCCATTCGGCTGACTACGTTGTGTGCAGGAACACCCGTCAAGGCATTGCCTGAGAAATCTTGCCCCCGCTTTTGGTAGTTTTCAAAGGTGAAAAACTGCCCCGTGTAGGCTGTGCCCAGTAAGAAATCGCGAACAAAGCCCTTCCCGTTTCGGAGGAAGGCATAATCTAGGCTGGCCTCCACACCTTTTTGGTCGGTGGCTCCGGCATTTTGAAAGAGCACCACTCCATTTGAATTGGTGTAGGTGGTGATGGTTTCCTGAAGTTTGAAGTAATAGCCGATCAGTTCCAAATTGAATCGCTCAAGCCCCATGCGGTAGCCCAATTCGTAATTCATGCCTTTCTCTGCTTCCAGGTCCAGGTTGACGCTGCCCTCGTTGGTGCGGACCTCATCGATCGTGGGAGGAGAAAAGCCCGAACTGATGGAGCCATACACCGAAGTACTTGGGGTCAGTTGGTAGTTAGCCGCTACCCGTGGAACTAGGATGGGATCGAAGCGGCGTGTTTGCAGTCCTGTTTTTCCACCCGCGGCATCGACTTGTCGGTCGATCTCAAATCCGGAGAAATTTTCGCTGAGACCCAAGGTGAACAGAAGTTTGGAGTTCCACTGCAACTCTGCCTGCTGAAATAGAAAGCCTTGGGTTGCGGTCAGCTGGTCTGCAAAGCGCACCGTATCGGCCTTGCCGGCCCGATTGCCAAAATTTTGTGCTTGGGTGATGCTTTTTTGCCACTCCCCACCCGCAAGCAGGCGGAGGGATTTGCCACCCAGTTGGGTATCGTAGCGAACCTTGCTTCGTGCTCCATAGCCGAAGCCCAACTCCTTTTTGTAGTCCAGAATAAAGGGGTTTTCAAAAGCATTCGTACTCAGGTACACCGTCGTGGTGGTCGTCAATTGATCCGAATGGCGGTAGATATGCCCCAAGGAAAGGAGGAGGGCTTGTTGGTCGATCGAACTATTTTGCCCAACGGATCCAGGCCGTGCTTGCTTGGGGTTGGCAGTTTGCTGGTCAGGAGTTAATGCCCCAGGGATTTGGTAGTTCAAGTCGGAAATAAGAACCTGGGTTCGCAGTTCCTGCTTTTCCGAAACGGGGAAATAGCCGCTCAACTGGACCACTTGACGCTTGACGCCCGAGTGATCCCGGTAGCCGGCTGATTCCTGATTCACATAGGAGGCTTCTATGCCCCCGTCGCCAATTTTTTGAGAAAGTCCCAATCGAAATCTGGATAGGCCAAAATCCCCAACCAGGTAGTCCATAGCAAGACGATTTTCATCGACCTGGGCCTGGCTAAAAAGGGAGATGGCGCCCCCATTTCCTGCGCCATACACCGACCCCGATGGGCCTTTGATGACTTCGGCCGTTTTGATATTGCTTAGGTCGAGTAGGTTCAATGGGGTGGTGCCATCTGGCGAGGTGAAGGGCACCTCATTCCAATACACCTTTACATTGCGCACGCCGAAGGGAGAGCGAAGCGAACTGCCTCGAATGGATATGCGGTAACTGGCAGGAGCGCGCTCCTCGATGCGGATACCGGCTTTTTGGTTGAAGGCTTGAACGGGGGAATTTTCATTGAAGCGGAAAAGGTCTCGTTCGGAGAGTCGAGAAATACTGGCTGCTTGCTGAATCAGGGGGCGTTCGGAGTCAAAGGCCGATACAGTCACCGCGGCCAAGTTCAAGACTGTTGGCACTAGCGCCACGGTATGTTCTCCTGCTTGGAAAGTTTGTTCCAGTCGTTCGTAGCCTTCTAGCGAAAAAAGGAGGCGCAGGTTTTCACCTGCAAAAGTAACCGTGCCTGCCGCATTGCTTGTTTGAATGTTGGTTCCAGTACTCACCCGAACATTCGCAAGGGGTAGGTTTGAGACTTGATCGATTACCTTGACTTGGATTTGGGCCTGGAGCCCAAGACTGACTACCAAAAGCAAACAAGAAAGCAGTGTTTTCATGACACGAAAATACGGGAAGTGACCTGCATATAAGCAGAATTATGGGGTAAAGGTTTGAATTGGGGAAGATCGCGCCTTTTTTGTTTTTAGATGTGAGGCAAAATGGCTAGGTTTTCGGAAAAATAAACCCATGAGACCCTTTTTCCTTCTATTTTTTCTTCCGGTGCTTGCCTTTGCCCAGACCACTCCTCCTGCCCCGGTTTATCCCATTCCGGAGCCCCGTCAGTTGGCCTGGCAGAAGTTGCAGTACTACGGCTTTGTGCATTTCAACATGAATACCTTCTCCGATCGGGAGTGGGGTTTTGGGGATGAGCAGCCCAGCCAGTTTGCGCCGACAGCACTCGATGCACGGCAGTGGGCGCGTGTGGCCAAGGAGGCAGGGATGAAGGGATTGATCATCACGGCCAAGCACCACGATGGCTTTGTGCTCTGGCCCTCGGCTTACACAGAGCATTCCGTCAAAAACAGCCCTTGGCGAGATGGAAAAGGAGACTTGATCCGGGAATTTGTGGATGCCTGTCGGGAATATGGGCTGAAGGTGGGGATTTACTATTCCCCTTGGGACCGCAACCATCCCGACTACGGCAAGCCGGAATACATCACCTACATGCGGAATCAACTCACCGAACTACTCACCAACTATGGAGAACTCTTTGAGGTCTGGTTTGATGGCGCCAATGGAGGCAGCGGCTGGTATGGAGGTGCCAACGAGGAGCGGGTGGTGGACAAGTTGACCTACTACAACTGGCCAAGCATGCATGCTTTGGTGCGGGAGTTGCAGCCGGGAGCTATGCTCTTCTCAGATGCTGGGCCTGATGTGCGCTGGGTGGGGAACGAACATGGATTTGCCTATCCGACCACCTGGTCCAACCTGATGCGGGACTCCGTCTACGCCGGCATGCCGGAGTATTCGGATAAGTGGGCCACAGGGCAAGAAAATGGTACCCATTGGGTGCCTGCCGAGGCAGATGTGAGTATCCGACCGGGCTGGTACTACCATGCCTACGAGGACCACAAAGTCAAAACCTTGCCCGAACTCCTAGAAATCTACTACCAAAGCATTGGGCAGAACAGTTCCCTCCTGATTAACTTCCCGATTGATACCCGAGGGCTGATTCCTGATTCGGATGTGAAGGCGATACTTGAACTGGCAGCCAAAGTCAAGGAAGATTTTGCGGTGAACCTGGCTACTGGCGCCAAGGTGTCGGCAAGTTCCAGCCGAGGAGCAGGCTACGCGGCAAGTCAGGTATTGGATGGTGATTACAAGAGTTTTTGGAGCAGTGCTGCCAGAGAGCGGAAGGCATCGGTCGAACTTGATTTTGGGCAACCGCGGTCTTTCAATCGGATCTTGATTCAGGAATACGTCAATCTCGGTCAGCGCGTGTCGGCCTTTACCGTAGAAAAAGAAGTGGAGGGGAAATGGCTGCCTTTGGCGCAAGGCACGACGATTGGTTATACCCGTATTTTGAGAGTGCCGGACACCCAGGCCCAGAAGATTCGGATCAACTTTCTGGAAGGAAAAGGAGAACCTCTGATTGCAGAGTTGGGCGTTTATGCTGCCCCAGCCCTGGTTTTTCCTCCAAAAATCACCCGCTCCACCGCTGGGCTTGTATCGATCACCGCTGCAGACCCTGGACTTGACATCTACTACAGCTTGGATGGCAGTTTGCCCCTAGCGGGGAAAAACCGCTACGACAAACCCTTTCTATTGGAGCAGCCTGCCACGGTACAAGCGATCGTCATGGATGCGAAGACGGGGAAAAGTTCGGCTACCCGCCGCCGAGAACTAGACCTAGCGAAAGGAAACTGGAAGGTGCTTTCCACCGACTCCAAATCCCAGGCCGCCATTGATGAGTTGCCTCAGACCTATTGGACTTCGCCTAGCAATTCGTTGGAACTCGATCTTGGGGAAAAAGTAGCGCTGCAAGGAATTCGCTACTTGCCCATGCAGGCACGGTATCCGAGTGGATTTATTGCAGATTATGTCTTGGAAGGGAGTTTGGATGGCAGCACCTGGGTTCTTTTGGCCAAGGGGGAATTTGCGAATATTCAAAATAACCCCATCGAGCAGGTCATCCGGTTTGCTCCTCAGGTGCTACGGTATGTTCGGTTAAAAGCCGTGCGTACAGTCGATGGCAATGCCGCTACCTTCGGGGAATTGAGCACCATTACCCGATAAGTTGACCCTTTCTGGATTTCAGGTAGCGTTTCTTGAAAAAAAATACCTACTTTAATTTTTCAATAACCCAAACCCAAATTTTAACCTATTTCTATGAACAGACGTCATGCGTTGCGGCATATCGCCCTGATTTCTGGAGGGCTTGCGCTGATTCCCTCCTGCGACTTTAGCAAGGAAGACATCCTTGCCGCTTACGAAAACCTCAAAATCACCGCTACACAGAAGGCCCTTCTTGCAGCCATTTCCGACAGCATCATTCCTGCTGGGGAGATCAAAGGAGCCTTGGACTTGGAAGTAGTTGACTTTATCCTCGTGATGGTCAACGACTGCTATACCCAAGAAAACCGTGAAAATTTCACCGCAGGATTGGAGGCATTTCCGGATTATGCAGAAAAAACCACTGGAAAGAAATTTGAGGCTCTTTCTACCAAAGAAAAAGAAGCCTTCCTCTTGGAAGCAGGAGCACTCACCGGGGACGATACCACCGAAGGCAAGCGTCTTGCGGGCATTGGCTATTTCCTGAGCAGCGTGAAGCGCTTTACCATCCAAGGCTACATGGCCTCCGAATACATTCAAACCGAAATCATTCCCTACTCCCTGATTCCAGGAGAATACAATGGGGCAGTCTTGATTTCAGACCTTCAAAAAACACGAGTAAATGGCTAATCTTAACTTACGCAGTACGCAGGAGCGTACTTATCAGGCCATTGTGGTCGGCTCTGGCATCAGCGGCGCCTGGGCAGCAAAAGAACTTTGTGACTTGGGTGTGAAAACCCTGATGATTGAGCGTGGTCCAGACGTGACTCATATTAAGGACTACCCGACTACCAACATGCTTCCGCATGAATTTCCCCACCGGGGCCAATTGACAGAGAAGATCAAGGAGGAAAATCCCGTGATCAGCAAGTGCTATGCCTTCCGAGAGGATGCCATGCACTTCTTTGTGAAGGACGCGGAGCACCCTTATGTACAAGAAAAGCCATTTGATTGGATTCGGGGCTACCAAGTGGGAGGCAAGTCCCTGCTTTGGGCACGTCAAGTACAGCGCTGGTCCGACTTTGACTTTGAGGGACCTGCTCGCGATGGCTTTGCAGTAGACTGGCCGATTCGCTACAAAGACATCGAAAAATGGTACAGCCATGTCGAAAAATTTGCTGGCGTATCTGGATTCAAGGATGGCATCGCCCAGCTACCCGATGGAGAATTTCTTCCCGGATACGATCTCAATGTGGTCGAGAAATACTTCGCCGAGACGATGAAGAAGGAGTATGGAGGAGAGCGTCATGTGATTTCGGCACGATGTGCCCATATCCACGGCAATGCCGATGCCTTTGCTGCACAAGGCAGAGGATCCTGTCAAAACCGCAACTTATGCCAGCGAGGCTGTCCGTTTGGAGGCTACTTTAGTTCCAACTCGTCTACCATTCCTTGGGCATTGAAGACCGGCAACCTGACCATCCGTCCTGATGCGGTGGTGCATTCCGTGATCTACGACGAGGCAAAAGGCAAGGCTACAGGCGTGCGCATTATCGATCGCTTGACCAAAGAAGTGGAAGAATTTTATGCAGACGTGCTCTTTATCAATGCAGCTGCTTTGAATACCAATGCCATCCTACTCAACTCTACCTCCACCCGCTTCCCGAATGGATTGGGCAACGACAGTGGGGTATTGGGCAAGTATGTGGCCTTCCACAACTACCGCGCTCGCGTGTCGGGAGAGTACGAGGGTCATTCTGAGTACACCACCTCTGGGGGTAGGCCTACCAGTGGGTATTTCCCACGATTCCGAAATGTGTACAAGCAGGAAACCGACTTTCTACGGGGATATGCGGCAGGCTTTTCCGCAGGGCGAGGCCAAGGGCCCAACACGGATGGCATCGGAATGGAACTGAAAAACAACCTCCTGAATCCAGGGCAATATGGACCTTGGCATGTAGGATCGCACATGATGGGCGAGACGCTGCCAAAGGATACCAATTATGTGGCGCTTGATGGGAGCCTGAAGGACGAGTGGGGCATTCCCCAGCTCAAGGTGAGCATGGACTACGACGACAACGACGAGAAGATGGTGAAAGACTACCTCGAGCAGATGACGGAAATGTTTACCAAGGCAGGCTTCACCAACATCCAAACTTCCGACAGCAAGCAGGCGCCTGGCTTGGATATCCACGAGATGGGCGGGGTGCGTATGGGTAAGGATCCCAAGACCTCCATGTTGAATGCCAACCATCAGTTGCATGCCGTACCTAATGTGTACGTGACCGACGGATCATCCATGACCTCCACGTCTACCCAAAATCCTTCGCTGACGTACATGGCTTTTGCAGCCCGCGCTGCACACCATGCGGTAGCGGAGAGCAAGAAGAAGTAATGCGGTTAGACAGAAAAAAAACCCGAATCAGTACTGATTCGGGTTTTTTGTGCGCGTTAGTTGATGGTATTTAAAAAGGCAATTTCCCCAAGTCCACATTTCCTCCGGAGAGGATAATGCCGACTTTTTTTCCGGCAAAGCGCTCCTTGTTGGCCAGTAAGGCTGCTAGCGGAACAGCACAGGAAGGCTCGATGATGATTTTCATGCGCTCATAGACCAGGCGCATGGCTTCGATGATCTGCGGATCAGTGGCGAGTAAGATATCGCGGACATGGGATTGGATTAAGGCGAAGTTGATGGTCCCCAAAGAGGTCAAGAGTCCATCGGCGATGGTGTTTGGGCCTGTTTGTGGAATGATGTAACCAGCATGAAAAGATCGGTAGGCATCGTCTGCTCCGGTAGGCTCTCCTGCGATGACTACGATCTGGGGATTCAGGTAATGTGCGGTCAGGGCCGTGCCTCCCAACAATCCTCCTCCCCCGACGGGTGCCATTAGGATATCCAGATCCGGTTGGTCTTCTAAGAATTCGAGTGCGCAAGTTGCTTGCCCCTCGATCACGTCCATGAAGTCGTAGGGAGGAATAAAGGCGGCTCCGGTACGGGCAACTACCGCCTCCAAGGTGCTTTCTCGGGCTTTGAGGTTGGGTTCGCATTCGATGATTTCTCCTCCATAGCCTTTGACGGCCTTCTTCTTGATTTCGGGAGCATTGGAAGGCATGACGATGTAGGAGGGGATTCCTGCTACCGTGGCGGCACGGGCTAGGGCCGCGGCATGATTGCCCGAACTGTGCGTTGCCACACCTTTTTCGCGTTCGCTGGGGGTAAGTTTCATGACCGCATTGGCCGCCCCTCGGGCCTTGAATGCGCCTACCTTCTGAAAGTTTTCGCACTTAAAGTAGATGCTACATCCTGCAATCGCATCGATAGCCTCCGAGGTGAGGATAGGCGTGCGGTGGATAAAAGGCTGGATACGGGCATGCGCCGCTCGGATATCGGAGAGGGTTGGAAAGTTCATGAGGTAAAGATAGGGGAAGGATGGAAATTGGAAGTACGAGCTACGAAATACGGATTGAAAACTAATGTCGAATGCTGAACGCTGATTTTCGAACGCCGAATTGGGATAACTAGTCTTTGGTCAGAAGCAGGCCTTTTTCCCCAGCAGCATCTAGTCTTGGTTCTTGTTTCTCGGCTCTTGCCTGCCTACCGCAGGCAGGTCTCTCCCTTCACCCCTTCCACTGAAACGATTTTTCATCCACCGCCCGCATGGTGCAGAGCACCCCGTCTAGGTGGTCGTATTCGTGTTGGATGAGTTCGGAGATTGCCCCTTCCACCTTCAATTCCTGCGGTTGCCAGTGCTCGTCCAGGTAATGGAGGCTGAGGGACTGGTGGCGCTTTACGCGTACGAGTAGGTTGGGGAAACTCATGCAGTCATCCCATAATTCAAACTCTTCTTCGCTCAACCCCTTCAACTCCGGGTTGATCACCACATAGGGACGGTCGAGCTGTAGGTAGAACAGGCGCTTCATGATTCCTAGCTGAGGGGCGGCGATGCCTCTCCCAAAGCCATATACTCGGCGGACATCTTCCATGGCCTCGTGGAGCTGCTGTATCCAGCCTGGGACTTTGTCAAGTTCCTCTCGGAGCACAGGCTCACATACTTCATAGAGCCGTGGATCGCCGAGTTTGAGGATATCGTGGATGGTTTTCATGAATTAAGGAAATGGAGTAGAAATATAGTGGAAATAGGGTAGAAATATACTCCGCTGCGCTCCGTGAAATAGGTTGGAATACCCGCCACGGCGGGCGAGCTCCGTTGAAACTATTTCACCGAGCCTGCTCGGTTTATTTCCATCGTATTTCTACTTTATTTCTACCCTATTTCCATCCAATTTCTCGAAGCCCCTTTTTTCCCGTACTTTTGCGGCATGAATTACTTATCCGTTGAGAACCTGAGCAAAGCTTTTGGGGAGCGCAAACTTTTTTCCAACATCTCCTTCGGCATCGCCCAAGGTCAAAAAATAGCCCTTGTGGGCATCAACGGGGCAGGGAAGTCCACCTTGATGAAGATCATCATGGGCCTGGAAATCCCCGATACGGGACAAGTGGCCCTCAACCAGTCGGTCAAAATCGCCTACGTGCACCAAAATCCGGTGTTCGAAAGCAACCTGAGCATCTACCAAACGATCTTCGACCAGAGTAATTCGGAAATCCTACAAGTCATCGAATCCTACCACAAGGCCATGCTCGATGCAGAACGTGGTGTAGACAACTCGAACGAGATGTCTACCCTCTTCGAAAAAATGGACGCCCTCCAGGCCTGGGACTTTGAATACCAGGTCAAGGAAGTGCTGGGCAAACTCGGCCTTCACGATACCGAACTTGCCGTCGGCAACCTCTCCGGAGGACAGCGTAAGCGAGTAGCCCTCGCCAAAGCGATCCTCGAAAAGCCAGACCTGCTCCTCCTCGACGAACCCACCAACCACCTGGACCTAGAGACCATCGAGTGGCTAGAAGACTACCTTTCCAAGGCCAACCTGGCCCTTTTCATGGTGACGCACGACCGCTATTTCTTGGAAAAGGTCACCAACGAAATCTTGGAATTGGACCAAGGCAAAATACACCGCTACCAAGGCAACTACGGCTACTTCCTCGATAAAAAAGCGGAACGCATGCAGATCGAGGACATCGAGATCGAGAAAGCCAAAAGCCTTTACAAAAAGGAGTTGGATTGGATCCGTCGACAGCCCAAAGCCCGAGGCACCAAAGCCAAGTACCGTGTGGATGCCTTTGAGGAAACCAAAGAAAAAGCGTTTACAAAGAGGGAAGAGCGAGACATTGAATTGACAGTTTCTACCCAGCGTCTGGGAAATAAAATCCTGGAAATCGAGAAAATCTCCAAGGCATTTGACGACAAAACCTTGGTCAAAGCCTTCTCCTACATTTTCAAAAAGAAGGACCGCATCGGCATCATTGGACCCAATGGTGCAGGGAAGACGACCTTCTTGAAAATGATTACGGGTCTACTTGATCCTGATCAGGGCAAGGTAATCGCAGGACAGACCACTGCATTTGGCTACTACCGCCAAGAAGAGGATCGCTTTGACGAGGAAAAGCGCCTAATCGATGTGGTCAAAGAAATTGCTGAAGTGGTGGTGCTGGACAAGGGACAGACGATTACGGTGAGCCAATTTTTAACTCAGTTTGGATTCCCTCCCAAGCAGCAGTTTACGCCCATCGGGAAGATGAGTGGAGGAGAACGCAGACGCCTGCAGCTGCTTTTGGTGCTGATCAAAAACCCGAACTTCTTAATCCTCGACGAACCTACAAACGACCTGGATTTGATGACCTTGAATATCCTGGAGGAGTTTTTGGATACCTTCCCGGGTTGCCTGATCATCGTATCCCACGACCGCTACTTTATGGATCGACTGGTCGAGCACTTATTTGTGTTTGAAGGAGAAGGAGTGATCCGTGATTTTCCAGGAAACTATACGGATTTCCGAGAGTGGGAAGAGGAAAATGCAGATCAGAAGGCTAATCCGAGTACTCAACCAAAAGTTGAACCTAAATCGGTGCAGGTAGAAGTTCCAGTGATCCAGGAAGTAGGCTCACCCAAACTCAAAGCGAGTTACAAGCAAAAGCAGGAGTTTAAAAAAGTCAACGAAACCATCGCCCAATTGGAAGCCGAAAAGGCAACCCTCACGGATCAAATCACGGTAGGTACTCCGGATGTAGGTCTGTTGCTCACCTGGACCACAAGGCTTCAGGCTATCGATGGAGAATTGGAAGAACTGGAATTGTCCTGGTTGGAACTCAGCGATCTCGACGGTATCGCTGATTGATTCAAGGGTTCTCGCAAAGCCTACCTGCGGTAGGCAGGTCACAAAAGAGGATGTAAACTTTTCTTCTTCGAGCTATTTATTTTTTTCGCGCAAAGGCGCCAAGCCGCAAAGAGCTTTTTCTTTGCGCCTTTGCGTCTTCGCGCGCTATTCTTTTTTTTCTCTCCCGCGCCTTTGCTGCTTGTCCGCCGCGGCGGATAGTTAGGGCGTAAAAGGAAGCTTTATCATTTCTTCATCGAGACATTTATTTTTTTCGCGCAAAGGCGCAGAGACGCAAAGAGTTTTTTCTTTGCCTCCTGCCTACCGCCTTTAGATTTACAAAATAGTATTATTCTAATAATAAGGCCATAGTTATCAACAACGAGGGGGGTCTGGGGGGAGACTGATAATTTGTTGATAAAAGTGGATAAGTTTAATTTAAGTAA
>CAJBER010000052.1 GCA_903952135.1 uncultured Algoriphagus sp.
AGACAGAAGATTGCTGAATTTATTCCTGAAGTGTTGATTCCATCTGAGAAGGTCTATGAGATGCGCAATGGCAAAAAGCGTGTGCGTGAGAAGAATTTCTTCCCAGGTTACGTATTGGTCAATGCGGACTTATCGAATGGTGAGGCTAATCACGTAATTACGAGTATCCCAGGAGTAATTGGTTTTCTTGGATCAAACCAGGGGGGAGCTTCCAAAACCCCTGAACCATTACGTCAATCAGAAGTCAATCGTATTTTAGGTAAGGTTGAAGAGATTGATGAGTTTGCCGAGAAG
Organism: uncultured Algoriphagus sp.; assembly: GCA_903952135.1. GTDB lineage: Bacteria > Bacteroidota > Bacteroidia > Cytophagales > Cyclobacteriaceae > Algoriphagus. The sequence goes on from CAJBER010000052.1 coordinate 295, forward strand.
CAAGAAGCCCCATTTATAGTCGGAGAGGCCGTAAAAGTAATGGACGGTCCTTTCAGCGGGTTTACTGGGACAATTGAGGAGATTTTTGAGGAGAAGAAAAAACTTAACGTTATGGTTAAGATTTTCGGCCGCAATACTCCTGTTGAATTAAACTTTATACAAGTAGAAAAACAAGACTAAGCAATGGCTAAGGAAATCACTGGTTATGTAAAACTACAAGTGAAAGGTGGCCAGGCTAACCCGTCACCTCCAGTAGGTCCAGCTCTTGGTTCCAAGGGTTTGAACATCATGGAGTTCTGTAAGCAGTTCAATGCACGTACCCAAGAGAAAATGGGAACTGTATTGCCTGTATTGATTACAGTATATTCTGACAAGACTTTTGACTTTGTAGTAAAAACTCCTCCAGCTGCGAATTTGCTGTTGGAAGCTGCAAAAGTAAAGGGCGGTTCTGCGGAGCCAAACAGAATTAAAGTAGGATCTGTTACCTGGGATCAGGTACGGGTCATTGCTGAGACGAAAATGCCTGACCTTAATGCTTTCAAAGTAGAATCAGCCATGAAAATGGTAGCGGGTACCGCGCGCAGCATGGGTATCACAGTTTCTGGTAAAGCCCCTTGGGAAGTATAAATAAACAACAATGGCTAAGTTAACAAAAAAGCAAAAAGAAGCTCTTTCTAAGTACGACCCAAGCCAAGTGTACTCCCTGGAGGCTGCTTCTTCACTGGTAAAGGAAATTACGATGACGAAGTTTGATGCTTCCGTAGATGTTGACGTTCGTTTGGGCGTTGATCCGCGGAAAGCAGATCAAATGGTAAGAGGGGTCGTTGCCCTTCCTCATGGTACTGGTAAAGACATCAAAGTATTGGTGCTTTGCACTCCTGACAAAAATGCAGAAGCTACCGAAGCAGGTGCAGACTACGTTGGTTTGGACGATTATATTGCCAAAATAGAAGGCGGTTGGACAGATATTGATGTGATCATCACTATGCCCAACGTCATGGCAAAAGTAGGTAGACTAGGTAGAGTATTGGGCCCTAGAGGCTTGATGCCAAACCCTAAGTCCGGAACGGTTACCCTAGAAGTAGGAAAAGCAGTTCGAGAAGTGAAAGCTGGTAAAATCGACTTCAAAGTTGATAAGTTCGGCATCATTCACGCAGGTATTGGTAAAGTATCGTTTACTCCTCAACAAATTGAGGATAACGTGAAAGAACTGATCCTTACCATCTCGAAGTTGAAGCCTTCTTCTTCAAAGGGTACGTATTTCAAAAGCATTCATTTATCCAGCACAATGTCTCCTGGTATTTCAGTAGATAAGGGTAGCATTCAAGGTATTTAATCATGACTAGAGACGAGAAAAAAGTAATTATCGACAGTCTGACTGAGAAATTGAAAGAAAACCCTTTCTTCTACATCACAGACGCGTCTGGATTCTCTGTAGCTGAGGTGAATGCATTCAGAAGAACTTGCTTTGAAAGAGGTATTGAATACAAAGTGTACAAAAATACCTTGATCGCAAAGGCACTAGAAAACCTGGATGCAGATTACTCTAAGCTTGCAGATGGAGCTTTAAAAGGGTTCTCGGGAATTTTGTTCTCAAAAGAGACGAGCAACCTACCAGCTAAAGTATTGCTGGATTTCAGAAAAAAACAAGGAAACAAAGAGTATAGACCTGTATTTAAAGGTGCTGGTATCGATTCAGATGTATTTCTGGGTGAGGCCAACTTGGCAGTACTTGCTACACTCAAATCTAAGGAGGAGTTGCTTGGAGAGCTTATTGGCTTGCTTCAGTCTCCTGCGAAGAACCTCGTTTCTGCTTTGCAATCAGGTCAAAACAACATCACTGGTGTATTGAAGACCCTTGCCGAGCGAGACGGAAACTAATCTTATCAAAATCATTCAAAAACAATTAACTAATTAATACAATGGCAAATCTTACACAACTTGCAGAACAGTTGGTAAACTTGACTGTAAAAGAAGTAAAGGAATTGACAGACATCCTTAAGGATCAGTACGGCATCGAGCCTGCTGCAGC
>CAJBER010000053.1 GCA_903952135.1 uncultured Algoriphagus sp.
GTTACCGTTAGCTTCCATTGTATCGCCCACTGCGGGGCTCTTCACAATCTTTTTGTTCCTTAACCCCGGGTTTTACCCGGGGTCATAATCGTGACGCTCCTTCGGAGCGAAACCTTCAATTTAACCTCCAGCCTTGGATTGGTGAATTAACTAGCCTGCGGTAAGCCGGCAACTTTAATATTTAACCTTTTCCCTACTTCTTCTTCCCCCCAAACCTACCTTTTTTCTTGCCGGCGTCAGGTTGGGATTCGATGATGTCGAGGGTTTCGGCGTAGGTCAGGTCTGCGGCTTCTTTGCCTTTGGGGATTTTGTAGTTGTTTTTCCCCATCTTGATGTAGGGTCCCCAACGTCCATTCAAGACCTGGATCTCTGGGTTTTCCGCAAAGGTTTTGATGTGCTTGTTGGCATCTGACTCCCGCTTGTCCACAATCAATTGGATGGCTTCCTCCTCGGTAATCAGCATAGGATCTTGTTCCTTCTGCAAGGAATAGAAAGCAGCATCGTGCTTGATGTAGGGTCCAAATCTCCCCAAGGCAGCCACCATCTTTTTGTCCTCAAAAAGACCTACTTCACGTGGCAGTTTAAACAATTCCAAGGCGTCTTCTAGGCTGAGGTTTTCGATGAATTGCCCCTTTTTCAGGCTGGCAAATACCTTTTCCTCGTCCTCGTTGTCTCCAATCTGCACCAAAGGTCCAAACTTGCCCAATCGAGCGAAAATCGGTTTGCCCGACACGGGATGCACCCCCAGGCTGCGGCTGGTGTTGATGTCCTGACGGGATACCTGCTGCGTTTCTTCCACACTCGTGTGAAACTTGCCGTAAAATCCGTCAATCATGTCCTGCCAATCCTGGCCTCCCGCTGCAATTTCGTCAAACTCCTTTTCCACCTTGGCCGTAAAGTGAAAGTCGATCACATTCGGAAAATGCTCCACCAAAAAGTCGTTTACGACCATGGCGATATTCGTGGGGAAGAGTTTGTTTTTCTCTGCTCCCGTAATTTCTGATTTGCCTGCTTCCTTAAATTGACCACCCGAGATGACCATTTCCACGTAGTGACGTTTTGTTCCCTCGCGGGCCTCCTTATTGACGTAGTCTCGCTTTTGGATGGTGGAAATCGTGGGTGCGTAAGTCGAAGGTCGGCCGATGCCCAATTCTTCCAATTTTTTCACCAAGGAGGCTTCCGTGTAGCGTGGGGCTGGACGGGTGAAGGTTTCTCTTCCCTTCATTTCCTTGAGTCGCAAGGCTTGGCCCACGGTCATCGGAGGAAGGAGGGAAGTGTTGCCGCTTTCCTCATCTTCAGGCTCCTCGTCGGTATCTTCCAAGTACACCTTCAAAAATCCATCGAAGGTGATCACTTCCCCCGTAGCCTGCAATTGCAGGGGGGAATTGGAAATGCCCACGGTGATTGTGGTGCGCTCCAGGGCCGCATCGCTCATCTGGGAGGCGATGGCTCGCTTCCAGATCAACTCGTACAAGCGCTGCTCGTTGCGGTCGCCGGAAACTTGGGCAGTGCCAAAATCGGTGGGTCGAATCGCTTCGTGCGCCTCTTGGGCACTTTCGTTTTTGGTAGCGAACTTTCGCTGGGTATGGTAGTTGGCTCCAAAAGCCTGTTCGATGGCAGATTTGGCTGCGGCCAAGGCATCTTGAGACAAGTTGGTGCTGTCGGTACGCATGTAGGTAATCTTTCCCGCCTCGTAGAGTTTCTGTGCCACTTGCATGGTTTGGGCCACAGAAAAATACAACTTGCGAGAAGCCTCCTGCTGTAGCGTGGAGGTGGTAAATGGGGCTGCAGGAGTCTTTTTGGCCGGTTTCTTTTCGAGGTTGGCTACGGAGAAACTCGCGTCCAAGCAGTTTTTAAGGAAAGCCTCGGCTTCGGCCTTGGTTTCAAATTTCTTCGGCAACTCGGCCTGGAAGGACTTGCCATCGACCTCAAATAGGGCGGTGATGCGGAATGCAGATTTGGAATTGTGGGCCTCGATTTCTCGTTCGCGCTCTACAATCAAGCGCACGGCTACCGACTGCACACGTCCTGCAGAAAGACCGGTTTTAATTTTTTTCCAAAGAATAGGCGAAAGTTCAAAACCTACCAATCGATCCAAGATGCGTCGTGCCTGCTGGGCATTGACGAGGTCGTAGTCGATAGTTCGTGGGTTGTCAATGGCCTTTAGGATCGCATTTTTGGTGATCTCGCGGAAGACGATGCGCTTGCAATCTTGCTCCTCCAACTTCAACACCTCTTTTAAGTGCCAGGAAATGGCTTCTCCTTCGCGGTCATCGTCACTCGCTAGGTAGACCATTTCGGCATCCTTCACCAAAGACTTCAGATTTTTGATCACCTCTTTTTTATCTGCAGTCACCTCGTAGGTGGGCTTGAAGCGATTTTTGATGTCTATGGCCTTGTCGCCTTTCGGCAAATCCCGCACATGCCCGTAACTGGACACGACCTTAAAGTCCTTTCCCAAGTACCCTTCGATGGTTTTGGCTTTGGCGGGGGATTCTACGATGACAAGATTTTTCGACATAAAAGTGGAGTGTTAGGGAGTTGGCACCCTAAATGGAGGGCTAAAAATAGATGGGATTGGCTTCTCGTGCAAATTAATAAATATAGGGACTACCAAATATATCGGGAAGGTAGGGGAATATAATTGAAATAGGGTGGAAATAGACTGCGCTTCGCTTCGTGAAATAGGGTGGAAATAGGAATTGTATTTCCTATTTCTCCGAGCTTGCTCGGATTATTTCTATTCTATTTCTACTTTATTTCCCTTTAATTGAAATAGGGTGGAAATAGCAATTGTATTTCCTATTTCTCCGAGCTTGCTCGGATTATTTCTATTCTATTTCTACTTTATTTCCATTTTTTTCTCTTCAATTGAAATAGAGTTGAAATAGAGTTGAAATAGACTTCGCTGCGCTTCGTGAAATAGGGTGGAAATGTCTTTAAAGAAATACAGTGGAAATAGACTTCGCTGCGCTTCGTGAAATAGGGTGGAAATAGGAATTGTATTTCCTATTTCTCCGAGCTCGCTCGGATTATTTCAACTTTATTTCCATCGTATTTCGCCTGCCTGCGGAAGGCAGTTACTTCGTATTTCTCACCAAATCACCTTATGTACATCCTCCTCCGTATACCTCGGTGCTCCTCCTTTTTGCGTAGCGACGTAGCCGCCCAACTTGCAGGCAAAATCGATGATCTCCTCTGGGGACTTTTCCGCCAGGTACATCTTGATAAACCCACTCAAAAAGGCATCGCCTGCGCCAATGGAATCCTGGAATGCCACTTTGTAGCCAGGATGCTCCACCAAGGTGCCCTTTTGGTAGATGGCCGCACCCTTGGAACCGCGGGTAATGCAGATGATGGAAATGGGGTACTGTTGATCCAAGTAGTCGCAAAGACTTGGAATCGTGGATTCCGTGCCGAAATGCTCGGCAAAGACTTCCAACTCTTCCTCGTTGATTTTTAGGATGTCCGTGTAGCCCAATAGCGTCTCAATTACGTCGAAGGAATAGTGTGGAGGACGCAAGTTGGCATCAAAAACGCGCAGGGTCGGGTGACGGAGCAACTTGAGTAGTGTGGCTAAACTTTCGGGATGACGTGCGCCCAGCGTGCCGAATAGGAAGGCGTCGGACTCTTCTACGATGCGGTCTTGCTCTGGGGACCAGGACAAAAAGTCCCAAGCCACAGGCTTCACAATGTCATAGCGCATGTTTTCGGGATCTCGGGTATCGACTAACACCTGAGATGTGGGCTGGTTTTCGTGCACTTGTACCAAATCCAAAGGGAGATCGAAGGAACGCAGGAAGTCGAGCAACTTTTCTCCGTCTGCATCCTTTCCCACAGCAGAGATCAATCGGGTGGGAAGCCCCAGTTGGTGCAGGTGTAAGGCCACATTCATGGGTGCTCCACCCGGCACCGCACCGGTGGGAAGGCAATCCCAAAGCATTTCTCCAAAGAGTACGACGGGTTCAGACATTGTTTTTTTGTAAGGCTTGTTGAATTTCTTCTAGGGATCTTCCCTTCGTTTCCGGCATGGCAAAGCGTACCCATGCCAACTGCACCACCATCATCAGACAGAAAAAGGCGAAGATGTAGCCGGGGCCAAACTGGTTGGCAAAGAAGGGAAACACGTTGGCAATCACCGCTGCCAAGATCCAGTGGGTAAAGGAACCTAGGGATTGCCCATAGGCACGGAGTTCGTTGGGGAACATTTCGGCGATAAAGACCCAGATCACCGATCCCTGGCCTACGGCATGGGAGGCGATAAATCCAAAGACGAAGATGGGCAGCCAGAAACTTGGGATGCCTGGCCCGAGAAAATTGTAGGCCATCAA
>CAJBER010000054.1 GCA_903952135.1 uncultured Algoriphagus sp.
CGACTTTGCTTCTTTGCGCGACACAACATTTTTTTTTGGAACGATTTTCTAAATCCGCTGTGGAGCGGATTTTTTTGTTTTTACGCGGATTGAAGAGGAAAAGGGTCGCTGATTTTTGCTTATCCCCCCCGCAGTGGATTTTTTGCGTCTCGGTGCCTTTGCGAGAAAAAAAGGTGTTGAATGCGTATCCGTTAAAGGACGGGCCAATCCGGTCTCTCTCAAATCCAGTTCATGAGCGATTGAATTTATTTCTATACCTCAAAAAAATGAATTAAATGATCGATAGAATGACTTTCTATCGATCATTTGGTGAAAAGTTAAAGAAAAAAGGATGGTAATTTTTTTAATCCCCCTTGCCCCCTTAAGAAGGGGGAGTCGCATCTTTGCTCGCGTAACTATTGAATTGAGAAGGAAAATCTTTTGGGGAAATTCTGAATTTCTTATTTCCAAAGTTGAAGGCCAGTTGGGAAAACTCCCCCTTACAAGGGGGTAAGGGGCCTGCCCCGCAGAATTGCGGGGGGATTTTTATGTTTGACTACCACTTTTACATTTCCCCGTGCCATCCCCTTTCCATCAAAAATCCCTAATTTTACAATCTCATTCCCTTTAAGGATAACTACCTTACCATGAAACAAACTTTTTCCCTACAGCTTTCCCCAGAGGAGGCTTACGACGACTTGCTATTCAAGCAAGCAGTACTAAAAAAAGCGGGGGTGCCCGCCGAGACCGCCCAAACATTCGCGCGACAGACGCGGCGCTCCATCGATGCCCGAGGCAGAAAGGTGCTCGTGAATGTCGAAGCCGAACTCTTTATCAACGAAACACCCGGTTCTTTACTGGACCATTTCCCTACCTACGGCAACGTAGCCAATGCCGATCCCATCCTGATCGTGGGAGCAGGACCTGCAGGGTTGTTTGCCGCTTTGCGAGCGATTGAATTGGGAGTCAAACCCATCCTCATCGAGCGAGGCAAGGACGTGCGTGCCCGTCGCCGTGACCTGGCAGCCATCAATAAGGAGGGGATCGTACATCCGGATTCCAACTACTGCTTTGGAGAGGGAGGAGCAGGCACCTACTCGGATGGCAAGCTCTATACCCGATCCAAGAAAAGAGGCGATATCCGCCGCATCATGGAGATTCTTGTGGCCCATGGAGCAACTGAAGAGATCTTGGTAGATGCCCATCCCCATATCGGCACCAATAAATTGCCCGTACTGGTTGCCAAACTTCGCGAAACGATCCTCAATGCAGGAGGGGAGGTTCTATTTGAAACGCGCGTGGAAGACCTGATCTTGGAGGGCAATGAGATCCGTGGCGTGATCACCCAAAATGGTGATCCAATCAAAGGCATGGGCGTGATTCTGGCCACAGGCCACTCTGCACGAGATATTTTTGAATTGCTCCACCGGAAGCAGGTATTGATTGAAGCGAAGCCTTTTGCCCTCGGCGTGCGCATCGAGCATAGCCAGACCTTGATCGACCGCATCCAATACCATTGTGCAGTGGACCGAGGACCCTACCTACCTGCCTCTGCCTATTCCTTGGTGCAGCAGACCAACTATAAGGGAGTGCAGCGAGGCGTATTTAGTTTTTGCATGTGCCCTGGGGGATTTATCGTGCCGGCAGCCACTTCTCCTGGAGAGTTGGTGGTGAATGGGATGAGCCCCAGCCGCCGAGACAGCAAGTTTGCCAACTCGGGGATGGTGGTATCCGTGGAACTCGAGGACCTACCCGAATACCAGAAATACGGTCCCCTTGCAGCCATGCACTTCCAAGCCGAAGTGGAAAAGCGTGCTTGGGAACTGGGTGGCAAAAATCAGGTGGCACCCGCACAGCGCATGGTGGATTTTGTGAACAAAAAGGTAAGCGGCAGTTTGCTAGATACTTCCTATCAGCCGGGTTTGGAGGCCGTAGAAATGCGGGAAGTCTTGCCTGACTTTATTGCTGCCCGTTTGGCGATGGCTTTTGAAGCCTTTGGTCAAAAGATGAAGGGATACTATACCAACGAGGCCCAGTTGATCGGGGTAGAGAGCCGTACTTCCTCCCCGGTGCGGATTCCTCGCGATAAGGAAAGCTTTGAACATCCTCAAATCAAGCGCTTGTATCCCTGCGGGGAAGGTGCCGGCTATGCGGGCGGCATCGTCTCCGCCGCCATGGATGGGGAGCGCTGCGCCGAACGCTTGGTGGAGCGGTATGTGATGCGTCACGGCGCATAAAAGGGTTATTCTCGCAAAGAAGGGGAGGCACAAAGGGAATGGTGTGGTGGAGAGGTATTTATTCCGCCATGGATGATTTTTTTATTTTACGCTGATCCAAGGAGAAAAAATACGCTGATTTAATTGGTTTGATCAGCGGGATTTTTCCGTGAGAATCAGCGGGAAATGAAAAAAAATCCCCCTAACCCCCTTGTCAAGAGCCTGTCCCGATGACTATCGGGAGGGAATCGCATCTTTTCGGCCTTTTAGAATCTAATAAGTAGTGAGTTTTTTGGTAAAAAAATCTCAATTACATAAAGAATATTTGAGGAACAGCTCGGGTGACTCCCCCTTAGTAAGGGGGCTAGGGGGATTTTTTGAAAGAAGAATTTTTAATGAAAACCCTAATCTCACCTACAGCAGGTTTACCTGCCTACGGCAGGACTTCCCCCTTCAAAAAACTGTAATAAATCGTATCTCTCCTGCGGCCATGGGTCATGAGCGTATGGCTGCGGAGGATGCCTTCCTCGGTGGCGCCGAGTCGGAGTAGGGCCTTGCGAGCGGGGAGGTTGAGCACGTCGGTTTTGAATTCCACGCGCAGCATTCCCAATTCCTTAAAAGCATACTGAAGCATCAGGGACTTCATCTCCCGGTTGGTGCCGGTGCCCTGGGCCGCTCGACCGAGCCAGGACCAGCCAATCTCTATCCGCTGGTCCCGAGGGAAGTAATTGCCAAATCCAGTGGATCCCAAAAGTTGCCTACTGCCTTGCTCCACCACCACAAATTGGAAGCGATCACCTGCAAAGTGCCCTGCAGCCCAGGCTTCAAGTCCGGTAAGCGTACTCAAATCATGGGTGAAGTAAGTCCACAGCGCAGGATCCTGCGTCAATTCCAGCAAGGCAGGTAAATCTTCCTGCTGCAGTGGGCGTAGTTGGATGCGTTCACTTTGCAGGACCAAATCTTTTGCAAGCATTACCCTAGCACTTCTTTGAGCGCCTTCACGCAGAGGTTCATTTCTTCAATAGTACCTGTGGAAATGCGGCACCAATCGTTGAGGGGAGGGAAAGGTCTGCCTACTCCGATTCCCTTTTTTGCCATCTCGGCATTCAGTTGTGCAATGTCTCTGCCCGACTGGAAAAAGACAAAGTTGGCATGGGAGGGAAGGTAGGGAAGCTTCAGTTCGTCCAGGGCCTGGGTGAGGATGGCCTTGGCTTCGTTATTTTTCTGTAGGGAAAATCGGTAGAAATCCTGGTCCTGCAAGGCGGCTTTGCCTGCTTCAATGGCCATGATATTGGTATCCGCCACCACACGCTGCCGGAGTTTGGCTGCCAATTCAGGTCGAGCGATCAGGTATCCCACGCGGATGCCTGCGAGTCCATAGACCTTGGAAAGGGTACGTGACACGACCACGTCCATCCCTTTTTTGACCAACTGCACCATAGAAGGGTAGTTGGGTTCGGTAATGTAGTCCGAGTAGGCTTCGTCCGAGAAGACTACGGTACGCTTGCTGACCGTTTCACAGAAGTCAAGCACCTGCTCTGCGGGAAGGAGTTTGCCGGTAGGGTTATTTGGGTTGCAAAGGAACACGAGGCCTGTTTCGTAGGACACGCGCTTTTCAATTTCTTCTAGGTTGAAATCCAGGTCCTTGGTCAGGGGCACCCAGTTGATATCTGTACCCCATAGGGAGGCATACTCCATCATGGTGAGGAAGGTAGGGGAACAAGAGATGATCTCTCTTCCCTGCCCGAAGGTGAGGCCTGCCACCTTCAACCCCTCGCCCGAACCGGCAACAGTGACGATGTGGTCCTCGGGCACTCCTTCCTTGGCGGCGATCATTTTGACCAGAGAGGCATTGGAAGAAAAGGGGTAGCGGCATCCTTCGTCAAAGGCTGCATTCATGGCTGCCCGCATGGCAGGCGAGGGTCCGTAGGGGTTTTCGTTGGATCCGAGACGGATCATCCCTGCCAAAGGGCGTGGGGTGTAAACTGGGGCTTCTGCTGCTTGCAGCGGGTTGAGGAGGGCATTTCCTCCCAATAAAGCCATTCCACTGCTGAGTGAGGCAGTTTTGATCCAATCTCTTCGTGTGATTCCCATGGTACGGTGGTGTTTGTGTAGGGGAAAATAGGAACAACCTTTGAGGTTTCCAAAACATCGAAGGTTTATGAAATAAATGCCCCTGGAATAGGGAGGAGTGGATTTTTTAGGGTAAGCCATGGCGGATTTATTTTTTTACGCTGATCCTCGCAGAAAAGACATGCTGATTTATTCTTTTTGATCTGCGGGAGTTTTCCATGAAATCTGCAGGAAGAATTGGTGGTAAATCCCAGTTCCGAAGGAACCTGTCCCGCAGGATTGCGGGAACTAAACAACGATGACCCCCGGTGAAACCGGGGGTTATGGCAAGATATTGCTCATTAGAGTCCGCCGCGGCGGACGCTACCAGTAAGTTTTTGTATCATCCACTTCGGGGTTCTGAGCAAGTTTGTTGTCCTTAACCCCGTCCGCCGCGGCGGACGGGCTCATAATCGTACCGCTCCTTCGGAGCTACATTTTTTATAATACTAACCTGTCCGTTAAAATCAGTTGAATTGGCTGTTGGTAGGTTAACATTATTAAGTGTTAAGGAACTGATATGGGAGAAA
>CAJBER010000055.1 GCA_903952135.1 uncultured Algoriphagus sp.
AAGGGCAAGGAGGTTCGCGAAAAATACGGTTTGGGCAACACCAAAAAACCAAGCCTCCAGGAACTCACCTTCGTACAAATCGATGAGTTTTACCCCATTTCTTCCAAGCAGCACAACAGTTTCTACGATTACGTCAACAAGTTTTACCTCAGCGGATTTGGGCTATCCAAAGAAAAAGCCATCCTAATCAATTCAGATGAAATCCCTTTGGCAGAAGGAAAACGCTTCAACAAGATTTTCCCTGACCTAAAAGTAGACCTCAGCCTTCGCTTCAGAGATCCAGTGAATGAATTGGAGCAACTCCAGCAAACCTCCATTTACCTCATTGACCAGTGGTGTGGAGAATACGAGCAACGAATTCGTGCAAAGGGAGGAATTGGATTTTTTCTAGGAGGAATCGGACCCGATGGACACATCGCTTTCAATACCCGTGGATCCCACCCCTACTCGGTGACCCGTCTTACCGAAACCAACTTTGAAACCCAAGCCGTCGCAGCAGGAGATTTGGGCGGCATCGAGATTTCCGCCAACCGATTGGTGATCACCATCGGTTTGGACACCATCGTCTACAATCCCAATGCGGTGGGTATCGTCATCGCTGCAGGTGAAGCCAAAGCCGGGATTGTTCGGGATTCCTTAGAGTCAAGTCCAAGCACCCAATACCCCGCAACCATCCTTCAAAAACTCACTCATGGTCGATTTTACTTGACTAGAGGCGCAGCGGTCAAACTCACCGACTCTATCGATGCCTATTACCAAACAGGCACCTGGACCTTTGAAAAAACGGAACGTGCGATCATCGAATTGTGCAAGAAAAAGAACACCTATGGGCACCGACTCAAGCTGGAAGATTTGAAGGCAGACCCCTACTGCAAGCAAATCCCTGGCCTATCCGAGGATACCGTCAACCAGGTGATCCAAAGCATCTCTTCCAAAATATCCAAAGGCCTGGAGCAGGAGCAAAATGAAGTACTCCTCCACACAGGACCGCATCACGACGACATTTCCTTGGGGATCCTACCCCACATCACCAACCAACTGCACGACCCAAGCAACGAAGCGCACTTCTCAGTGCTTACCTCAGGTTTTACGGCTGTGACCAACAGATTTGTCATCGATACCCTGCTCCTTACCAAGAAATTGTTGGATGAGGGCAAAATCCAGATGACCAATTACGAGGACTTTTTTGAGGTAGGCTATAGCCTCAAAACGGACAAGGATGTGTACCATTTCTTGACCAATGTGGCTTCGGAAAATGCTGCCGCCCGATCAAGAGGACTTTGTCACCGAGTAGTGCGGGCGCTCTGTATCGTTTGGGAGATCAAGGACAAGGAGCAATTGCGCGAAACCATCAACGAAGTGCTCAGCATCTTGAAGAATTCCTACGATGGCGAAAAAAATCCGCCCAAAATTCAAAAGTTGAAAGGGATGATTCGTGAGTTTGAGGAAGAATTGGTTTGGGCACACTTTGGCGTTCAGGTAAAAAATGTCCACCACCTCCGACTTGGCTTTTATACAGGTGATATTTTCACCGAGCAGCCAGACAAAACCCGTGATGTGGAACCCATTGTGGACATGCTTCGAAAGATCAAGCCGACCAAATTGAGTCTCACGCTAGATCCTGAGGGATCCGGACCAGATACGCATTACAAGGTCCTGCAAGCCACAGCCGCTGCAGTCAAAAAATGGTCCGAAGAAACCGACACCAGTAATCTCCGCATCATCGGGTACCGAAATGTATGGTTCAAGTTTGAACCCCATGAAGCGAATGTCATTGTGCCTGTTTCCCTAGGTGACATGGCCGTGATGGAAGACTCCTTTGCCAACTGCTACCTCAGCCAGGTCAAGGCCTCCTTTCCGAGCTATTCCCACAATGGAAAGTTTAGCACGGTCGCCAAGCGCACCTGGGTAGGTCAGCTCAATGACATCCAATTGCTGCTCGGCAAAAATTACTTCTACCAGCACGAGCACGCCAAGGTTCGTGCAAGCCATGGCTTGATTTTCTTCCGAGACATGAATGTAGATGAGTTTTTGGCAACTGCCCGAGAACTCGAAAAATCCATTGAAGGCATGCTCTAACAAGCAGCTTTATTTATCCAATTTGACCACCTGATTTTCAAGTCCTCTGTGAGGAGGTCAGGTATTTTCAATCCCATTAATCCCTTTTTTTTTCGAATGGAAAACGTAATTCTAGGCATCGACATTGGCGGCACCAGCATCAAGGCTGGCGTACTGGTGGCGGGCCATCTCCAAGATATCCGAAGCATTCCCACTCCTGCGCAAGAAAGTCAGGATCTGATTTTGGAAGCCTTGGCTACTTTTATTGAAAGTTACCTACCCTACTCCTTTGAAGGAATCGGAATCGGTATTCCAGGATTGGTGGACCCCAAAGAAGGCATTGTCTTGGGTTTGGCCAATATTCCTTCCTTTCAGCATGTAGAATTACGTAAGTTTTTGACGGCTCGATTTGGGAAGCCTGTTTACATCAACAATGACGCGAATTGCTTTGCGCTGGGGGTACACAAATTTGGTGTTGGCAAAGGATTCCAAAACCTCGTGGGCATCACCCTAGGTACTGGAGTAGGTGGTGGGATTATCATCCACGGCAAGCTGTATTCCGGCGTCAATTCTGCCGCCGGAGAATGGTGTGGCGCTTCCTACTTAGATATGACCTTTGAGGATTATTGCAGTGGTAAATTTTTCAATCGCGTGTACCAAAGTCGTCCCAAGGCCCTGGCCAAACTAGCGCAGGAAGGAGATCTGGTAGCCTTGCAGGCATTTGATGAATTTGGAACCCATGTGGGAGAACTGCTCAAAGTGATTCTTTTTTCCCTTGCTCCCGAAGCGATCGTCTTGGGTGGTTCAATCCGGAAGACCTACCCTTTGTTTGAAAAGTCCATGCGGGCTACTTTGCAGACTTTCCCATATACATCTGTCTTGGCCAAGCTTCAGGTACTCGTTTCGGATCTAGATGAAACAGCCATCCACGGAGCAGTAGCCCTCGTAGATCTTCAACCTGAGGCTGTTTCTGCGGTAATGGACAAAGCCTAAAAAATATCCAGCTTATACTCCTCTACCTGATTCCTGTAATGGAATTGTAGTCAGGTCTTGAATCTGTATGGGTTTTCCTTGCTCAATGGAGTGCCTCGCAGCAATTCCAATTAAGCAGGACATGGCTCCATCTCGACTACCTGCAGACTGCCGCCAAGGGTCGGCCTGGTTGGGGTCGAGAAAAAGTTTGTCCTTGAGTCGTGTATCTCCTCCACCATGCCCACCAGCTCCATGAGGAACAGGAATGAGGGTTCTCTCCCCGAAATTCTTGACCAGCACCAATTCATCCTCATTCTTTTCCTCCCAGGGCTGACTTTCTTTGATCCATGCCTCCAGCCTTCCTTCGGTTCCATTGAAGGCAATTCGATAGCCTTCGTAGGGAGAGTAGGTCGTCAGTGAATAGCTCACCTGCACCTTATTTTTGTAACGGATCTGAACCGCCATTTTATCAAAGCTGTCTATTTCTTCGCGAAAAACGCATCCATCCCGTAAGTAGCCATCGTATTTTTCATTGTCCACATACAGCTTAGTGAGGTATTCATTCTTCGTAATGTCCCAGTAAAAATCACAGGAAGAAGCATGGGGGCATCCTCTACAGGACTTGGATCGAAAGGGACCATTTTTTCCATAAAATTCAAGGGAGCCGTAAGCAAAAACTTCTTCCGGGTCTGAGTTTAGCCACCAGTTGAGCAAGTCAAAATGGTGAGAAGCTTTGTGTACTAGCAGGCTTCCACTGTGGGCCTGGATGCCATGCCAACGCCGAAAATAATCTGCTCCATGGGAGGTGTCTAGGTACCAATGAAAATCCACCGAGGTCACCTTGCCAATGGCTCCTTCCTGCAGGAGTTCATAGAGTTTTTGACGGTGGGGAGAGTAGCGGTAATTGAAAGTCACCAGAACTTGCTTACCAGAGAGTCGCTCCGCATCTAAAATGGCTTGCACCTTTAGTTCATCGGTGGTCATCGGCTTTTCCGTGATGACATGCATGCCTGCATTCAAACCCTTGATGATGAATTCGTGATGGGTGCTATCCATCGTAGTCACGATCACCACATCTGGGGAAGTTTCGCGAAGCATTTGGTCAAAATCTAGATACAGCGGACAATCTACTTCCAAATAAGCCTTCCCTAGGTGCATGCGTCCTTCGTTTTTGTCGGACAAACCCACAAACTCAACTCGGTCGCTGTAGGCCTTCACCACGTCCCGTCCCCACATGCTAAGCCCGCGTACGCCAGTACCCACCAAGGCCAATTTCATTTTGCGGTCCAAGCCAGGAAACAAACTTAAGGCTTGTGCCAAGGGATGCACCAAAAAGGAACCTGCCAAAGCTGTTCCTGAGCGTTTGATAAAATTTCTTCTTGAGGAATTGGTAAATGTATTCATAGTGGAGTCAATCTGAATAGTCAAGTTAAGAAAAAGGAGCATTGAATTCGCCAAAATCAGGAACTAGAATTTCGGTGGGTAACCTAAAAATAATCCCCAAATCATCCTTTTATTCTCTTATTTTTATAGACAAAGTAACTCATGGAAAGAACTTTATCACTTCGAAGCCTTTTTAGAATTAGCAGACCGATCAACTTGCTGCTGATTGCTTTTGCCCAAGTGATGACGGCGCATTTTCTGGTTGAAACCAATGCACAAGGCCTTCCTGCCTTGCAGGATTTTCGCCTCTACCTTTTGATCCTAGCCACGCTCCTGGTCACGGCTGCAGGCTACATGATCAACGATTACTACGATGTCAAAATTGACTACATCAATCGCCCCAAGGCAGTGGTGGTGGGGAAAGGCATCAAGCGAAGAATGATTTTGATGCTTCATACTTTATTCAACTTCGTTGCGATAGGCATGGGTTGGGTGGTTGCTCCTCGCATTGCAGCACTCATTATTTTTGCGGGAGTCCTGCTTTGGTGGTATTGCAATGGACTCAAGCGTAGGCCTTTCATTGGTAACCTAGCGGTAGCTTTTTTAACCAGCCTTTCCATTTACTTGGTGGCCTATTACTTCCAAAAAAATGAATTGCTCGTCTTCACCTATGCACTTTTTGCTTTTTTCTTAACCCTAATTCGTGAGCTGCTCAAGGACATTGAAGATCGCCATGGCGATCACCACCATGGGTCCAAGACCTTGCCGATTGTACTTGGCTTCCGAAAGACCAAGGAAGTAATTTACATCATTGCGGTCACCTTTGTGGGCTCGATCTTTACGGTGACTTTCCAATTGAACCTTCCACAACTCTATTATTATTTCGGGGGGCTTGGTATCCTATTCTGCTGGTTTATGTGGAAAATTCATCGTGCCGATCAAAAGGAGCAATTTGGGCAACTGAGTACCCTGGCCAAAGTCATCATGGGTATCGGGACCTTGAGTATGGCATTTTTATAATTTTGCTAACGGTCCATAGTCCACTGACGAGAGCCGATTCGTTGGGTGATTAGGTTTGGAATCTAAATTTAGATAGCAGCCTTCATCATGGCAGGATTTGCAGTGGACCGTCGACCGTTGACCAATTGGTCGACAACCTCCTGTGCCTTTACTCACAAAGAGGGCATCCCGAATTTGCTAATTTTGTAAAAATTTAACGCATGAAAACCAACTTACTCTCCGGATTACTTATTCTTTCAGGCCTTTATGCTTGTCAACCGAGTTCCACTACCCAATCCACTACCACCGAAAGCACCAATCAGACGAGTGCGGCTTCGGTCGTTACTTTAAATGCACAAGAGTTCGCAACCAAGAGCAGAGCCGGCACCGTCCTAGATGTGCGTACTGCGGACGAGATCGCCCAGGGCAAAATTGAAGGAGCAGTAGAAATTGATTTTTACAGTGCTGATTTTCTAGATCAGGTCAGTCAAATCTCGAAAGACCAGGAAGTCTACGTTTACTGTGCCGTAGGGGCTCGAAGCGAAGAGGCTGCCCGCATGCTACTCCAGCAAGGCTACACCAAAGTCTACCACCTTCAAGGAGGGATTCAGGGCTGGAGCCAGGAAGGATTGCCGGTGGTGCGGTAAAAAAAAAGAGTACAGCCAAGGCAATAGAATGCAGGAACTTATAGATAACGGACTAAAACGAAAAAGCCCTTAATTCATTGAATTAAGGGCTTTTTTTGTGTGCAGAGAGGAAGGGATTCGAACCCTCGATA
>CAJBER010000056.1 GCA_903952135.1 uncultured Algoriphagus sp.
CTGATTTGTGCTTGATTTTTGGGTGAAAGCCTGCTGCGCTGCAGATTCCTAAAATTTGCTCGTAGTACTGGTTGGAATAGTCTGAGGAGAATAAAATAAAAGGTGCTTCGGCAAACTGTCCCAAGGAATGAAAATCTGCTGGTTGCAGCGGATGGGCCTGGGGTACCACCAGCGAAAAGGTATCGCGATGCGCCACCTTACGTTCGAGTCCCTCTGGCAGGGAGGCAACCCGCACAAATCCTAGGTCCAGCTTGTCCTTTTGAATTCGATCAATTTGTTCCTGGTTGCTCAATTCCTCCAAACTCGTCGTGATGGCTGGAAATTGGCTATTCAGTTGGTTGAGCAGGTCAGGAAGTACCTGATTGGCGGCGGAACCTAAAAACCCAATGCGCAGCTCGCCTTCCCGACCTTCGGCAATCTCCTTGACTTGCTGTCCAGTAATTTTGAGGTGGTTGAGTACAAAATCTACCTCCTCTTTCAAATAGGTTCCGGCTGCGGTCAGTTTGACCTGCTTTTTATCGCGCTCAAATAGCGGTGCTTGCAACTCCTCTTCCAATTGTTTGATTTGTCGGCTTAGTCCAGGCTGGGAAATGAATAAGCGGTCTGCAGCTTTTCGGAAGTTTAATTCCTCTGCTACCGCTTTGAAGTAGGTCAAGTGTCTCAGTTCCATTGATGCTTTACAGGTATCAGTTACTAACAAATATAGTATTACTAGGCATCAAAAAGAAAAAGTAGATTTGATAAGATTATCCGCAATAATTTGTAGTGACCCAATGCGTGCTAATCACTGCGGATAATCGCCCACAGACCACGGTCTGCAGGCAGTCGACAGTCCATGGTTCACAGCCCACTTACTTGAACTTCAAACCTTTTCTTCTCTGGTTAGTGGTGAAAAAGCGGATAATCAGACCAAACAAAAACAAAATCCTTCGGGGTTTTGAAAACTTAATCAAAATCCTTCGGGGTTTTGAAAACCCCAACGAATATGAAGACATTTCGATACGGTGAGGAGCAGTTGACCGCGTCCATCGCGCTAGGCTTGGCGAGAAAAGAGATTCAGGGAGTCCTGAGCCCTTCCACGATTCAAAAAGTAAACCAATCGGCCGCTGCTGTGGCTGAAATTGCAGCGGGAGAGCGGATTGTGTATGGAATCAATACAGGATTTGGACCGCTCTGTACCAGCAAAATATCGGCTGCAGATACGCAGCTCCTGCAAGACAACTTATTGAAAAGCCATGCCGTCGGGGTAGGTGAACCCGTTGAAGATGAGATTTCCATCCTGATGCTGGTGCTCAAAGGCCATGCTTTGGCACAAGGGTATTCGGGTATTCGACTCGAGACCTTGGAGCGCATCCTCTGGATGATTGCCGAAGGAATCGCCCCACTTGTACCCATCCAAGGCTCGGTAGGTGCTTCCGGGGATCTGGCCCCTCTCTCCCATCTATTTTTACCACTTATTGGGGCGGGTAAGGTGAATTACCGCGGAGAAGTGCTTCCTGCAAGGGCGGTACTTGAAAAATTAGGGAAATCCCCCCTGACACTTGGACCCAAGGAAGGGTTAGCCTTGATCAACGGTACCCAGTTTATGGCTGCTCATGGCGTCAAGGTGGTCGAACGCCTGCACCGCTTGCTTAGCCATGCCAACCTTACCGGAGCGCTGATGATCGAGGGTTTGCTGGGATCCATTGCTCCTTTTTCAGATGAGCTGCATCAGCTACGGCCTTATGCGGGCAACCTCCACGTAGCGAAGACCCTCCACCAACTGTTGAAGGACTCCGAAATCGTCGCTTCCCATGCCAACTGTTCCCGTGTGCAGGATCCCTATTCCCTGCGTTGCATGCCCCAGGTGCATGGCGCCAGTTGGAACGCCTACCTGCACCTCAAGCAAACTCTTGAAATCGAAATCAACTCCGTTACCGACAATCCGGTGGTTTTTGATGCCAATCATACCATTTCTGGAGGGCATTTTCATGGACAGCCCATTGCCTTGCC
>CAJBER010000057.1 GCA_903952135.1 uncultured Algoriphagus sp.
CCAAGGAAACAGCAAACCCTTGCTGCGCAAATAGGTGAGCAATCCCATTGCCCATGGTACCCGAACCGATGACGCTGATGTTTTTCATGGAGTTAAAATCTTAAGAAAGTCTATTGGGTTTGTTCTGAATTGTAGTTTTCAAAACTACGGGTAAGGCGTGCGATTTCCAACTCGGCTTCTTCCTTTCTGGTGAGGGGTCAATTTTTATCGTCCTGCAAATAGGATTAATCTTTACCTTTGCCAGATGAAAGAACTTGGACTGGTCAACCGCTTACTAATTAACCGATTTACAGATTTTGGGGCGTATTTAGCGCTTAGTGATGGGGATGAAGTCTTGCTTCCTAAAGGCTATTTGACCGGGGAAGAGCAAGCTGGAGATGAGGTGACTGTTTTTGTGTATACAGATAGTGAAGACAGACCAGTTGCTGTGACCGATACCCCACTACTACTTTTGGATGAGTTTGGGGTATTGACCTGCAAGGAAGTTACCTCCTTTGGGGCTTTTATGGATTGGGGTCTGTTGAAAGATCTTTTTGTGCCCAATTCAGAGATGGCAAAGCCAATGACCGCGGGTCAAAAATACTTAATTCGACTATGTGCTGATTACAGATCCAATCGATTGATTGGCGTGAGCAAGTACCGGGAATTTATGTATCCTGCACCCAAGGACTACATGCCAGGAAACGAATGCCAGGGTTTGATTTTTGAAAAAACAGATTTGGGTTACAAGGTTTTGTTGGAGGAGCGTTACGAAGGACTACTTTATGCCAATGAGGTTTTTCAAGACTTGGCCCTAGGGGAAACTCGAAAACTTTGGGTGAAAAAACGAAGAGAAGATGGAAAACTTGATCTTCAGTTGCTTCCATTCGGTCGGGTGAAGTACGAAGAGGGGTCGGAGAAAATCCTTCAAAAGCTTCAAGAAAAAGGCTTTTTGCCTTTGCATGACAAATCCGAGCCAGAGGCAATTCAAAAGGCCTTGGGGATGAGCAAAAAGCAGTTTAAGCAGTGTATCGGACAATTGTACAAAGCCCAAGAGATTACCATCCATGAAGATGGTATTTCCCTTAGTAAAGATTGATCGTCTTTGAATAAATCTACTGGCTCATTTTAGCTCACTCTCGTAAGTCCTCCGATGTCCCTAGATCTAGAAAAGTTTAATAAGGAGAGTAAGTCGGAATTTCCGGCGAACAAAAAAATCAAGGACAAGATCAAGGCTACTCGTCCTAAAAATCTCGATGCCAGATTTCAGCAAGCCCATGACGAGGTTTTTTCAAAGGTAGACTGTTTGGATTGTGCGAATTGCTGCAAGACCACGAGTCCCATTCTCATTCAAACGGACATAGATCGACTGTCCAAGGTGTTTCGGATGCGTTCCAGTGAATTTATTGATACCTATCTTTTTCGAGATGAGGATGGAGACTACGTCTTCAAGGGTGCTCCTTGTCCCTTTTTAGGGGAGGACAATGGGTGTTTGGTCTACGAAGATCGTCCAAAAGCTTGCAGAGAATACCCGCATACCGATCGCAAGAACATGCTCGGAATCATGGATTTAACGCTGAAAAATACCTTGGTGTGTCCAGCAGTACTCAAAATATTTTACGAGATCGGCAAAGATTATAAGAAGTAAAGGAATAGTTTTGCTTTTTAGCAAACGAAAAAGGCCCATTAAACTATGAATGTTTCGGATACTCAGTTTTTAGGAGTAGATGTTGGAGGTACACATCTCAAAATCGGATTAGTAGATAGATCTGGTACCCTATGTGAATTTTTCAAGGAGGATACCACAGCTTATCGAGAACATGCTGATGGTTTTGGACCCAATTTTGTGGAAGTAATTGGCACCTATCTGGCCAAGTTTCCTCAAGTGAAAAAAGTAGGAATTGGTCTTCCAGGCATGATTAGCAAGGACCGAATGACTCCGCTTGAAATTCCTGCCATTCCTGATTTGAATAACTATGCTTTAAAGGCAACCCTAAAAGCTAAATACCCCAATCACGATTTTTTCCTTGAAAATGATGCTGCAGCTGCGGCTATTGGAGAATTTCAATTCGGAAAAGGAACAATCTCTTCGAATTTCTTATTCATCACCATGGGGACAGGCATAGGCAGTGCCTTGGTTTTGGATGGTCAAGTATTCAAAGGATCTCGAGGAAATGCTTTGGAAATGGGGCACATGCTCTCACGAGGCAATGCTGGGCTAGAAACTTTAGTCGGTCGTCAAGGTATTTTAAAGATAATGGCCAATTTGATTGCCGCTTATCCAGAAAAGGCAAGGGAATTGGTAGGTAAGGAACTGGGAACCCACCTTTTGGTAGACACGGCGCGAACTGGAAACGAGGTTTCGCTAATGGTGTTTAAGGAAGTTGCCGAAATTATCAGTGAGTCTATTGTATCGTCTATCCGAGTGTTGGATGTGACAGATGTGTATTTTGGAGGCGGTATTGCTGCTGGATTGGAGTTTATGATGCCTACTATCGAATACAATACCCGAAAGTACTTGACGCCTTATTACGTGAAGGATTTGAAGTTGAAAAAGGCAACTCTTGAAAATAATGCGGGAACCCTTGGAGCGGCAGCTTTGTGCTTTATGGATTCAGGTCTGTAACTGTTACCTCGGAAACTTTGCTCAAGGCATTCATTCGAAAAAGAACTCGCAAGGGTTCTTTTTTTTGTTCTACCCCTGCACAATCTGAGCTGGGTTCAAGGAAATAAAAGAAAAAACTCTGGCTTTTGTCCACCAGCTCCACCCGATCTGGTCTTCCAAAAGTCTTGATTAGGGCTTGGTTGTCAATTCCTAAAAATTGGTTTTTGATGGTTCGAAACTCCTCTATATCCTGCATCCGTAAACCCTTGCATCCATAGCGATCTGATTTCCAGTTGTCTAAATTGATTTTTCCTGCTTCCACAGCAGAGCTGCAAGAGCTGAGCCAACCGAAAAGGAAAAGGGCGATAAGCAGAACTGAGTTTTTCATGGAAGAAGTTTTGAAAGCCTAAAGATCGTTGGATTTTTGGTAGGGTATTGCGGTAAAGTTTCAAAAATTAAAGTTTGACTTAAATTGTCTCTTTTGAACACAAAGAAAGGACCGAAGGTTTACCCAAATCGGTTATATTGCAGCTTCAATCCCACATTTCATGTATTACAGATTCGGAAAAGTTTTCTATTTCTTAAGCGTCCTGGTTTTTCTATTTGCGCTCTTGTATTTCTATGCAGCACTCCCTGAGCAGATTGGCATTCGGCTAGATGACCAAGGCGGCATTCTTCGCGAATATCCAAAGAGTACTTTTTTTTATGGTCTAGCGATTGGGTTTTTTATTTTCAATCTAGTGACGATTTATACCCCAAAAACTTTGGAGACTAAAACCAATCAAAAATTGCATCGCTTATTTCCAATAGGGGATCCCTATAGAGATTATTTGTTGCTTTGGTTTTACTCTTTTGGAGGCTGGGTAAACGTGAGCTTGACTCTTGGGGCCTTGTTTGTTCATGCGATCAACAACCAAGAAGTGTTGAGTGCCAGCTCCTATAATCTTTGGTTTTATTTGATGCCAATTATCCTTTTTGTTTGGTTAGGAGGATTGTTTGTATTGCTTTTCAAAAAATTTAAAGCCACTCAAGTGGGAGTGAACTAGTCGATGGCAGAACAAGTAAATTATACCGAAGACAGCATCCGCTCACTGGATTGGAGAGAACATATCCGCTTGAGACCAGGGATGTATATTGGAAAGTTAGGCGATGGAAGTGCGCCTGATGATGGAATCTACGTGTTGGTGAAGGAAATCTTGGATAACTCCATAGACGAACACATGATGGGCCATGGTCGGGTTATTGAAGTTAAAATCACAGAGCATAAAGTGGAAGTGCGGGATTACGGAAGAGGGATACCCCTTGGAAAAGTGATTGACTGCGTTTCAAAGATAAATACAGGAGGAAAATACGATTCCGGAGCCTTCCAAAAATCGGTAGGCTTGAATGGGGTGGGTACCAAAGCGGTAAACGCACTATCTGATTTCTTTAAGGTGCAATCCTTCCGTGAAGGAGATACCAAAGTGGCCGAATTTGAAAAAGGAATTCTGGTCAGTGACCCACCTGTAGGCAAGTCATCGGATCGAAATGGAACGAAGATCGTGTTCTCCCCGGATGCTTCCATCTTTAAGAATTACCACTTTATTCCAGAATACCTGGAAAACCAGATGTGGAACTATGCCTACCTAAATGCAGGCTTAAGTATCCAATTCAATGGGAAAAAGTACTTTTCGGATCGAGGATTATTTGATTTGTTATCCAATAAAGTGGATGAGGAAAGTATTCGGTACCCGATCATTCATTTGAAAGGAAATGACATTGAAGTAGCGATTACGCACTCCGGAAGTTACGGGGAAGAGTATTATTCCTTTGTCAATGGACAGTACACTACCCAAGGAGGAACGCACTTGGCTGCTTTTCGAGAAGCCATCGTGAAGACCATTCGCGAGTTTTACAAGAAAGATTTCGATGCCTCTGATATCCGACAATCAGTCGTCGCTGCTATTGCGGTACGAGTGCAGGAACCTGTATTTGAATCCCAAACCAAGACCAAACTGGGTTCACAGAGCATTGGTCCGGATGGGCCTACCCTTCGAACTTTTGTCAATGACTTTATCAAGACCGAACTGGATAACTACTTGCACAAAAATCCAGGGGCAGCCGACGCGCTATTGAAGCGAATCATGCAGTCTGAGCGTGAGCGTAAGGAAATCTCCGGCATCAAGAAGTTGGCCAATGAGCGTGCAAAAAAGGCAAATCTCCACAATAAAAAACTTCGGGACTGCCGAGTGCATTACGACGATCCGAAAGCAGAGGAGGAGTTGAAGAATAAAACGATGCTATTCATCACCGAAGGAGATTCTGCTTCGGGCTCGATTACCAAAAGCCGGGATGTGCAATCCCAGGCGGTTTTTTCCCTTCGTGGCAAGCCGCTCAACTGCTTTGGAATGACCAAGAAGGTGGTTTATGAAAACGAGGAGTTTAACCTTCTTCAACACGCACTCAACATTGAGGACGGCATCGAAAACCTTCGTTACCGAAAGATTGTAATCGCTACCGATGCGGATGTGGACGGCATGCATATTCGCTTGTTGATCATGACCTATTTCCTTCAGTTTTTTCCAGATCTGGTGAAAAATGGGCATTTGTTCATTTTGGACACGCCTTTGTTTCGAGTGAGAAACAAGAAGGAAACCATCTATTGCTATTCCGATGAGGAGCGCCAACGGGCAATCCATAAGTTGGGAAATAAGCCTGAGATTACTCGATTCAAGGGGTTGGGTGAGATTTCCCCTGAAGAGTTTGGAACCTTTATCGGAGAGGATATCCGTTTGGATCCTATTCTACTCAATAAAGACACCAAAATTGTAGACTTGCTCACCTTCTACATGGGGAAAAATACCCCAGATCGACAGGTATTTATCATTGATAACCTGCGAGTGGAGAAGGATTTGGCCCTGGACGACCCTAAAACAGAACAAGAAGAAGTGGATGCTGAGGTAGATGCCTAAGTTTCCTATTATTACCCCAATCCATATTCCTTAACCTTTGGATTACCCACATGAGTGACGATACCCCAATTTCTGAAAATACCGACAGCAGTTTGCACGGTTCCGTACCCGTAACTGGAATGTACAAGGACTGGTTCCTTGATTATGCATCCTATGTGATATTGGAGCGGGCTGTGCCTGCCATAGAGGATGGTTTAAAGCCAGTACAACGCCGTATACTGCATGCCATGAAGGAAATGGATGATGGCCGATTCAACAAAGTTGCCAACATCATTGGTCAATCCATGCAGTATCACCCACATGGAGATGCATCGATTGGGGATGCGATTGTCAATATGGGGCAAAAGGATCTCTTGATTGAGACCCAAGGAAACTGGGGTGATGTGCGAACTGGGGATGGAGCTGCTGCTGCGCGATACATTGAAGCGCGACTATCTAAGTTTGCCTTAGACGTAGTCTTTAATCCGCAGACCACAGGCTGGCAACTTTCGTACGATGGTCGAAAGCGTGAGCCTGTAACCCTACCCGTTAAGTTTCCTTTGCTTTTGGCGCAAGGAGTAGAGGGTATTGCGGTAGGCTTATCTACCAAAATTTTGCCTCACAACTTTAGAGAGTTGATTGAAGCCTCAATTGAAATCCTCCGTGGCAACTCACCTCAGGTACTACCTGATTTCCTTACGGGTGGTTTGGCAGACTTTTCGGATTACCAAGAAGGCTTGCGAGGCGGGAAAATAAAGGTTAGAGCACGAATTGAAGAGGATGCTAATAAAACATTATTAATCAAGGAAATACCATTCGGTACTACTACAGATTCCTTGATTGATTCCATCCTGAAGGCCAACGATAAGGGTAAGATAAAAATCAAAAAGGTAGTAGACAATACTGCCAAGGATGTAGAGATTCAGATTCAATTGGCTCCTGGAGTTTCCCCAGATGTGACCATTGATGCCTTGTATGCATTTACGGATTGCGAGGTATCCATATCGCCGAATGCATGCGTCATCATTGATGAGAAGCCTGTTTTCTTAACAGTCAATAAGATTTTAAAGTACAACACCACCCAAACGAAGGAATTGCTTCGCAAGGAGCTTGAAATCCGAAAAGGTGAGTTGTTGGAAAAACTCTTATTCTCTTCCCTAGAGAAGATTTTTATTGAAAATCGCATCTACCGAGATATAGAAGAGTGTACCACCTGGGATGCGGTATTGGAGGCTATCGATAGGGGATTGGATCCCTACAAGCCTGATTTTTACCGTACAATCGTACAGGAAGACTTGGTTCGATTGACTGAGATTAAAATCAAGCGAATTTCCAAGTTTGATGCGTTTAAGGCGGATGAGTTGATGAAGCGGCTTCAAGATGAATTGAAGGAAGTGAACTACAACCTGAAGCACTTGACCGATTTCTCAATTGCTTATTACCAAAACCTACTGGATAAGTACGGTAAAGGAAGGGAACGAAAAACTGAGATCAGAGCATTTGATACCATCCAAGCGGCTGTAGTGGCAGCAAATAATGCCAAACTGTATGTCAATCGGGTAGATGGTTTTGTTGGCTATGGACTCAAAAAGGACGAATACGTCTGTGAATGCTCGGACTTGGATGACATCATCGCCATTCGTCGAGATGGAAAGTTGGTCGTGTCCAAAATCCAAGAAAAACTCTTCATGGGCAAGGACATCGTCTATGTAGGGGTGTTTCGAAAGAATGACGAGCGCATGACCTACAACTTCATCTATTTGGATGGGGTGTCTGGAAGAGCCATGGTCAAACGATTCCAAGTAGGAGGGGTGACTCGAGACAAGGAATATGAGTTGACCAAGGGTACCAAGGGATCCAAACTCATGTACCTAACCGCCAATCCCAATGGGGAAGCAGAAGTGGTGACAGTTTACCTGACCCAAGGGGCCAAGGCTCGAGTAAAAGTATTCGATTTTGATTTTGCTGAGATTGAAATCAAAGGCCGTGCTGCGGGTGGAAATATATTGACTAGATACCCTGTTCGTAAGGTTCAATTTAAGATGGAAGGAAAATCCACCCTAGGTGGCATCAACATCTACTACGATGCATCGGTAGGTCGACTGAATACCGATTCGAGGGGCAAACAAATTGGCAACTTCCTGGGTGACGATAAAATCCTGGTTTGCTACAAAAACGGGGATTACGAATTGACCAGTTTTGAACTGATCAACCGCTACGAACCAACAGATGTGCTTCTGATTCAAAAATTTGATTCTCAAAAAGTAATTGGTGCTGTCTACTTTGATGGGGCTACCAAAGGTTTCTTTGTCAAACGCTTTTTGATTGAGACCACGACGCTAAACAAGCGGTTTAACTTCATTACAGAACACAAGCAATCCTACCTCAAGTTGGTCACCACAGATGCTCAAGCACAGGTTTCCGTGACGCTGATCAAAGGCAAGGCTGAAGAGCAAATGGATTACGATCTGGAAATGTTGATTGATGTGAAAGGTTGGAAGGCGATCGGAAATAAGTTGAGTACGCACGAGGTAAAAGCCATGCACTTGATAGAATCCGAACAGGTAGCCGAACCGGTTGCAGTGGAAGAAGCCGAAGAAGCCGAAGAGGAAACCTCCACTGAGGAACTTCCGGAAGATGCAGGGGAGGATTTGGAAATAGGAAGTACCCTTACGCTAACCCCAAAGAAAGGGGATGAAGAGCAATTGGGGCTATTTTAATCAAATAGCACCTGGATGAATCAGCAGGACGGCATCTTTTCCTTAGGAGACCAATTAGTTGCGTACTTGGGTCAA
>CAJBER010000058.1 GCA_903952135.1 uncultured Algoriphagus sp.
ACCCAATCCATTACCCTCATTTTCCGATTTAGTCCAGCCCAAGTCTACGAAGTAAGTTCTTGGACTACTGCAGATACCAGCCTAGTGGTCAAAGCCCAAGAAGCACCATTCAAAGGCCTAGCTATCCAAGTTACCCACGACCAGTTAAACACCCAACTAGACTTGGGGGGTGTTGCTCCCTCAGTAGTCCTACAGTTTGATGAGCAGGGAGTATTTACCGGAGCGAGTCTAAGTTTGGGAACTACCGCCGGCTCCTTCGGATTGGTCACCCAGTCTAAGCGCCTACTGATTCTGCCCTTTGATACCGAATTCCCCATCGGCCAACTGACTCATTTTAAACTCAACTGATATCCTACATGGCATTACTAACCGGAAAGCTCACGATTGAGGTAGCGTACGAGGATTTACCTGTTCCTCTGCTAGGGTACACTCGCGCAATGCTCTACCGTAGTTGCGTAGAGCAACTCTACTACCGCCGACCCTGGGCCAGTAAGGAAGACATCGCGAAGCAGCACCCCAAGTTTAAGGTGAAGTTGGATTGGGGAGAAAAGTAGGGATTTGTACCATGTACCAGGTACCAAGTACGAAGTAGGGAATTGTACAATGTTCCAGGTACACGCCGCGTCGGGCAGGCCAAGTACCCACCGAGGCCTACCTTCCGTAGGCAGGCGGCAGGCGATGTCGCAATTGGCGCAACTCCCCCTTACAAGGGGGCTGGGGGGATTATTTCTCTCAAAGACGCAAAGATATCTAACCGCTATTTGCCTGCCTGCCGCTGGTAAGTCTCTTGTTTCTTGCCTCTTGCTTCTAAAGCGTCTTGCTACTTACTACTTGATACTCCCTCTTGCCTATCTACCGCAATCCTGATTTTGAAAGTACTTGGTACTTGGTACATTGTACTTAGTACTTGCTACTTGATACTTGCTACTCTAAAGCGCCCGCACAAACACCCCTACCACCCGAAAAGCCCTCAGCTCCTCTTCTTCCAGCACAATCGGCAGGTAGCCGTCGGCAGTCGTCAGGGGCTTGAGGGTAATGGATTCGTGCTTCCAACCGTCTGCATCCTCGCTCTTGGTGCTTTCGTATTCCTTGATGGTATAGCAAGAACCGTAGTCCTTGTCCTGTATGCCGCTGCGCTCTACCAATACGATCTGCCCATTGCGGGAGCCACCACTGTAGCTGCGAAATAGGCAATAGGATCCATTCGGTATAACCTTGTTCATCGACTCACCCAAAACTTGGCAAACAAACAAATCTCGGCTCGGACGCACCGACTCAGGTACCGCCACCCAGCGAACCTCCTCAGCAAGCTGCTCGGCACTAAAGCTACCTGCCGCTACCTTCAAGTCATAAAAGGGAATTGCATTTTCAAAAGGGATAATATTTTCGGTTAAAAAAGTGATCGCAGGAGCTGCCACTGGTGCCTCGTAGGTAGGAACAAAGGACTTAAAGTACGCACGGAGCTGTGGATCGCAAGCGTAGATGTAGGTACCCTTGATCCCTCTCAAGAGGATGGTTTGGTAGATATTCAGGATAAAAGACCGGAGCTCTTCCGGGTCTTTGATGGATTGCTTCCCGTTCTTATCGAAATACTTGTCCTCTCGAAT
The DNA here is from genome assembly GCA_903952135.1 of uncultured Algoriphagus sp. Lineage (GTDB taxonomy): Bacteria > Bacteroidota > Bacteroidia > Cytophagales > Cyclobacteriaceae > Algoriphagus. The sequence continues at coordinate 1,608 of CAJBER010000058.1, forward strand.
TTCAATCCGTTTTGCAATGGGATCGTAGCTGATTTCATTTCCAAAAATGATCCCTGAATAGTTCAGGTCGTAGCCCTGGGTGGTATGGATACAGCCCACCTCATCGATGGAGGCTTCGGTATTGATCCAGTCAATGGCGGTGCCGTTCCACCGGAGTTGTACCCCTTCGATCTCGATGTCAAAGGCAGCTTTATCCTTGGCAGATTTCCATTCCCAAGAATACCCAGCGATTAACCTGGATAATCCGTATTCTTGATTTCGCTGGCGGATTTGCTCCACCATCGGCTCAAGGGATTCAAACAGGGTAAATTCATAGTCCTTGGAAGAGAACTTGGAAGCATCCGAACTCAGACGACCCTGCAGCAGGGAACGGACAAAGTCCACATAGGCATTGCCCCCTTTGACCCGAAACTGTGATTTCAAGGAAAAAGTGTGGGTAGAAGGCATGCTTTTGAGCAAGTCAAAGGCCTCCTTTTTTGCATCGGATGGCTTGATGGATTGGGAGGCATCGTAAAACAAGACTGTGTGTGTCGCTTGGCTTGTCACCCAGTCTAGCTCCGAGCAGGTATGCTTGTCGAGGTTGAGCTGGGCGCAGGCCTTGTCAAAAGCGCCGAAGTAGGCACCCAGATTGACGCGTCTTCGGAGGCGGTGGGCTTCGTCTACGACCAGGATGTCGTATTTCTCCTTGCTCACTTCCGCTGGCCCGATGACCATATTCGCATTCAGTCCCTTGATGTTTTTGAATACCCGCTTTAGCGTAGCGCGAAAGGAAGACATGGGCACGACCAAGGCCATTTTTGGATTGGGAAACCGCTGCTGGATGGTGGCGATCAACTCCAGGAAGGTCTGCTCTTCGGCCCCGAACTCTTTTAGGCTAAAGTCTTCTAATTTGGAAGCGAGCATTTTAAATAAAAATAGGGCCAAGATGGTCTTTCCTGTACCTGCTCCCCCTTCGATCAGGGTGTTTTGATGGCTTCCTGTAGCGAGGCTATGCACGAGCTGAAGGAGTCCCTGACTTTGCTCGGCGGTGAGGCTTTTGTATGGGGAATACTTAAATAAGTCAGAGTTATCGATGTGGCTGAGCGAGTGTCTGGTGATCCCTTTGGCTCGGAGCTGGTTCCATAGGGAAGTGAACAAGTCCCAGTACACCTCTTTTTTCTGGTAGTAGTTGTGATTGGCTAGGCCTAGGTTGCCATTGAGTAGCTGAAACACCTGATCGCCCGACATGTACTTGATCAGGTTGGCTTCGATGTCTAGGGTCGCCGATTTATTGAACTTCTCGCTGCTGATGAGGTGCACTGCCGACAGCTTACTTTTGTGCTCGTGCTTCAGGTGGGCGCTCATTCGAGCAAAAGCATCGGTGGTCTCGCCTACATAGGCCATTTTGCTGTCGCCATCACTGAGGATGTAGACGAGTGGCCAAAGCTCCTTGGCAAAGTGATGGGCAGCTAATTCCTCGAAAAGGCTGTTTTCGAAATTGTAAGAAAGGAGTTTAACTTCAGGCAAAGCCATTACAATTCATCGTACTTTTTTGCAGTTCCCTTGGACTTGTCTACAGGGTATTTTGCTGCATTTTTCTGGATCTTTTCGAGGACGATTTCCTTCACATCAAAGCCATACTTGTCGGCAAGGAGCAGGGCATAGGCAAATACATCGGCCAACTCCTCCTTCACTTTCTCTGGATTGGCTTGCTGGGCATCTTTCCATAAGTACAATTCGAGCAACTCCCCTGCTTCCACGTTGAGTGCAAGTGCCAAGTCCTTGGCATTGTGAAATTGCGCCCAATCTCGGTCGTTTCTGAATTTGAGTAAGGCCTGAAGGAGTTCGTCCATGAATGAAAAATTAAGATACAGTGGTTGAATTTAATGTATAGACCTTGATTTTATACCGTTCTTTTTAAACAATAATACATACAACTAAACTAAGTGATTTAACCCACTCTAAGTTTAGCTGCATCCTTCCATAAATAATGTGGTAAGGGCTCATTCAATTCCCATTTGATGCTCATTGGCTTTGCACCGTAATGCTCTTTTAATGTTCCTTCGCCAACAAAAACATAACCCATAGAATTGCCATACTCATCTTTATTTTTCTCTCTTACAAAAAGAAGAATGATTTTATCCTCTTCCTCATGCTTGATATAAGAAATACCTTTTGGCGTATCAGGCCCTGCTGAGTTTTGACTTTGCCAATGAAACAAGGTCTCATTAATTGCATAGTCATCATACATCGTCGTAGGAGAAAAATTCTCTTCTGACTTGATGAGGTTAATGAAAAGGACTTCCGTATTCAGTGCTGAATTAAGGGCAACACCTTCCCTACTTGGTGATTTTCGAGCAAATGTACTCAATCCAATCCCTGCCAAAATTTGATCCCTGGTGTAGCGCGCATGCACTTTTAGCGGCTGTTGATATGGAAGCTCGATGTCCATTTCTTTGCTTTCAATACGATCGAGCAAGAGCTCAAGCACCTCGATGATTTCATCTACCATCACCTTGTTTTGTCCCAAAGCACGAATACTAGATTGCAGTGAATCAAACCCTCCTGCGGTCTGCCATAGGTCATAATGCAACATCAAAAGCATTTGTTTTTCAACTTCCGAGCATGCATTTACCGAAACAAAAAATTGCTTTTTAGCCAGGTCAAGGATAAATCTATAGTAACTGTGTGAACTGCAGGCAAGCCATTTTTTCGCGATTGCATTTACAATATTGCTCTCGTGGGTAGCGGAGAAATCCGGCTCTTTACCAGCCTCTTGGCAGAGCCTTTTCCACCCTCCTCTTTTGTAGATAAGTTGAAGGGGGATGTTATAAAATGACACAAAGTTTTTTAAGCTAAGTGCAAGGGTCGTATGGTGTTGAAAATTTTGAATTTTTTGAATCAATTGATTTCGATTCAAGGAAGTCGCTGCCGCTATATTTTCCAGAATTACCTGCTTTGCCTTTTTCTCAAGAATAATCGAGCAGCCAAGAGGTAGGTGGGGAAACTGGTCTTCAATTTCCTTGGACACTGTGGTTACCGTCTTGCCAATCAGCGCCCTGAATTTATTCTCAAAATTGTACTCCGGCCTGGAGTTACCTACAAAATCCAACACGGTCAAACAGTCCTTATCCTCTGCCAATCGAAGTCCTCGACCCAACTGCTGCAAGAAAATGGTCAAACTTTCTGTAGGGCGTAAAAATAAAACGGTGTCTATCTCAGGGATATCTATTCCCTCGTTAAAAATATCAACTACAAATAAGTAATTGATCTTTTTCTGGAGCAGCTGCTGCTTCACTGTATCTCTGTTGTGAAGGGTTGCACTAGTTAGGTAGTCGGCCTTTAGACCTGCGAGGCTAAATTTTTCTGCCATGAATTTGGCGTGGTCCATGGAAACGCAAAAGCACAGGGCCCTAACCTCATTTAGGTCCTTCGTATACTTCTCCAACGCAGTAATAATCTCCCGCACCCTTCGATCATTCGCGGTGAATAAAGAAGATAATTCGCTGGCCACATACCGCCCTCTCTCCCATCCTACCTTGGAGAGATCGATGCTGTCCGTTATCCCAAAATATTGGAAAGGACAAAGTAACTTTCTATTGAGTGCCTCTGGTAACCGGATTTCTGCAGCGATTCGGTTATGAAAATCCTCCTGAATATCGCCCCCATCCATTCGTTCAGGAGTGGCGGTCAATCCAAGTAAAACCTTGGGCTTGAAATACTGCAGAATACCTCGATAGCTTGCCGCAGTAAGGTGATGGCACTCGTCAATTACGATAAAATCGTAATAATCCGGAGATAGATCGAGGTCATCTAGGCGATTGTTTATTGTTTGTACTGAAGCAAATACATGCTCGTAGGAGGAAGGAATTAACCCATCTACCCAGAGTTCTCCAAAATTATTGTCTCGTAAGATGCCCCGAAAGGCAGCAGCAGATTGAGCCAAAATTTCTTTTCTGTGGGCCAAAAACAAAAGTTTTGCACTCGGATTTTCAGCTCTAAATCGCTTGTAATCAAAGGCGGAAATCACGGTCTTCCCTGTGCCGGTGGCAGCAACAACCAGGTTTCTAAATCGCTGGTGAATGCTGCGCTCCACCTCTAATTTTTCCAGAATTTCGGATTGAAAAGGAAAAGGCTTGATGTCGAAAAATGAGAGATTCAAATCCAGGTTTTTTCCTGACTTCCCTTGGTTCAAGGATTCGATTAATTTCTCCTTGTGGATGGCATCGTCAAAAAGTTCAAAATCATCGCTTTGCCAGTAAGAGTCGAAGGTTTTTTGAAACTTATCAATGATATGGGAAACCTCTTTGGTGGTGATTTTAAGATTCCATTCGAGGCCGTCCGTCAGGGCAGACCTAGAAAAGTTAGAGGAGCCAATGTATCCGGTATGAAAGCCTGTATTTCGTTTAAATAGATAGGCTTTGGCATGAAGGCGCTCGTTGCCTGTATTGTAGGAAATCTTGACTTGGGTATTTTTCAGTTTTGAAAGAAGCTGTATGGCCTTGTAGTCAGATGCACCCATGTAGGTGGTCGTGATAATCCGTAGCTCACCTCCTCTATTGGTAAACTCAACCAATTCTCGTTCGAGGATGATGATGCCTTTAAACTTGATAAAGGAGACCAAAAGGTCAATCTTATTGGAAGAAAGAATCTCTTTTTTCAGTTCGCTTTCCAGGGAAAGCCCAACGTTGCCGCCAGTAAACAATTCACTGTGTGTCAATCGGGTGTATGGGGTGATCTCCTTCAGATGCAAATTGAAATCTGCAAAATGGGCATCGACCTTGGTGAAGACCGCTTTAAGAATCTCGCCTTCGATGGCTATCAAATCGGCTCCAAATTCCTCCCGGTTTAACTCCTCCTTGAGCACTAAGATTATTTTGTTGGCGATGGCTATTTGCTGCTCGAGCTGATTCTCCCCTTTGACATAATTCAGTGCCGTTTTTATGGTTTGGGAAAGGTGTTTGGCTAGCACAGCTGCCGCTTCTTCCTTATCCAGCACGGAAGTATGGATGTAAAAAAGTTGCTTGTCTAGCCTCCCCAAATTTTGAGCGACGAGCTGGGTGACTAACTCCTCATAAATGCCTTGAATCATAACCAATGATAACGAAAAATACTATTTAGAAATGCGGAAAAGGCTTAAAAACTAAAACCTTCCAATACAACATGTGAAAAGGGAGTCAACATGTCAAAACATAAAACAAAGCCTTAATTAACTCCTAAGGTAATCACCTTGTCCTTCAATGACATTTCTGATCCCACCCTTTGGGTTTTTGACATCTTGGTGCCTTCTAGGAATAAGGTGCATGTGGGCATGGAAAATAGTTTGCCCCGCATCTTCCCCCGTATTGAACCCGATAGTAAATCCAGTGATTTTAGGGTCCTTTTTCTGTAAAATCTCTTTGACTTGATGGGATAGCTGAGTGATGGAATTGATCTCTGGTTGCGCTAATTCGAAGTAATTATCACAATGCCGCTTGGGGATTATCAAAACATGCCCTTTTGTAACAGGATATTTATCATAGATAGCAACGGCCAGATTAGATTCAGCTATTACCCGCTCAGGTGGAATAGTACACAATACACAGGTGTCATTTCTGTGTGAGTAAATCGCATTTAGATTTCTAAAATCTGTACTATCTAAATCCCGCTTGTTTGCATTGCAGGAATAGCAAAGAGCTTGATAATTATCAATACTATCTTTTCCTCCCTTATTCTTTGGCACGATGTGGTCTACTTCCAATGCTTTCTCCTCCATTGAAATTCCACATAGTTCACACCTACTTTTGGCTCTTTTCAGGACCTCATAACGAATAGAGCCTGGCACAGGGTTTCTATTTTTCTTCCTATGCTCAAAAACTTGTTTGCCTCTTTTCTCAATAAAATCAGCCAGCCTTTTATTACAGAGTTCAATAAGGGTTAAGACCTCTTCAGGTGACAAACTTTCATATCCTATAAGCGAATAGGATCCATTTTCTTTCTCAACTACTTTATTCTTTCTCAAAACTTGCCCTACCATTTTGTCCACTATGGACTGGTAATATTCTTGTTGAGAGATATCATAGCTAGATATGTTTCTAGCAATCAATTCTTTATTTGCAATTCCAGAAGATTCGAGGAGTGTTCTTATCATCACAGGCTGATAGATGTGAGACATAGACATCTGTTCTTCAATATATTCCCTCAAATTCTTCATGGCATACTTGCTGTTTATTCTGTTCTATTTAAAACTAGCAATTAAATTCCAATCTAAATTATTGCAGAGAATTTTATCAAAAAAATAACTCCTATTGAAGGGATTAAGCATAATGAATCCTCTTAATTTCGGATATTCAAATACTCAGTCATCACCCTTCATAAATACAACATTAAGAAGTTTAATCCTCTGCTATTTATATTTTGAAAAATCAATCGTTCCTTCCATATAACCTTTAAATATTACTACATCCAGATCTTCTGGAATTATTTTTAAAATAAATGCAACTCCTTGTGGCTTATAAATTTTAATGAATTGAACCTTGGCAGTACCCCTTTTTGAGTCATAATCGTTGATATACCGCCAATTGTAATAAAAAATATCAGCTTTATACATATCGTAGGTTTCATCATAAGATGCACCTTGAGTTGAATACATGGGACCATAGCTTTGAGAATTGTTTTCCGGCGCAACATTCGCCATATATAACAATCCATCATTATCGCTTGTATAAAAAACAGAGTATGCTCCCCACTTTAAATAGGTCGGGGTATAATCCATGTCATTTATAGAGGCATCTGTAATTATAAATTTAGCAATGGTTTCTTGATTTTGCGCAAGAAGACCGTTTGTTAAAAAAATCAATAAAACGAGGAATGGGTAAAATTTACTTTTCATTTTTTTGATCAATTTACGCCTACTCTAAATCGGTTTTCGGCTTTTCCCGATGGTTCTTAAAATTTCGCCTAAAAACCGAGAAAGAGGGTAGTTATCAGGTATAATCTTCTTTCTTGACTTAGCAGAAAATGTTTAAATTATTAGACATATTTTTTTGAAATTGGGTTTTTTAGCGATAAAGTGGATGATAAACTAGTTTATTTCTCTTAAGATTTTTTAGGCTGACTAGCTACTATTTGGATTGACAAAGTTCCTTTCTTCTCATTTACTTGCTTAACCCTAATTTAAAATACTCCATCCTTTACCTTAATTGCACAGTTAGAGTAGATTATCTTTTTAGCCATTTCTTTGCTTCCTCATCAAGTTCATCTTTACTTATTAGTTTATTGAACAAATCATCAATAGATTTTTCTTCGTTTCTTTTTACCTCTATTTGTCTACATATTTCACTTCCCACATGATTTAAAGAATCTTCAAAATAGGAGATACAATCCATATTTAATGACACAAAACCTACAAAAGGCTCTAGTTCGCCTGGAGTGAATTCATAAACCCTACGAATAAACGCATTTGCCATCTTGTCTGATATCATTTTCGAAATACGGTGGTCAATTCCATAGGCAAGTTGATATCTACCAAACACATCACATCCCAAACTAAGGAAACAGAAGGGAGTGATGCACTTGTTTATTTCAGAAAATCCGAGAATGTTTGTTGCTTTAGTTATTGTGTCATATTCAATTCTTTTACGGATAAGGTCATTATCCTGCCAAGCTTGAATTCTATTTATCGTTTCGATCACGGAAAAGTAGGCATTAAGGATTTTCTTGTTTCGTTCTTGTATGTATTCTGGTGTATAGTGAACGAGTTTTTTATTATGGAATTCCTCTACAAAAAAACGTGTAAAATCAAATTTTTGAAGATCATTCCTATGCGCCTTCATTTCTTTGTATTCATCGAGAATCAATTTCT
>CAJBER010000059.1 GCA_903952135.1 uncultured Algoriphagus sp.
AATTTGAATGTGATGCGGGTATTCAAGGCTTTAAAAACCTTGAGCACTGTTTCAAATCTTGCATCTTTCACACTGTTTTCAAGTTTTGAAATTTGAGATTTTTGAACTCCAACAAGCTTTCCCAATTCTGCTTGGGTAAGCTTTTGCTTGATTCGTGTTTGCTTCAGGGCTTCGCCTAATAAGTCTAGTCTTAATTCATTTTCAAATGCATCACGTTTTTCGCTTCCTTTCTTCCCGATGTATTTATCGGTGATCTCTTCTAGAGAGAATTGCTGAAGTGGTTTATTTTTCATGGTAGTCAGGTGTAGAATAATCTTAAGAGGTTGTTTATTTACTTTCAAAGTAGCTGTTTCTTAACCGCTGTGATTTGTCCAAATCAGCCTTTGGAGTTTTTTCAGTTTTTTTAATCAATCCATGAGTGATAATCACAGGTGCTCGATCTTTTTCGGATTTGTCCCAAAAAGCAAAAAGCCGGTAGGCAATGCTTTTGTAAAGTGTCCTGAATTCCCAAATTTCCTCATTCAGCTTTTTCAATAGCTCATTGTTGGTTGAAAATTGGGCCTTTGTGATGTTGTAAATGATTTTATCTCGGACTTTCTCATCAAATAGATCTAGAAATTCAACCGCTTCTGCAAGGAAATTAACTTCAAACTTTTGGGATTTCATGGATTAAACGGATTAGTTGAAAAAATAGTTTCCCAATCAGGAAACAATCAAAAATTTTTAGCCTTCGACTGGGTGGCTAAACGTGAGAAAAGCAATCAAAAAATCAAATTTCAGTAGTGGTAAAAAGTAATTCAAACTACCACTTTTTATCGATTATTCTTAAAAAATGAATAAAAGGTTCTTTATTAAAGTTTTGACTAATTCGATCTAATCCAACATCCCTTTGCCCGCAAAGATCTTGGGCAAGTACTTTTCAATGCGGTTGAGGCGTGTGGCGGATTGCTTGGCTTCTGAGAAGTGAATCACATAGCCTCGTTGTCTGCCTGGAGTCAGCGCAAAAAATGCGGACTCCAGCCCGGGATGCTCCACAAATTTTTGATGGAGTTCTTCGGGCAGCACTGGAATCGTAGGCTTGGCACTGGCTTTTTTTCCTGAACGTTCCACTTCAATGGCTTGGAGGAGGTATTCCTTGATTTTATCTTCGATTTCTTGGGCGTGGGACAGCTGGGTAAAGCGAATAAAACGTCCTTCCTGAGAATTAGGTCCTGGGCGTTCTAGAAGCTGGTAAGGGTCCTCAAGAAGTCCTCCTTTGAGAAAACTCAGTACACAAGACTCTTTAAATACTCCTAAAACCACCACGTTTTTACCGTTGAGGGTATACGTAGGCATGCCCCATTTTCGTTCTTCTTGGAGTTCGGTTTCTAGGAGGAGTTGGCGGAGAAATTCGAGTATGTCTGTCCAGCGATGTACTTTACAATCTGGAGTGGCTCCCTTTGAGCAGCGCATGCAGCCTTCGAGGAGAAATTGGTCGATAAGCGGATTGGGTGGTAACATCTAGTCGGATCAATTAAAATCTAAAGTTAACAATTTGGTTAACCACATAGACACATAGCAAAACCCCAAATTCGAACATTTTCTATGTGTCTATGTGGTTTTTTCTTTTTCGGCTACGTGGTTTCATCCACAAATTCCAATAAGTCACCCGGCTGACAATCTAGCGCCTTGCATAGGGCAGTCAAGGTACTGAAGCGAATGGCTTTTGCTTTGCCGGTTTTGAGAATGGAAAGGTTGGATAGCGTAAGGTCCACTTTTTCGGATAGTTCGTTAAGAGACATTTTCCGCTTGGCCATCATCACATCGAGGTTAACTACGATTGCCATGGCTTAGACGGTTAGTTCGTTTTCAGCCTGGATCTCCACGCCTCGCTTAAATACTTGCGCGATGGCAAAAATCAGGGCACTCAATAAAAAGTATTCAAATGCACCTGAGAGAGAAGATTGGACACCTTCAACTTCAAATTCCCGCTTGGCCAACCAACCTGTAAAAGAGTTTGTTATCAAAAGAAAAACGCCAATTTCAAAAGAAATGTAACTAAGCCTGCTGATTCGGCTGGCGATTTCCTTGCTGAATGGATGAACCAAATCAATCTTGAGGAAAATTCGAATCATGGTGTAAAACAGCTGTGCCTTTAAAATGGCAATGGAAAGAATAAGGGTCACGAGCCCTCCATAAAACCAGCCATTTTGAGTGAGTAGAGAATATAAATTCAATCCTTCGTACAGGTCCTGAGCTACCGTAGGATTGAAAAAGCTG
>CAJBER010000060.1 GCA_903952135.1 uncultured Algoriphagus sp.
ACAATCCCGAAATCTTGATTTTGGACGAGGCCACCTCTTCTGTAGATTCAGAAACGGAAGAATTGATCCAGGAATCCATCGAAAAAATGATGCAGGGCAGAACCTCCATCGTGATCGCACACCGCCTTTCCACCATCCAGAAAGCTGATCAAATCCTGGTACTGAACAAAGGGGAAATTGTGGAACGAGGCACCCACGATTCCTTATTGGAGCATGGAGGCTATTACACCCAACTGCATCAAATGCAACGAAAAATGGCAACGCTTTAATTCCGTTTTTGCAATGCGACTTCTAGTAACCGCACTTCTCCTCCTACTTCCGATTTTGGGACAGGCTCAAGAAAGAGGTCTTGGCCTCCGCTTTGGAGATCCCTTTTCCATCAGTTACAAAGACGTGGTAAAGGACTACCTTACCTATGAGATCTTGATGGGTTCTGGTAGCATCAACACGGATGCTTACTATCAGAAATCTTTTGCCCGCCGTCCTCCAAGTTCCGACGCTAGGGTAATTTCCCTTACCGGTACGCGAGGGGTGGCGCTTTCTTTTCGAATGGCGCTCCACACGGATTTGACCGAAGCCTTTGAATTGGAAGAGGGGTATTTGTTGGGATATGCTGGTCTAGGTGCACAGTTTCGAACTACCCAGGTCAACTACCAGTACACGACAATCAGCGACAGCATCGATTTCCTCAAAGCCATACAACTCGAAAACCGCACCAACGGGGATTTAGGACCAGAAGCTTTTTTGGGAGCGGAATATTACTTTGACCCAGTTCCTTTTTCCGTATTTGTGGAAGCAGGAGTATTTACTGAACTCATAGATCGTGCCCACCTCAAAGGTCAGGGAGGTATCGGCATTCGTTATTTGTTTTGAACATGAAAAAAATCAAAATCACCGCCCTCTTCTTGGCAATCCTTGGTGTTGCAGGCTACTTTCTTTTTGATTATTTGGGAGGAAATCGCCCGGTAGAACTGAGCCTCGTGACCAAAACTCCAGACACGCTTACAGGGAAAACATTCCGAGGTACTCCTCTGGACAAAGGATTGGAAGCGGTATTTCAAACCATCCAAGGAACCCAAAAATTGCACCCAGGAACATCCCTGCACACGATTTATTATGTGGAGCCTGCAGGCAAATTGGATACCATGGAAGTTTTTGCTGGGATCAATCTTCCCTTTGGTACCCAAGACTTGGAGGTAAAAAAATTCTCCGAGACCCGATACATTCTAGCGAAAGTAACGGGTAGCAAATGGGTAATGCCTGGTCCTGAAACCATCAAGGAAAAAATTCAAGAATTTGCTGAGGCCAATAAACTGACCCTAAGCGGCTACTACATCGACAAGATTGTCAGCGAAACCGAAGTTCAGGTCCTTGCTCCTGTCCGCTGAGGAGGATTAACCTCCAATTATTCCTATCTCAGCCCATTTCTTTATTCCCATTTCCGAATTCAGTTTCTGATTTCCCTTCCACTCGTATCTTTGCGCCATGAAACTCCAAAACGATCTGCTGCTCCGCGCAGCGAGAGGTGAAAAAACCGAACGGACACCCGTCTGGTTGATGCGACAAGCGGGCAGGATTCTTCCAGAATACCGCGCTGTTCGGGAGTCTGTATCCGGTTTTATTGAGCTGGCGCAAACACCTGAACTTGCCGCTGAAGTGACTATTCAGCCTGTAGACTTGCTTGGAGTAGATGCAGCCATTATTTTTTCAGACATCCTGGTGATTCCAGAAGCCATGGGCTTGCCCTACGAAATGGTGGAAAAGCGAGGCCCTTGGTTTCCCCAAACGGTTCGATCCGAAGCGGACCTCAAAAAACTTCGAATTACCGAAGGAGACAATGACCTGCAATACGTGATGGATGCGATCCAGATCACCAAGAAAAACCTGCAGGGCCGCGTGCCTTTAATCGGCTTTGCTGGAGCACCTTGGACGATTTTTGCCTACATGGTCGAGGGCAGTGGCAGCAAAACGTTTTCCCTTTCCCGAGAGAAATTGTACCGAGACCCGGTATTTTCCCATCAGCTCTTGCAGCTCATTACAGATTCCACGATCAACTACCTCAAAGCCCAAATTCGTGCAGGAGCAGATTTGGTGCAACTGTTTGACAGTTGGGCAGGAATCTTGGGTCCCGCACAGTACGAAGAGTTTTCTTTGAAGTACATCTCCCAGATCTGCGATGCGATCACCGAGGTACCTATAACGGTCTTTGCCAAAGGCGCTTTTTTTGCGCGTGAGTCATTAGCCAAACTTTCCTGCGAAACCATCGGGCTGGACTGGAACATGGGAATTGCAGAATCTCGAAAGCTGATTGGACCTGACAAAACCCTACAAGGAAACCTAGACCCTGCTGCCCTTTACGGCAATCCGGACCAAGTGCGGGCCGCGACGCAAGCCATGATGGAGCAGTTTAAAGGAAGTCGACACATCGCCAACCTAGGCCATGGAGTCTATCCCGACATTGATCCAGAAATGGTCAAGGTATTTATCCAAACTGTAAAGGAGTTTTAGGATTATCCGCAATCATGACAGTACTTAAAGGTGAGTCTCATGTGTTGCGGATAATCGCTAACAGACCACAGTCCATTGTCGACAGCCCATTCGTAGTGGGACCAAATTTAGAATCCAAATTTTAATACCTTTTTCCTAACTGGAATTCAATTGACTGTGGTCTGTCGACCGTCAACAGTTGACAAAATTCTGATCTCATCTACTCGGTTACAGCTGTTGAATCGGATCTCCCACTCGGACGATCCCCTGGGTTAAGGCTACGGCATTTTGTCCGAAATACACTTTTGAACCTTGGCTTCGGTAGGTCGCTAGCGTAGCCAGCGGCTCTTTCCCTTTTGTCCCTTTCTCTTGGTCCACGGTGATCATCACGCATCGGGCACAGGGCTTGACCACCTGGAATTCCACCTCCCCGATTTGGAGTTGCTTGAATTGATCTTCGGTAAATGCCTCCCCTCCGGAAAACACCAAGTTGGGCCGAAACCGGTCCATGCCCACCGGATCGGCAAGCCTACCGTTTAACTCATCCAAGGAAGCTTGGCCAATGATTACGTACGGCATTCCGTCTGCAAAGCTGACTGACTCTTCCTTTACCGCATAGCGGGGATCTAGTTTGCGATGAGAACTATCGGGCATCCGTACCAAATCCACGTTCATCCCCAAAAAATCAGAAAACCAAGCGCTCACTTCTGGAGCTACTTGCATCGCAGTAACCACATCACCCCACACGCTCACTTGCAATTCCTTGCCTGAGTTCAATTCCAGATCGAAGGAGATTTCCCGAGAAGGGTCTACCTTGGAAAAAACGGACAGCTCCGACTCACCCAGCGCCACTTGCAGTAAAGCCAATTGCGGATGCTGCCTTTGCGTCAAAAATTCCCCTGACTGATCCACCAACATCCACCTGCGGTCGTATTTGAATCCTCTCTCCTCCACCTGGGCTTCTTGCACCGAAATGCCGCCCAAGGATTTGATGGGATAGAGGTACAGATTTTGGACAAAAAGGGGCTGGTTCATGCGTTAAAACTACAAGAAAATTGGAATTGATTTCCAAACTGGGGATCTGGCCAGTCAAAAACAAGAAGTGGACTGGCGCTCCTAGGCAAAGAAATAGGCTGACAGAAAGAAGTCTAAAATGCACCCACCGTGACAATTGGTACAGGTATGGCAAATTTTCCGTGACAAAACTATGACAACCTGACACGAATACGTAGAAAATGGGAGATGGCATGAGCCTTGAATAAGGTGCTTTGTCTTTCAAAAAGAAAACAAACAAAACCAACATACACATGGGAAAAATTATAGGCATTGACTTGGGTACAACCAACTCCTGCGTAGCCGTAATGGAAGGTAACGAGCCCGTAGTCATTCAAAACAGCGAAGGAAGAAGAACTACTCCTTCTATCGTGGCGTTTCTTGACAATGGAAACGGCGAGCGTAAAGTAGGTGATCCTGCAAAGCGTCAGGCCATCACCAACCCTGCCAACACCATCTCCTCCGTAAAGCGTTTTATGGGGAAAAAATTCTCAGAAGTTTCTGCAGATAAAAAACACGCCTCCTACAAAGTAGAGCAAGGCACCAACGATACCGTGACCGTTAAAATCGGCGACCGTTCGTATACCCCACAGGAACTCTCCGCGATGATCCTTCAGAAAATGAAGAGCACTGCTGAAGATTTCTTGGGACAAACTGTCACCGAAGCGGTCATCACCGTACCTGCTTACTTCAACGATGCCGAGCGTCAAGCGACCAAAGAAGCGGGACAAATCGCAGGTCTTGAAGTAAAGCGTATCATCAACGAACCTACAGCTGCTGCCCTTGCTTACGGCATGGACAAGAAAAACCAAGACATGAAGATTGCGGTCTATGACTTGGGAGGAGGAACCTTTGATATCTCTATCCTTGAACTAGGAGACGGAGTATTCGAAGTAAAATCCACCAACGGAGACGTGCACTTGGGTGGGGATGATTTTGACCAAGTGATCATTGACTGGTTGGCTTCTGAATTCCAGACTGAAGAGTCAATCGACTTGAGACAAGATCCAATGGCGCTTCAGCGCTTGAAGGAAGCGGCTGAAAAAGCGAAAATTGAACTTTCCAGTTCGGCCTCTACCGAAATCAACCTTCCCTACATCACTGCTACCCAGACAGGTCCCAAGCACTTGGTTCGAAACCTGAGCAGAGCCAAGTTTGAGCAGCTTTCCGAAACCTTGGTAAGAAGATCCATGGATCCTTGCATCAAGGCCTTGAAAGATGCCAACATGACTGCGGCAGACATTGACGAAGTAATCTTGGTGGGCGGGTCTACCCGTATCCCTAAGATCCAGGAAGAAGTAGAAAAGTTCTTCGGCAAAAAGCCATCCAAAGGAGTGAATCCTGACGAAGTGGTGGCTATCGGAGCAGCTATCCAAGGTGGTGTATTGACAGGCGAAGTGAAGGATGTACTCCTTCTTGATGTGACTCCTCTTTCCCTTGGTATCGAAACCATGGGCGGGGTATTCACCAAGTTGATCGAATCCAACACGACCATTCCTACCAAGAAGTCAGAAGTATTCTCTACCGCTGCGGACAACCAGCCAGCAGTAGACCTTCATATCCTTCAAGGCGAGCGTCCAATGGCGAAGGACAACCGATCCATCGGTAGATTCCAGTTGTCAGATATCCCACCTGCACCACGCGGAGTACCCCAAATTGAGGTGACTTTCGACATCGATGCCAACGGGATTTTGAACGTATCTGCAAAGGATAAGGGAACCGGCAAGGAGCAAAAAATCAAAATCGAAGCTTCTTCTGGACTATCTCAGGATGACATCGAGCGCATGAAGCGTGAGGCGGAGTTGAATGCTACTGCGGATAAGGCTGAAAAAGAAAGCATCGAAAAGTTGAACCAAGCAGATAGCTTGATCTTCCAAACTGAGAAGCAACTCAAAGAATACGGAGACAAACTTTCGGATGGCAACAAGGCCAACATCACTTCTGCAGTAGAAGCATTGAAGTCTGCCCATGGATCTAAAAACATGGAAGGAATCGATGCCGCTATGGCCAACCTGAACAGTGCATGGGAAGCAGCATCCACAGAGATGTACGCTGCCAGCCAGGGTGAGGGCGCTGGTGCAGGACCAGAAGCCGGAGCGAGCAATAGCACCACCGGTGACGGCGTGTCTGATGTGGACTACGAAGAAGTCAGCGAAGACAAAAAATAAATTTTACAAGCAGCACCTATTGAGATAGGTACTGCTTTAGTTTAAGGGCCAAGAATCAAGATCTTTTCGTCATGACTCTTGGCCTTTTGTTTCATTCAACCAGAAGTACATGCAATTGACTGCAGACAATAAACTGAAAAAGCTAATCATTGTAGGGGATCGGGTATTGATCCGCCTGAAAAAACCGCACGAGAAAACCGGCTCTGGGCTTTACCTGCCTCCAGGAGTGCAGGAAAAAGAAAAGGTGCAGCAAGGATACATCATCAAGGCAGGTCCAGGATATCCTATTCCCATGCCTATGGAAGACCAGGAACCCTGGATGGAGACAGAAGAGAAAACTCGCTATGTGCCGCTTCAAGCGAAAGAAGGGGATTTGGCTATCTTTTTACTCAACGGAGCCCATGAAGTAGTCTACGAAGGAGAAAAGTACTTCATCGTCTCCCAAGGGGCGATTTTGATGCTCGAACGAGAGCAGGAGTTGTAAAAAAAAGCCCGAGATCGTCAGATTTTCGGGCTTTTTTTTGTTAATGAATCCACCTTTTTCTGGCTCTCATGGACCGTGGCTCTCGGTAACTTGCCTTTGAGGAAGTCTTTGGAGGATGAAGATCATCTGGTTTTGCGTTTTTAGATCTTGGACCGCTTTGATTTCCTTCCGATGGGTTTATTTCTAGGGGCGAACCCACATTTACTCTTTTCTGCCAGGGCATTTTATTTTTTGCCTGGGGACCCATAAGATTCGTGCTGGCCTTTTGAGAAACTATGGAGATTTTGAAGGCTTTGAGTTTACCAAACAATCCAGGATTAGCCTTTGATTTTACTGCCAATTCCTGTGCTTGAATCGCAATAGAAAGCATAAAGAAAAATGCGAAAAACAGTATCTTTTTCACGAGCTATAGTTGGGTTTATGGTTAATATACAACGAAAGCGCGGAAATGGTTTCAAATTGCCTAGAGTTTGGTTTGAAAAAGGCAATACAAACAAAAAAACCGAGGCAGGATTGCCTCGGTTTTTTTGTAGCAGATTCTACTGTTCTTAATTCAGGCGCAGAATGAAAATTGCTTAAAAGGAAAATACTGCAGCCAGAAGAAAGGAAGCCAATCCCTTGCTTCCATTTAAATCTTTGGTGAGAAAAAACTCCTCTTTCATGCTGTCTACCCGAAGTTCGGGTATCAATTTCAAGTTGTCTCCAACCTGAATGTTCCCAGAAAGGGTGCCTGCAAATACCGATCCATTCCCCTTGGAGTTTAATCCCACAACTTCCTCTAATCCAGCATTAAAGACTGAAAAGTATTCCCCTCGAAAGCCAATGCCAAATTTTTCCGAAGGCTTGGCCTGCAAGTATCCGGCAAATCCATAAAAACCAGCTCCATCACCTTGAACATTCTGAACTTCAGTTTGAGCAAAAATTTCACCTGCACTGGTGGTTTGGTAAGTGGTGTTAACCCCAGCATAAATAGTAGGACTTAGATCTACCCCAGTAGTTAAATCTATTTGGAAAGATCTACCCTTTGAAGTTACGCCGGAAATCAACCCATCATTGACATTTAATCTGCCATCTTGATCTCCATACACCACATTCAAGTAGGTATTGCCTGCATCTGTGGAGTAGGCTACCTGACCTCCTAGGGTGTAGGTACCATTCAGGTTAAACTCCGTCATATCCGTAGGATTCATCACCGCTGCAAGCAAAGACCAACGATCAGATAATTGAATATTGGCCTTTAATCCTGTATGAGAAAATGGCCCATACGAAAATTGATAGGAGGTGGAGTAATTGAAATTGGATCTTGGCGAAATCACTTCATATCCCAAAAAGGTGTTGAAATTACCCATGGTCAAGGTGACTTTATCCGACACATTCCAATACACATACAGCTGATTGACCATTTGAGAACTTCCAGCCATCCCGCCGCTGTAAAGAGGAGATCCAAAAACAGCATCCTCACCACGCGGTCCAAAGACTAGGTCAATCACGGCTCCTACTTTTTTGGTTTGGTAAGTTGCAATGATATTCGCCATGCCGAGCGAGAACCCAGGCAAATTGGCAAAAGAAGAAGCTGGCGCTTGAGAATTATCCCCTGAATTGGGAGCATTTAGATTGGATCGGAAGTAGGCATCTACCGATCCGGAGAGCGTAAGCGTTCCCTCTTCTTTTTGCTCCACTTCTTGACTATGCAAAAAAGGAACGAGGCTAAAGAAAAGGAACAATAGGGTTAAGATTCTTTTTTTCATCTTAAATTTGAGAGTTGGTGAATAATTAGGTTGACCAATAGGAACCCCAAACCGGTCGAAAGAGAGTCGCATTTTTTTCTCCGG
>CAJBER010000061.1 GCA_903952135.1 uncultured Algoriphagus sp.
AGCGACTTATTGATGAAGCCCATGGTCTTGGAATCGTGGTGATTATGGACATGGTACTCAATCATGCTTTTGGCCAAAACTCCATGGTTCGCCTCTACAACGATGGCGATTATGGAGCTCCTACAGAGGACAACCCATGGTTTAATCGAGTAGCCAAGCACCCTTTCAATGTTGGCTACGATTTCAACCACGAAAGCACCTATACCAAAGCCTTCGTGGATTCGGTCAATAATTATTGGTTGACCGAGTACAAGGTGGATGGCATCCGCTTTGATCTTTCCAAAGGCTTTACTCAAGTCAACTCTGGCTCAAATGTGACTAGTTGGTCTAATTACGACCCCTCTCGAATCAAAATTTGGAAGCATATCTACGACCGAATCAAGGCCAGCCATCCCAATGCCTATGTGATCTTGGAGCACTTGGCTGTGAATGAGGAGGAGAAGGAATTGGCCAACTACGGCATGCTCTTGTGGGGAAATATGAATGGGGCTTCTCGAAACCTAGCTAAGGGGAATAACGATACTATGGAATGGGGGTATTTCAAGAATCGGCAGTGGGCCAAAAATGGCTTGATTGCCTACCAAGAATCTCACGACGAAGAGCGGGTGTTTTGGGAAACGATGAATTTTGGAGCCACGAGTCCACTTAATCTAAAGAGTCTGGAGAATGCAGTGAACCGAAATCAACTGATGACTGCCTTCTTCCTGGCTATTCCGGGCCCGAAAATGATCTGGCAATTTGGGGAGTTTGGCTATGATCAAGAATTGAACAACGATCGCTTGGGAATTAAGCCTACGCGTTGGGAATACCTCAGTAATCCCGACCGTCTTAGATTGTCTAAACTCTACAAGGAGATGTTTAAGCTGCGGGCAAAGTACCCGGTATTTAACTTTCCGAGCGATGCCTCCCTCAACCTTAGCTCTTCGCTAAAGACCATCCACTTGCAGCATCCTGACCTGCAGGTCTTTATGTTTGGCAATTTTGAGTTGGTGTCCCAAGGGAATCTATCTATTTCCTTCCCTAAGACGGGAAAGTGGTACAACTATTTTACAGGCAAGGAATTGAATGTGACTTCAACTCAAGTTTCTTTTGGTCTGCGGCCTAATGAATTTTACTTGTTTACGGATAAGCCACTTCCTCTGCCTGATGCATCTATTCTGCAGGCTGACTTTATTACAAGTATACCAGAAGAAGTGGATGAGGATGGATTTGTAATCTATCCCAATCCTACTCGATCGAGTTTGGTGGTGGAATTGCCCAGAGAAATGAAGGGAGCAGATTACCGGGTCCTAGATGTGACGGGTAGGGTAATCGCTGAAGGAAAAGGGAGTTCCAATCTGTCGATTTTAGGGCTGGATTTAGCTGGAATTCAACCAGGGATGTATATCTTTGAGGCATTTGATAGTCGGCGCGTACTACACAAGCGCTTTATCAAGCAGTAATCAAACCTAAGCACACTATGAAATTTAAACCTGGAGTAAAGTACGGAAATGAACTTCGTGATTTATTGGCTTATGCCAAGGAAAATGAGTTTGCCTTGCCTGCTGTCAATGTAATTAACAGCAATTCAGTAAATGCTGTTTTGGAAACAGCCAATAAGGTAAACTCTCCTGTGATCATCCAATTTTCAAATGGGGGAGCACAATTTTTTGAGGGTAAAGGTCTACCCAACGACAAGCAGCAAGCAAGCATCGCGGGTGGAATCTCTGGAGCACACCACGTACACCAAATGGCTGAAGCCTATGGAGTACCAGTAATCCTGCACACCGACCACGCAGCGCTAAAGTTGCTCCCTTGGATCGATGGGCTACTCGAAGCGGGCAAAGCCTACCACCAAGCGTACAAGAGACCCTTGTTTAGCTCACACATGCTCGACCTTTCCGAAGAGCCTTTACATGAGAACATTGAAATTTCTGCTTCCTACTTCCGTGAATTTGTGAAGTTGGAAATGGCGATTGAGATCGAATTGGGCGTAACAGGTGGTGAAGAAGATGGAGTAGATAATTCGGATGTAGATTCTTCCAAATTGTATACCCAGCCTGAGGAAGTGGCCTATGCTTACAGTCATTTGAAAGAAATTGGGGACTTGTTTACCATCGCTGCAGCCTTCGGGAATGTGCATGGAGTCTACAAGCCAGGGAATGTGAGTTTGAAGCCAATCATCCTTAAAAACTCTCAGGAGTACATCAACAAAAACTTTGGCACCACGGGCAAGCCGCTCAACTTTGTGTTCCACGGTGGTTCTGGTTCCTCGGTAGAAGAGATTCGCGAGGCCAACAGCTACGGATCAATCAAAATGAATATCGATACCGATATGCAGTGGGCCATGTGGGAAGGCATCTTAAATTATTACAAGAAAAATGAAGGCTATCTTCAAAGCCAGTTGGGTAATCCAGAAGGTCCAGATAGCCCAAATAAGAAATATTACGACCCACGCGTATGGTTGCGCAAGGGTGAGGAGAACTTTGTCAAGCGTCTTGAACTTGCTTTCGATATGCTGAATGCAGTAAATAGAAATTAATTCATTGCACTTTCGCCTACTCCCAAAAGAGGTAGGTTGGATGAGTAGTGGATAAAATCAATTCCTAAATTCTGAAAAAGTCACTTGTAGAGGTGACTTTTTCTTTTCTTTACATCACTATGAAAAAACAGATCGTATTTAGTTTGCTGGCAGTTTTGCTCCTGCAGCTTACACTTACCCAAGTAGAAGCTCAACAAGCCAAGAATTACTGGCCAAAGGCAGGGCTGACTTATGAGATTTTTGTGCAGTCCTTCAACGACAGCAATGGCGATGGGATAGGAGATTTCAATGGGGTAACCGAGAAATTGGATTACATCAAGGAGTTGGGCGCCAATGCGATCTGGTTTATGCCGATCATGCCCTCGCCAACCTACCACAAGTACGATGTGACCGATTACAAGGCGGTACACCCGGATTACGGGACAATGGCTGATTTCAAGAGACTGCTAGATGAGGCACATGCCCGTGATATCAAGGTGGTCATCGACATGATTATCAACCATACCGGAAGCGATCATCCCTGGTTTCTAGCCTCCAAAAAAGGTCGAGAAAATCCTTACCGAGACTACTACGTATGGGCGCAAAAGGATACCATTGCTTCTTATTTGAATAAAAAAACGGTCACCTTAGATTCTGATAACATTCGCCAATGGCATGATCCAGGACAAGGCCAAGATTACTATTATGGATTTTTCTGGGGAGGGATGCCTGACCTCAACTTTGATTCACCCAAGGTGCGCGAAGAAATCGTTTCAATCGGTAAATTTTGGTTGGAAGAAGTGGGGGTAGATGGGTTTCGATTGGATGCAGCCAAGCATATTTTCCCAGACGATCGTCCACTGGATAATCATGCTTTCTGGAAGGAGTTTCGCCGGGAAATGGAGGCCATCAAGCCCGACATCTACTTGGTAGGTGAGGTCTACGACAAAAAAGAAGTTGTTGCACCCTACCTCCCAGGATTAGCAGCCTTATTCAATTTCGACTTTCATTACACCATGATTGAGGCTTTGAATACGGAAAATGGGCAACTGCTGTACCAAAAGCAAAAGGATGTACTTGATTTTTACCAAGGCATTACACCTGATTTTATTGACGCTACCTTTTCCTCAAATCACGACCAGCCACGTTTGTTGAATGACTTGAAGAAAGATCCTGCCAAGTACAAGCAGGCTCTAGCGATCCTAATGACCTTTCCTGGAGCCCCGTACTTGTACTATGGAGAAGAAATAGGAATGCTTGGGCTGAAGCCAGATGAACAAATCCGTGAGCCTTTTCTTTGGGATAAAAAAGAAAATGATTCTTGTAGAGCCACCTGGATTGTTCCTCAATACAGCACCGATGCGACCGTGACGCCATTGGCCCAACAGCGCTTAGATCCAAACAGCTATTTTAACCATTACAAAAAAGTGATTGCATTGCGTCAATCCAATCCCGCCTTGGCAATCGGTAGTCTGGAGTCGGTTAAGCAAACTTATCCTAAGTCAGTGATGGCTTTTATTCGCCGAACTGCCGATCAGGAATTGCTAGTGGTACATCACTTGGGTAGCAAAGGCATGGAATTTCAAATCCCTGAAGGCTTTAAATCTTCGATTTATGCCACAGAGGGGGTGACGGTTAAACAAGGGACCATGTTCCTTCCACCGAATTCAAGTTTGATTTTAAAGAAATAAAAAGAGGGGCTTCAGGCCCCTCTTTTTATGTTTTAGGTAGACAAGATGCTGGCTATCCGTAGGTCTTCATCATCCACTTTCTTGTCATCTACAATTGCCTTGACTATTGGCGTATAGACCATCTTATTATTAATCATCCCGGCCATCATGTCGTATTTGCCTTGAAGTAGTCCTTCTACAGCAGCCACTCCAAGTTTGGAAGCGAGTAGTCTATCAAAAGATGTAGGCGATCCTCCGCGTTGCAAATGGCCTAAAATAGTGACTTTGATATCGTAGTGAGGGAGGAAAGTCTTCACTTCGTCTGCAATTTGCTGTGCTGAGCCGCTTTGCCCTCCTTCCGCCACAATGACGATATTGGAGGATTTTTTGGCTTTGGATCTTGTTTTAAGTTTATCGACAAGCGCTTCAATGGAAGTTTTCCGTTCTGGAATCAAGATGGCCGCCGCGGCGCTGCCGATTCCTGCATTGATCGCGATGAAGCCAGCATCCCTTCCCATCACTTCCACAAAAAACAGGCGATCGTGGGAGGTAGCCGTATCTCTGATTTTGTCAATCGCTTCGATTGCCGTATTGCAGGCGGTATCAAATCCAATGGTCAGATCTGTACCGGAAAGATCGTTGTCAATCGTGCCTGGCAGACCAATTGAAGGGATTCCATATTCTTCGAAGAACAGGTGGGCTCCTGTAAGGGATCCATCTCCACCGATAACTACAAGTGCATCTATCCCATGGCTCTGCAGGTTTTCAAAGGCTTTTTTGCGGCCTTCAGGTGTTCTGAATTCAGCACTTCTGGCAGATTTTAGAAAGGTTCCTCCTCGTTCTAGGATGTGGGTAATGTATTTAGAATCCAGTTTTTTGATGTCGTTTTGGATCATTCCCTCATAGCCTCGGTAAATGCCGTACATTTCCAGTCCATAGTAAAATCCAGCACGCACCACTGCTCGAATCGCAGCATTCATTCCTGGTGAATCCCCACCAGAGGTGAGAACGCCAATTTTTTTGATTGTTTTAGGTTCCATAGGTTTGTGTCAAGGCTTTAAATAGCAACCCGGCCGAAGCTGGGTTGGTTGCCAACGGGATGTTGTGTACATCACAGATCCGCATCAGCATTTGTACATCTGGTTCATGGGGATGCTTATCCAAGGGATCTCTAAAAAAAATCACAGCGGCTAATTTTTTTTCTGCGGCGAGCGCCGCAATTTGAGCATCCCCTCCATAGGGTCCAGAAAGTAGTTTTTCAACTTGAAAACCTGCCTTTTCAATGTGCGAACCCGTGGTGCCTGTGGCTACGAGTTCGATATCGCTTCGGTGAAGGGCTTCACGGAATCCACTCAAAAAATGGACCATGTCGGCTTTTTTACCATCATGGGCGATTAAGGCGATTTTCATGAATTGAATAGGAATAGGTTAACTCCCAAAGTTAGGAAAATTTCAATTTTTCTTTGATTTCTAAGTTGCCAATATCAATGGAATTATTTCAACTGTATTTCTTTATTTCATCGTCTTTTCTTCAAGCATCAGCAGAAAGGAATATTCTAAGGCAATTTCCTTCAGGGGATTAAATCGTCCGGAAGCTCCACCATGCCCT
>CAJBER010000062.1 GCA_903952135.1 uncultured Algoriphagus sp.
ACCTGGTCCAATGGCCCAGGGCCAGTGATTGCGCTAGGTTCTGACGTGGACAATATCCCAAAGGCCTCTCAATATCCAGGCGTGGCATTTCACAAACCTATGGTAGAAGGGGCCCCAGGACATGGTGAGGGTCACAATGCAGGTATTCCACTCAATATCACTGCAGCACTTGCGGTAAAGCAAATCATGGAGCGGGAGCAGATTGGTGGCACGCTTATCCTTTGGCCAGGCATCGCCGAGGAGCTGGTGGCTGCTAAGGCCTGGTTTGCCCGTGATGGCAAGTTTGACGGCGTAGACCTTTGTATTTTTACCCACGTAGCCAATAACCTTGGCGTAAGTTGGGGTCAATCCTCAGGAACAGGCTTAATCTCTGTAGAATACACTTTTTCAGGAGATGCGGCGCATTCTGCTGGAGCTCCTTGGAGAGGGAAAAGTGCTGCAGATGCTACGGAATTGATGAATATCGGTTGGAACTACAAGCGTGAGCACCTGCATCCGCTCAAAAGATCGCACTCTGTGATTACAGATGGAGGAGATCAGCCCAATGTAGTTCCTTCCAAAGCGTCCATCTGGTATTATTTCCGAGACGTAAATTATACGGGCATCATGGAGATGTATGCGCAGGCCAATGACATCGCAAAGGGTGCTGCCTTGATGACGGGTACAACGATGACTTCGAAGGTTTTAGGTACCGCCTGGCCGCGTCACTTCAACAAGGTGATTGCAGAAAAGATGTACCAAAACATCCAAAAGGTGGGCTTGCCTGCCTGGGATGAAAATGATCTTGCCCTGGCCAATGCGGTTCAGCGTGAACTTGGGGTTAAGGAAGAGGGAATGCCAACGAAGTTGGACGAGTTGGGATTACCGGTGAAGGAGCCCATTTCTGGAGGTTCGGATGATATCGGCGATGTGTCTTGGGTAGTCCCTACCGTGACCTTGCGCTTTCCTTCCAATATCCCAGGCCTTCCGGGTCACCACTGGAGCAATGCCATTGCCATGGCCACTCCAATTGCACACAAGGGGGTGACTGCCGGCGCAAAGGCAGAGGCGATGACCATTTTGGATTTTCTGCTTCAGCCCGAGTTGGTAGACCAAGCTTGGGATTACTTCAAGAATGTGCAAACCAAGGAGGAGACTTACAAGCCCATGATCACCAAGGAGGATGCGCCACCGATTTATTTGAACCGAGACATCATGAATCGTTTCCGCCCTGAATTGGAGAAGTTTTACTACGACGAAACGAAGTACGGTTCCTATTTGGAGCAATTGGGTGTGACTTACCCGACGATTAAGAAAAACTAATTCTGTTCTTAACACTTCATTTTTTAGAACCATCCCCATGGATACGAATCCCCCACTTCAGCTCCGCGAGGCCAGCCTGGCGGAGCTGCTTTGGGTACACGAACGCATTTTAGAATTTCCGGGAAAAGCGAGTCTTGCTTTTTACCAAGATCGCCTGCAGCACCGATTTTCCTTAGCCTTGGTGGCCGTCTGGGAAGGGGAACTGGCTGGATTTAAGGTGGGGTACCAAAGCGAGCTTCCTGAGACTTTTTATTCCTGGATGGGAGGGGTTAGGGCTGAGTTTCGTGGAAAAGGAATTGCTACGGCTTTGGCGGAGGAGCAGGAGCGTTGGGCCAAATCCCAGGGGTTTACCTCCGTATTTTTTAAGACGCGCAACCGCTTTCCTGGGATGATTCAGTTTGGGATCAAGCGCGGATTTAAGATCGTGGATCTTCAACCCAAAGGAGGAGTGGAGGACTACCGAATCGTGATGCGCAAGGACTTGTAGCAGATTCATTTTTACAAAAAGCTTGAGGTGCTCAACAATTTCGTACTTGGTACTTGGTA
>CAJBER010000063.1 GCA_903952135.1 uncultured Algoriphagus sp.
ATCAATGCGCTATCCGATCGATTTGGAAACGCGCAAATCTTAGTGACGGGCTACCAAGTACTCGGACAGGATCTCAACTTTCCAAGTAATGTAAGTCAGATGAGTTACATCCGAGACATCAAGGACCTGCTCGAGGAGCTTGATCCGGTATTTCAAGAGAAATAGTTAAACAAAATTGTTTAAGGGTTAAACAAACTTGTTTTTAAAAAAATGGCCTTTTTGATGAATTAAGGCTATTTTTATGTCTAAATCACCCTATTTTTATCTTTCTGTTTAATCTTTTTTATTTTTTATTCCACAAAACGTTTGGATTTTGTTTAATCGTACTTAGATTTGATTAAACAAAACGCCACCAGCATGACTACTCTAGAATTTAGCTACTCCTTACAAAAGCTTTCTAGTTCCTTGAAGCCATTTGCCATGAAGCTTACCCGTGATGTGGACGATGCCAACGACCTCTTGCAGGACACAATGGTAAAGGCCTTCACTAACAAGGATAAATTCACAGAGGGTACTAATCTTAAGGCATGGTTGTACACGATCATGAAAAACACCTTCATTACCAACTACCAACGGATGGTAAGAAGAGGTACCTTTGTGGATACCACGGACAATTTGCATTACATCAACTCAAGTGATGCGCTGATTGACAATGGCGTTTTTGGCAACTTCACGATGGACGACATTCAGGAAGCCATCCAAAAGTTGGACGAAGTGTACCGAACTCCTTTTCTCATGCATTTTAGAGGATTCAAGTACCATGAAATCGCTGACAAGCTTGAAATTCCTATTGGTACTGTAAAAAATAGAATCCATATTGCTCGCAAGCTATTGAAAGAAGACCTGATGGTCTACAAGCACAAAAATTAATTCTATGTCAAAAAAACATGTGGTAGTCATCGGATCCGGATTTGCCGGCCTTTCCGCAGCTACCCACCTGGCAGATAAGGGCAACTGCACCGTTACCCTACTTGAAAAAAATGATTCCCCTGGTGGAAGAGCTAGAAAGTTCGAGCACCAGGGGTTTGTTTTTGATATGGGCCCCAGCTGGTACTGGATGCCCGATGTATTTGAAACCTATTTTGCCCACTTCGGGAAAAAGCCAGCCGACTATTACGATCTGATCCGCTTGGATCCTTCTTATGCAGTCATCTATGGGGAGCAAGATGTCCTGGATATCCCTGCCAACTTGGACGAATTTAAAGCCATGCTGGAAGGCATCGAGCCGGGAGCAGCTGCCAATTTGGATAAATTTCTTGCTCAGGCCAAGTACAAGTACGAGGTCGGCATCCACGACCTCGTGCATCGCCCAAGTAGATCTCTATTCGAGTTTGCCTCCCCACGCCTATTGCTTGACATGATGCGAATGGACATTTTCCAGTCCATGTCCAAGCACGTGCGCAGCTTTTTTTCGCACGACAAGATTGTGCGACTCATGGAGTTTCCTGTGCTTTTCCTTGGGGAAACGGCCAATAACATCCCTGCGCTCTACAGCTTGATGAACTATGCAGACATTGCCCTAGGAACCTGGTATCCCAAGAAAGGCATGCACGAGATCATCAAAGGCATGGTGGCTTTGGCTGAAGAAAAAGGAGTGAAATTCAAGTACCAAGCAGAAGTTGAGAAAATTGAAGTGACCAATGGCACTGCCAAAAGTCTACTCCTTACTTCCGGTGAGCGCATCGAGGCAGACATTATTGTGGCAGGAGCAGATTACCACCATGTGGACAAGCACCTACTCGAGCCCACCTACAGCAACTATACAGAAGACTATTGGAACAAGCGTGTCATGGCTCCTTCGAGCTTGCTCTTTTACTTAGGGATTAATAAGCGACTGAAAAACCTACGCCACCACAACCTGTTTTTTGATGAGCCACTTGGCCCGCATGCCGATGCGATCTACACCAATCCAAGATGGCCAGAAAAGCCGCTTTTCTATGCGTCTGTTCCCTCCATTACTGACCCTACCGTAGCTCCGGAAGGGATGGAAAATCTCTTTTTGCTCGTGCCCCTCGCTCCAAACTTGGAGGACACGGAGGAAATGCGTGAAAAGTACTTCCACATGATCCTAGATCGCCTGGAAAAAATCACAGGCCAAGAAATCCGTTCGCACATCGTCTACAAAAGATCCTATGCGCACAACGATTTCAAATCCGACTACCATGCCTTCAAGGGCAATGCCTACGGACTAGCCAACACGCTGATGCAAACGGCCATTTTGAAGCCTAGCCTCAAGAGTAAAAAGGTGCGCAACCTCTACTACACGGGCCAATTGACCGTCCCTGGACCGGGTGTGCCTCCCTCTCTGATTTCAGGGCATGTAGTGGCAAAAGAGGTGATGAAAGAAAACAATTTGTAAACAAAAAGGTATATTACGTACATGGATGCCATTTCCCTATATGACCAAACTACCTTGGAGTGCAGCAAGCTGATCACCCAGCGCTACAGTACTAGTTTTACTTTGGGCATCAAAACCTTAGCAAAAAAATTTCATCTCCCGATCTATGCCATCTATGGCTTTGTGCGCTATGCAGATGAAATCGTAGATACCTTCCACGATCAAGATAAAAAAGCACTGCTCGAACGATTCAAAAAAGATACCTATGAAGCCATTGAATCCAAGATTTCTTTGAATCCGGTGCTTCATGCCTTTCAACTGATCGTCAATCAGTACCAGATTGATCTGGATCTCATCGAAGCCTTTTTGCATTCCATGGAAATGGACTTGGACTTCAAAACCTACAACGACTCCAAATACCACGAGTACATCTACGGATCTGCCGAGGTGGTGGGATTAATGTGTTTGAGGGTCTTTTGCCAAGGTGATGATGCAGAATACCAACGCCTCAGAGAGCCTGCCTGCAAGTTGGGCGCCGCTTTTCAAAAGGTCAACTTCCTTCGTGACATCAAAAGTGATTTTGAGGAACGAGGAAGGGTGTATTTCCCTGGGGTAGACTTCAACCGCTTTGATACTTCGGTCAAATCATTGATCGAAGAAGACATCCAAAAAGACTTTGACGATTCGCTGATTGGCATCGCAGGACTTCCAGACGGAGCCAAACTCGGAGTTAAGGTAGCCTACTTGTACTACCAAAAGCTATTTGATAAAATCAAAAAGCTCCCACCAGAGACGATAACCCAGGAGCGGGTACGCATCCCCAATGCTAGAAAGCTGAGCCTTCTCTTTGGAAGCTATGTGGAAAACAAACTCGGCTTCTCCTGATGGAAAAGTACCTTTATTTAGGCATTCTACTTTTTGCAATTAGCTATCCACTTGCGCAATCCTTTGAGCATCGGATCCGCTATGCTACCCAATGGAAACATCTTTTTCCGGGGATGGGGTTGACCGCCGCCTTTTTTATCGTTTGGGACATCTGGTTTACGCAGCTTGGGGTTTGGGAATTTAACCCCACCTATGTACTGGGCTTCTTTTGGATGGGCCTCCCGCTAGAAGAATGGCTCTTCTTTTTGATCGTCCCTTTTTCCTCCGTATTCATCTACGAAGTGCTGATTTACTTCTTCCCAAAGGATCATTTTCGTCCAGTTGGAAAGGCCTTCGTGTGGATTTTGGTTCCTTTTCTACTGGTAATGAGCGTGCTCCACTTGGACAAGTGGTACACCTCGGTCAACTTCTTGGTGGGGGCACTTACGCTAGCCATCCACTACCTGATCTTCAAAGAAAAGTATTTGGGCCGCTTTATTTTTGCTTACCTCGTACACCTCATTCCGTTGATGCTTTGCAACGGGGTCCTTACCGGAGGACTTACAGAGGAGCCGGTAGTCATCTACAACAATGCTGAAAATCTTGGCATTCGGATTTGGACGGTGCCTATTGAGGATTTGATATACTCAATGACCTTGTTCCTGTTGAACATTAGCTTCTTTGAATACTTAAGAAGTAAGCAAACAATTTCCCCAAATCGTGGTTAATAATCGTATGAAACACCTACAGGTTCAAATAGACGATCATTCGGGCTTTTGCTTTGGGGTAGTGTACGCCATCGAAATGGCGGAAGAAATCCTCGAGGAGCAAGGCTATCTCTATTGCCTAGGTGACATCGTACACAATGACGAAGAAGTCAGTCGACTGACGCGCAAAGGGCTCAAAATCATCGACCATGGCGACTTGCATGGGTTGACCAATGAAAAGGTACTCATCCGTGCCCACGGAGAGCCGCCTTCCACTTACGAGCTGTCGATCAAAAACAACTTGACGCTTATTGATGCAAGCTGCCCGGTGGTACTCAAGCTTCAAAACCGCATCAAAAATTCCTTCGATAAGGAAGACAATATCTACATCTACGGCAAGCACGGGCATGCGGAAGTCATTGGTCTCTTGGGTCAGACCAACAATAAGGCCGTGGTATTCCAAGACATTTCGGAGTTGGATATCCCCAACCTTCCCAAAAACATTACGCTGTACAGTCAGACTACCAAAAGCACCGACAAATTCTACGAAATCAACGAGATTTTACGGGAAAATGGAATCGCTGTAAACACAAACGACACCATTTGCAGACAAGTGTCCAATCGGGACAAGGAGCTGCGGAGCTTTGCGGAAAAGTTTGACAAAATCATATTTGTAAGTGGCACCAAATCCTCCAATGGAAAGGTTCTTTACAATGTCTGCAAAGAGAAAAATGAACAAACTTTTTTTGTTTCCAATCCGGACCAAATTGAAGAAAGTTGGTTTGGGTATGGCGAAACTGTAGGCATCTGCGGCGCAACCTCCACGCCTATGTGGCTCATGGAGCAGGTTCGAGAGCGTATTTTAAACTTCTAATCACTCCCTCATGGAGGCTCCTTCTCGTGTACGTTCCGTAGATCCAAAAGGTCTTTTGATTGGATGGGGAATTATCCTAGCCTGGGGACTTTCCTTGGCCTTCCTACTTACTTGGGAGTTTTCCTGGGAAAATCCCTTGACTTACTTGGCCATTCTGGTCCAGACGCATTTGTACACCGGGCTATTTATCACGGCGCACGATGCGATGCACGGCATCGTCTCCTCCAATAAGAAAGCCAATCACTTCACCGGATGGATTGCCGCGATCTTATTCTCCTACAACTTCTATTGGAAGCTTTTTCCCAAGCACCACGAGCACCATCGCTACGTAGCCACCGATAAGGATCCAGATTACCACGCCTCTGGAAAGTTTTTCCGCTGGTACCTGAGCTTTATCCTGCAATACCTGACGGTATGGCAATTTCTCCTGATGGCGATCACCTTCAACCTCCTCAAGCTAGTCCTTCCCACCGAAAACTTGATCCTTTTCTGGATGGTTCCTGCAGGGCTTTCCACCTTACAGCTATTCTTTTTCGGGACTTACCTGCCTCACATGGGCGAGCAGACCAACGAACACCATTCGAGTTCACAGTCCAAAAACCATGTTTGGGCATTTTTGAGCTGTTACTTTTTTGGATATCACTTTGAGCATCACGACTCCCCTGGCACGCCTTGGTGGCGTCTATGGAGAGTGAAAGAAAAACAGGCTGCCTAAATTTGCTAGCCAAGCCTACCCCGTCATTTATTTGAAGCACTAAGCCAACCCTCACTATGCGAATTATCGGTCTTTTTGGAATCTTTTTCCTCCTTTCCCTAGCCAGTATGGGGCAAGGTCTCATTCGAGGAAAAATTACCAATCCTGTCAACAATCAGCCTATCCCCTTTGCGAATGTCCTGCTGCTCAACACGGAGCTAGGCGCTATCACCAACGAGGAGGGCTACTACGAAATCAGCAACATCCCTGCGGGACTTTACAATGTGCGGGCCAGCTATGTAGGCTATAAATCGTCTACCGCATACGAAATCCAAGTGAGCTTGGCCAAGCCTGTGCTATTGGATTTTAGCCTAGTAGAAGACGCTTCTGAGCTCAGTGAAGTGGTGGTCAGTAGTGAATTTACCCGATCGGAAGAAACCCCGCTCTCGGTACGCAAATTGAACACCAATGAAATCGAGCGCTATCCTGGAGGAAATCGAGACATCTCTCGAGTGATCCAATCCTTGCCCGGTGTGGCCAGCACGCCAAGTTTCCGTAACGACATCTTGATTCGCGGCGGTGCACCTAACGAAAACCGTTTTTTTGTTGACGAAATCGAAGTCCCCGTCATCAACCACTTCGCTACCCAAGGGTCCTCCGGAGGACCCGCAGGAATCTTGAATGTCAACCTGATTAAAAATGTAGACCTCATCACGGGTGGATTTCCTGCCAATCGCATGAATGGCCTGAGCTCCTTCTTCGAGTTTCAACTCAAGGAAGGAAGGAGAGACCGGATGGCTACCCAGCTGACCGTAGGTGCTTCCGAGTTGACCCTATCCAACGAAGGCCCACTTTCCCCTAAGACCACCTATATTCTATCGGCCAGAAGGTCTTATCTGCAAGGCTTATTTCGTTTACTCAACCTCCCATTTCTCCCTACTTTCCACGATTTTCAGGTAAAAACCACCACCAAAATCAACGAGACAACAGAATTAACCTTCATCGGCATTGGTGCCATCGACCAATTTGTGCTTAACGAGGATGTTCCCGAAGAAGAGACTCAGGAAGAAAAAGACGATCGCCTTTACCTTCTCAATGTATTGCCTGTACAAACCCAATGGAATTACACCACGGGGGCCAAATTGAAGCGGTTTAGAGACAATGGTTTTTGGACCTTTGTGCTGAGCCGAAACATGCTCAACAACGAATCCTATAAATATGCCGGAAACCAGGAAGGAGACGAGAAAAACCTGCTCTTCCGATACCGCTCCCAGGAGTCGGAAAATAAGTTTCGCGCAGAAAACAGCATTTTCGGAAAGGGATATTCCATCAAGTACGGGGTCAATCTGGAGTACTCTCGCTACCTAATCGACAACTTTGACCGCGTCGCCTTGTCTCAGACTGGAGGCACCATTGATATTTTGGCTACCTCTAACTACAGTAGCTATGGAGCTTTTGTATCGGGAACCCGGAATTGGTTTGGCGATAGGCTATTGCTTAGCGGAGGCGTGAGGGTAGATGGTTCAGATTTTGCCAAAACTGCTTCCAACCCCCTCAACCAGCTGAGCCCTCGATTTTCTGTTTCTTACCAACTCAAGCCCAACCTCTTTGCCACCGCCAATGCAGGCATCTACTACCAGCGGCCGGCTTACACCATTCTCGGTTATCAAAATTCGGCGGGTGCTTTTGTCAATCAAGACAGTGACGTCCGCTTTATCCGGAATGCACAGCTGATTGGTGGAATCGAATACCTGTTTCCTGAGAAAGCTCGACGATTTACTGCAGAAGCATTTTACAAGCGATACAGCAACTACCCGACCTCTATTCGAAATGGTATTTCTTTGGCCAACTTAGGGGCAGATTTTGGAGCCATTGGCAACGAGTCCGTGCTCTCGAATTCCACAGGCAGAGCCTATGGACTGGAGTTCTTGGCGCAGCAGCGTCTGTACAACAATTTCTATGGAATCGCTTCCCTAACCTTGGTACGCTCCGAGTTTACCAACCCCAATTCGGAGGGCATGATTCCTTCCTCCTGGGACAATGGATTTATTGTCAGCCTTACAGCAGGCAAGCGCTTTGGCAAAAACTGGGAGCTGGGTGGAAGATGGCGCTTCCTGGGTGGAACACCCTACACGCCTGCAGACTTGAGTGCCTCCAGTCTTCGCAGCAACTGGGATCTTCGGAATGCTGCCGTCCTAGATTTTTCTCGCATCAATGGCGTCCGATTGAAGTCTTTTCATCAACTAGACATTCGTCTGGATAAAAAGTACTTCTTTGATCGCTGGAATTTGAACTGGTATGTTGACCTCCAAAATGCCTACAACTACAAGGCACAACAGCCCCCACAAATAGTCCCTGTCCGAGATGCACAAGGGAATCTGACAGTAAATCCGACAGACCCAAGTCGCTACCAACTCAAATCCATCGTGAATCCTGGCGGAACTATACTTCCTACCATCGGCTTGATTGTTGAATTTTAAGGAAACAAAAAACCCTGTCTTGAAGACAGGGTTTTTTTGTGTTTCATCCGGGTTAGTTTAACCTCCAGCGTGCATTGAGGCCAAAACCAGCTCGAAATTCGGTAACCTCCACCAAAAAGAGGTAGGGTCTAAAATCAAGCCCCAGTGTAATTGGCACCTCGGAAAAGGCGTACTCTACGCCTACCTCTCCAGCACCCCCAAATCGGAAGTCCTCGGATAAGTAAACTGAAGGACCAAACCCTGCATACCAGTTGAGCTGGGTGTCAGGGATGTCGTCGTAAATCGGATTCCAAAGTGCATCCACGCCCAGACCTTTTTGACCGAAACTTACATTGGCATGTACTCTACTGAATTCTCCCGTCGAGAAAATTCCATCTAAGGCCACATTGTTTCCATTGATGTGGCCAAACCGTAAACCAAGTTCCTGTGCCTGCGTGGAAATGGAGCCAAGGACTAATCCGGCTAAAATCAGGGTAAAAAAGAGTGTTTTTCGCATAGTTGGTTGTGTTATGTTGTACCAAGTAACTTAACGAAAATTAAGCCAAATTACACTGATTCTTGCGCAATTATTTGGTTTCCTAGGCGAAGCACTTCCCGAACCAAAAGGTCCATGTCTTCCATAAGTGTGCGCTGGTTGGTATTCGCCACACGCAAGGTAAACTTACCCTCCAAGATCGTAGAGCTGGGTGAGGCAATCCCTTCCTCTTGCAGGCGAAGGAGGATTTCCCGGTTGAGCTCACGAAGGGCTTCTTCATTTAAGCCAGGATAGATCATCCGAAAGCAGGTAATGCTCATGGATACCGGAGCCATCAATTCCAGATTCGGATGCTGCTCCACCAATTCCCCCAAGTAGATTGCCTGTCGATTATTTTGAGCAACCATGTCCGCATACTTCGCTCTTCCGTGTTCTTTGAGAGACATCCACACCTTCAAGGCCTTGAAGCCACGCGAAAGCTCAAATCCGTAATTGTTGGTGGAATCCAAGCCTCCCGAAAGGCCCCGCTGCTCCCGTAGGAGGTAATTGGGGGTGATGGCAAAGGAATCACGGTGTTTTTTTGGATCTCGAATGAGCGTACATCCCACTTCATAGGGCACATACAGCCACTTATGCAAGTCAAAAGCCAAGCTATCCGCGGCTTCAATTGCCTGCAAGGCATCGGCATAGATCGGATCAAGTTTGGCCAATGCGCCATAGGCTCCATCCACATGGAACCATAATCCATATTCTTTGGAGATCTCCAGCAGCTCCGCCATGGGGTCAATGGCACCCGTATTCACCGTGCCGGCAGTACCTACCAGGCAAAAGGGCAGAAAGCCGGCTTGAAGGTCGGCCTGGATTTGAGTTCGCAAGGCAGTGGTGTCCAGCTCGAATCGTTCGTTCACTTGGATTTTTCGAACTCCTTCGCTTCCCAAACCAATGATTTCGGCTGCCTTTTGGATGCAGGAGTGCGTTTCTACCGAGCAGTAAATCAAGAGTTGAGCCGATGCCGCCTTGAGTCCTTTCTGCCGAATCTTTTCTTCTCCAAACGAATTTCTCGCCACCGTCAAGGCAGTGATATTTGCCATGGACCCTCCACTAACTAGGATTCCAGAGGCTTCGGAAGGGAAGTTCATCAACTCCTTGCACCAGTTGACCACCTGCCGATCCACATACATCGCGGAGTGCTCCCCGATGGCTGCGTTGGGATTCATGCCTGAAGCCAGCAAGTCTGCAAAGGAACCCAGTGGGGTACCCGTGCCTTGAATCCAAGCAAAAAACCGAGGGTGCACATTCCCCTTGTTGTAGGGAAAAATGTACTCCTTAAACTCCTGATAGACCTCCTCTGGGGTTTGCCCATTTTCAGGAATGGGTTGGTCCAAGAAAGTCTTAACCTCCTCAGGGATGGGTCTCCAAATTTTTTCTTCTCGAATTCCCTTCCAATAATCAATCAAGTCGTCGACCATCTGGTGGCCCAATTGGCGCATGGCTTCCCAATCTTTTGGGTCTAAGTTTTGATCAGGTAGGTTGTCGTTTGGAGACATAAATTTGGGCGAAGGGATAATTTTTAAAGATAACGAACAAGACTAGTTCTAGAAAATTGAATCAATCAGGAGGTTGAAATGGGGCCTTCTCGTCAGTTTCTTTTTTTAGCAACGCGTACACTCAAAAAATCAACTGGTACATCTCTTCCAGCTTGCTCACTTGGATGATTTGGATTTTAAACTTACTCAAGTCCAAGCCCTTGACGGCATACTTGGAAACCACAATCTTCTTGAAGCCGAGTTTTTCCGCTTCAGCGATGCGGTTTTCGATGCGAGATACCGCTCGAATTTCCCCACCCAAGCCTACCTCAGCGGCAAAGCAAATTTGCTCCGAAACGGGCGTATCCTCGTAACTGGAAATCAAGGATGCGCACACGGCCAAGTCCAAGCCTGGATCGTCTACGCGCAGGCCACCTGCCACATTCAAAAACACATCTTGCTGCCCGAGGCGCATGCCACCACGCTTTTCCAACACGGCCAAAAGCATGTTGAGTCGCTTCGCGTCATGTCCTGTGCTGCTTCGCTGCGGCGTGCCGTAGGTAGCTGGGCTTACTAGGGACTGTATCTCAATCAGCAAGGGACGATTGCCCTCTAGCATGGCGCCAATGGCTACTCCATTGAGCACTTCTTCTCGCTGGGTGAGCAAGATTTCGGAAGGGTTAGAGACGGCACGCAAGCCCTCAGCTCGCATTTCGTAGATACCGAGTTCATGAGTAGATCCAAATCGGTTTTTGGAGGTGCGCAAGATTCGGTAGGTCAGGTGACGGTCTCCCTCAAACTGCAGCACGGTATCCACCATGTGTTCGAGCACTTTGGGACCAGCAATAGATCCGTCCTTGGTAATGTGGCCGATCAAAAACACAGGCGTGCCGGTTTCCTTGGCAAACTTCATCAGCTCCGCCGTACATTCCCGCACTTGGGATACAGATCCCGCAGCAGATTCTACAAACTGGCTAGTTAGGGTTTGGATGGAGTCGATGACCAAAAAGTCCGGGTTGAGCGCCTCGATCTGCTGAAAAATCTGTTGGGTATTCGTTTCAGAAAGCACGTAGCAATCTGGGTTTTTGGCAGCCATTCGATCTGCACGCATTTTTATTTGCGCTTCGCTTTCCTCCCCAGACACGTAGAGGACTTTCTTTCCCTTTAGCGTCAAGGCGATTTGGAGCATGAGCGTGGACTTGCCGATACCTGGCTCACCCCCAATGAGGACAAGGGAACCCGCAACGATTCCTCCACCCAGTACTCGATCCAGTTCCGGGTCAGAGGTAATCCAGCGGGGCTGCTCCTCGTAGTTGACTTCGGTGATTTTCTTAGGAGTGCTCGCTTTTTTGACTCCCGAGCCCTGAGGCTTCCAACTTCCTTTGCCCGGCTCTTCTTTTTGGATGACTTCTTCCACGTAGGTGTTCCATTCCCCACAAGCAGGGCATTTGCCAGTCCACTTCGGGCTCTGCGCTCCGCAGTTTTGACAGAAAAAGGTGGTTTTTACTTTAGCCATTTGCAGATTAATTCAGTTTTTTTAATTCGGACACCAGGTACCTTTCTAGTTTTTCTTTTTCTGGAAGTTGAATCAAATACTCTTGAATAAAGAGATTCTTATCCATGCCCCCAGTAGCATATTTTACCAACGCTTTATCCTTTCCTGCCACCAGAAGAATTCCAATAGGCAAATTATCCGATGGTTCTCTAATCTCTTCTTTAAAGAAATTAACATAGGTATTGAGTTGACCAATATCTCCGTGCTCAAATTGCCCAATTTTTAATTCAACCAAAACATGGCACTTTAATATTCGGTGATAAAATACAAGATCTACAAAGTAATACCTTTCCCCGATTAGAATTCTCCTTTGTCTCGATTCAAAACAAAAACCGTACCCCAGCTCTAGAATAAATTCTTGTAAGTGATGAATCAGCGCATCCTCCAAATCAGATTCTTGGAGTGCTTCAGTAAAGTCCAAATTAAGAAAATCGAAGGCATACCTGTTTTTGATAATGTCCGTAGGCTCTTTTGGAGAAATAATCTGCTGTGGATGCGTTTTTTTAGGAAAAACTCCCGCGCCAGAACGCTCAAAAAGTTGGCTCCCAATCTGCCTTTTCAATTCTCGAATGCTCCAAGTTCCTTTGATGGCCTCCAATTCATAAAAAGTGCGTTTTAGTTGATTATCAATAGGGAAAAGTAGTTCCAAATGAGAATAGGATAATTTAGAAATCAACTTTTCCCCAGGAATTAGAAATTCAGTTTGCAATAGTGGGGACAGTGTCCCCACTATTTGATCACTTTCTTCAACCGGAAAAGCTACTCTAAGTTTTTCAATCCCCTCAAGCCCTTCCAACACTTGAAAAAAAGAATTTGATTCGCTTTTCAAGAAGTCCAATACTTGGTGATACAGCATGTAAAATGTCATAAAACGATAGAGCGATCGACGGTCCAATCCTTTAATGTGATTTAGGTTTTGGGCCAATTGATCGATAAGTGACTCTCCATAGCTTGCCCTATTTTTGCCATGCAATTCAAATTCAACAATGTAAAACCCAATTAGCCAGTTTCGAATTGTCAAGGCCTGATTTACGGCATTTGCTGCATGTGATTGAAGCCTTGTATGGAGGGTTCCAATTCCCTCAATTAACCTTACAAATTCTATCATAGTAGTTTAAAAAATGTGATTTTGTGAACTTAACTTGTTCCTAAGACCTCAAAGAACTCTTGAAAAAGATGAGGCCGAAATAGGAAGACAACTAGAAGCAAGAGATTAGACTTTCAATCCAGCCGCTTGAAAAATTCGGTGCAAAAAACAAGATGCTGTCTGTCTCGCTTCTTGGCTCTTGTATCTTGTTTCTAAGGAGTCTTGCGACTTGCTACTAAATACTTGATACTTTAATGCGCTTGCAACCAATCCGGACCCACGCCGACTTCCACTTCGATCGGTACAGGGAGAGGAATGGCATTGGACATCAATCCTGGGATGTTTTTTTTGAGTAGGTCCACTTCGTCTTTGTGCGCATCAAACACCAATTCATCGTGCACTTGGAGAATGAGTTTGGACTTCAAATTATTCGCTTTCATCCAGGCCTGGACGTGGATCATGGCCACTTTGATCAAGTCTGCGGCTGATCCTTGAAGAGGAGCATTGATCGCATTTCGCTCCGCAAAACCCCGCATGGTCATGTTGCGGCTATTGATGTCCCGCAAGTAGCGCCGGCGCCCAAGGATGGTCTCCACGAATTCTTGAGTTCGCGCCTTTTCAATCGCTCCATCCATGTACTGTTTGACAGCAGGAAACTCCGTGAAGTAGGCATCAATAATTTCCTTGGCTTCCCCACGAGGAATGGATAGGCGCTGAGCCAAGCCAAAGGCAGAAATACCATAGATGATGCCAAAGTTGGCGGTTTTGGCCTTTCTTCGCATATCGGTGGTCACCTCATCCAAAGGAACCTTGAAGATTTTGGCAGCCGTAGTGGCATGGATATCACGACCTGTTCGGAAGGCTTCCAACATGGATTCGTCCTGGGAAAATGCCGCCATCAAGCGCAATTCAATCTGGGAATAATCGGCGGAAAGCAACACGTAGTTCTCGTCTCGAGGCACGAATGCCTTTCGGATTTCTCTCCCTCGCGCGGTACGGATTGGGATATTTTGCAGGTTGGGGTTGATCGACGATAGGCGACCTGTTGCTGCCACAAACTGATTGTAGGTAGTGTGAATTCTTCCGGTCTTGGGGTTGATCATGGTAGGGAGCGCATCCACGTAGGTGGACTTCAGCTTGACCATTTGACGATACTCGAGTATGGCCTCGGCGATCTCGTGTTCGTCTGCCATTTTACTCAAGATTTCTTCCCCAGTGGCATATTGCCCGGTCTTGGTTTTTTTGGCCTTGGGATCCAGCTTCAATTTTTCAAAAAGCACTTCCCCAAGCTGCTTGGGGGAAGCCAGATTGAAGCGCACTCCCGCCAATTCATAGACGCGCTTCTCGATCTCCTTGCTTTCTTGTTCCAAGGTGACCGAAAGCTCCGCCAAGCTCCCTGTATCTATCCGCACCCCTTCAAATTCCATATCAGTCAATACTGGAATCAGCGGGTTTTCTACTTCTTCCACCAGCTTCTTCAAACCATTGGCTTGTAAAATCGGGTCCAACTTTCCTTTCAGCCGAAGGGTAATGTCTGCATCCTCAGACGCGTAAGCGGTCACCTCATCCTCGTCCACATCCCGCATATTGCCTTGACCTTTGCCCTTTTTGCCGATCAGTTCGGTAATCGACACCGGCTTGTACTGCAGGTACTGCTGGGCCAGCCAGTCCATGCCATGCTTCCCTTCCGGTTCGATGAGATAATGGGCCAGAAGCGTATCGTACAGGGTTCCTTTAATTTCTATCCCGTAGTTTTTGAGGACGAGCAAGTCATACTTGATATTTTGGCCGATTTTGAGAATGGATTCATTTTCAAATACCGGACGAAGCATTTCCAATACCACCTGAGTTTCTTTTGGATCAGGCCCTACCGGAATGTAATAGGCTTCACCTTCCAGATACGCAAAGGAAAGTCCCACGAGCTCCGCTCGCATGGCGTCCAGGTCCGTGGTTTCGGTGTCAAAACAAATCTCTTTTTGCAGGAGCAAATAACCTATCAGTTCTTCGATAGCGGCTTTTCCTTTGATTTTATGGTAGTTGTGGGCATTGCTATCTATGGTGTCCAAGACCACAGGAGCCGCCAGTGAAATGGCTTCCTCATCCTCTCCCTCCTCGAATTGAATCGTGGGTTGTGGAGCAGGTGCTCCAAACAGGTCCATCTGCGCAGGAGCTTGAGTCGCTGCGGCAGCCTTTTTGGCAGGTCCTTCTTTAAATAAGCGAGCTGCCAGAGTGCGGAACTCCAGTTCCGAAAAAATCGCCCGCAATTTCTCTTCATCCACGCCGGCATACCGAAGGTCAACCTCATCAAAATCTACTGGAACATCTATTTTGATGGTCGCGAGTTCCTTGGATAGTATTCCCTGTGGCCCAAAGTTTTCCACATTTTCCCGTTGCTTCCCTTTGAGTTGATCGGCATTCGCTACCACTCCCTCCACAGTTCCAAACTCCTTGAGCAGTTTGACGGCAGTTTTTTCCCCAATCCCTGGAATTCCTGGAATGTTATCCACAGCATCTCCCATCAAGCCCAAGATATCCCGTACCTGATCTACATTTTCAATGTCCCACTTATCACAGATTTGCTTGGGACCCATCACATCCACTCCATTGCCCATGAAGGCAGGCTTGTACAAAAAAATATGCTCGTCCACCAACTGCCCATAGTCCTTGTCGGGGGTCATCATGTAGACGGTAAACAGTTCCTTTTCTGCCTTTTTTGCAATGGTGCCTATCACGTCATCCGCCTCAAATCCATCCATTTCCAAGACTGGGATTTTGAAAGCACGAACGATCTCCTTCACCCAAGGAATGGACACGGTGATGTCTTCGGGTTGCTCCAGTCGATTGGCCTTATACGGGGTATATTGTACGTGCCGAAACGTAGGGGCCTTGGTATCAAAGGCTACTGCGATGTGGCTGGGCTTTTCTTTTTCCAAGACCTCCAACAAGGTATTCGTAAAACCGAGCATCACCCCTGTATTGAGGCCTTTGGAGTTAATTCTAGGGTTTTTGCTAAAGGCAAAATGGGCCCGATAAATCAGGGCCATGGCATCCAAAAGAAAAAGTTTATGGGCTTGGTGTTGAGACATTCGAACAAAAGGTTGGGGTAAGGAAAGAATAATTTCCGTCTCACTAAGGTACTACTTTTTCGTAGGTGACGGAGAGCAATCGGGCTTGGAAATCGACAATTTCAGACAAGCTGAGTCAACCTTCGTTTTCGTGCTGCTTGAGGTATTTCTTCACTTGCAAGCTTCGCAAGAAAATAAGGGTCAAGGGGATCAACCAAAGCAACTCGTTGAACACTAAATGAAACACCGAGCGCTTATTCCAGCCTAGCTCAGGTGCAAAGCCCAAGGTAAACCAGATTGCAGCGATAAGTTTCCCCGAAATCCCTATCAAAATCAACCAAACCCAAGACACCGGGTAGAAGGCAGCAAAAAATAGCACGAGACCAATGACGAGTCCAAAGATTCCAAAATAGGAGCTGAGAACTGGTTCCACTGGCATCACCCCCATCGCCATCCACTTGACCACGGTATCCCCAAAGTAGGTGTAAAAGGCCGACCAGGCAATCGTGTACATGCCCGCAAGCAGGAGCAGGCCTCTGAAATGCATGGGAAATTTGGGAAAATTAGCGGCTTGATCCATGGAAGGTTTGATTTTGTAGCGCGAAATGAACACCTTGAGGTGAAACAAGTTTGGGACGTATACAAAACTATCCAATGAATCGAAAAAACAACCTGCCTTCCATCGCTTTTCTTTTTCTTGGCGCCGCAATTTTCTCCGCCTTGGGCTTTGGCATCGGCCGAAATGTAGGTGAAATCAACCCCCCAACCATCGATGCCGCAGCAGATCTGATTGGCCTATCCTTTACCCCCCAAGAAAAGGACAGCATGATCGGCACACTCACTACGCACCGCAGCAACTATGAAGTACTCCGCCAGACCAAATTGGCGAATTCAGTGGGTCCGTCCCTAGTATTCAACCCCCTTCCGCAAGGCTTCTTCCCCAGCCAGGAACAACAGGCTTTCGACTGGGGACTTCCTGCGAAGGTGACCCTACCCACTACTGATGTGGACCTGGCTTTTATGCCAGTCCACCAGCTTTCGGTACTGATCAAATCGCGTCAAGTGAGTTCTGAGCGACTGACAAAACTATATCTCGAACGAATTAAGACCCATTCCGACACATTGGCTAGCTTGGTGACTCTCCTAGAGGATCAGGCACTGGCCCAGGCCCGCACCCTAGATCAGGAACTTGCAGCAGGCAAATACAGAGGTCCACTTCATGGCATCCCTTATGGGGTGAAGGATTTATTCGCACTCCCAGGAACAAGAACGACTTGGGGAGCCAACCCATACAAAGATCAAGTGATTAACGAGACCGCCACGATCATTACCAAGTTGGAAAATGCAGGAGGGGTCTTGGTTGGAAAATTCACCCTCGGTGCTTTGGCCATGGGCGATGTGTGGTATGGAGGAGTCACTAAAAATCCTTGGAATTTGAAACAAGGGGCTAGTGGCTCTTCTGCAGGATCTGCTTCGGCGGTAAGCGCAGGATTGGTGCCCTTTGCTATCGGCACGGAGACATTGGGCTCGATCGTATCTCCTTCCACTCGCAACGGAGTAACTGGGCTTCGTCCCACCTTTGGGCGAATCAGCAGACATGGAGCCATGGCGCTCAGCTGGTCCATGGACAAGGTGGGTCCTATCTCCCGATCGGCCCTAGACAATGCAATTGTTCTTTCTGTCTTGAATGGCAGCGATACCAAAGATCCCTCCACTATCCCAGCAGCATTCAATTATTCGGCTAAAAAAGAAGTCAAGAAATTGAAAGTGGGGTACTTCAGTTCCTTTTTTGAAGGAAATCGAAGCGGTATCGAAAATGACCGAGCGGTATTGGAACTGCTGAAAAACCAAGGAGTCACCCTCCACCCTGTGGAGTTGAAAACGAGCGTCAATGCCGCACCTTTGGTATCCATGCTTTTGGTGGAAGGTGCGGCAGCATTCGATGAGTTGACCCGATTCGGCCT
This sequence comes from uncultured Algoriphagus sp., assembly GCA_903952135.1. GTDB lineage: Bacteria > Bacteroidota > Bacteroidia > Cytophagales > Cyclobacteriaceae > Algoriphagus. The sequence continues at coordinate 17,630 of CAJBER010000063.1, forward strand.
AGATGACCAACTAGTAGCCCAGCACAAGAGTGCCTGGCCCAATGTATTTCGCGCAGCGCGATTTATCCCTGCCGTAGAATACATCCAAATGAGCCGGCAGCGAAGTGTATTGATTGAAGAAATGCATGCCTTGATGAAGGAGTACGATGTGATCATCACCCCATCCTTTGCAGGGCAGCAACTACAAATTACCAACTTGACGGGACATCCCGCACTTTGCCTGCCCAATGGATTTGGAGCCAATGGAAGCCCTACTTCCATTACCTTATTAGCCAACCTATTTGAAGAAGAAAAATTGATTATGGTAGGACGGTTGATTCAGGAAAATTCCGATTGGCAAGCCAAACGACCTCCACTATTTTCGAAATAAGGGTATGGGATTGGGTAGAAAAATCCCTTTAAAAAATAGGCTCCACTTTTTAGCGGAGCCTATTTTTTTTAGTGGATAAACCCTGATATTTTAATGTGGGTCGGAGAAAGAAATAGGACTTTCTGAGTGGTCTCCAATTTGTATTGATCTATTTTTCCTGTGGCCTGGTTCATGAAAAGTTCTCCCAGCGTGGTCGTGGAATAAAATAGATTTTCATCCTTGATCTTAAATGTCACCCAAGAAGGATAATTCTGCACGTAGCGAATCGATAGCTCCTTCACCTTGCCTTTTGACTCAGGGAGTAGCTCGTGAATGAGCTGGTCCGGGGTGGTGCGGGTAGAATATGCTGTGGCAAGGGCTGGAACATTGATGTCTGCTTCGTAAAAAGCAGCCAACTCTTCCTTCCAGTCCTCGGAGGTATACAGCAAATCCGCTACTTGCTCCTCTCCATTAATTACCGAGGTTTTCAACACCGAATCCCCTTCGATTTTACTTAGCTCTAGGTTGATAAAACTTTTCAAATCAAAGTAAGGAAGTTTCTCAAGGGCCGGTTCTTGCTGAGTTGGTGAGCAAGCAAGCGTAATCCCTAAAAGCAGTACTGCTAAGATGTTTTTTAGTTTCATGATTCTAGTAATATGTCTCCCGTCATTTCTTCGGGAATACCTACCCCCATCAACTGAAGGATAGTGGGTGCTAAGTCCCCCAATTTCCCGTCTTTCACGATAAATTTCTGTTTGTCTACCACGATAAATGGCACCAAGTTGGTCGTGTGTGCCGTATTTGGAGAGCCGTCCTCATTGATCATCACGTCTGAGTTGCCATGATCAGCAATCACAAGGACCGTATAGTCATTTGCGATAGCGGCTTTGACCACTTTTTCTGCCGAAGCATCCACCGCTTCACAAGCCTTTACAGCAGCGTCAAAATCTCCAGTATGCCCCACCATATCTGCATTTGCAAAATTGAGACAGATAAAGTTTGCGCTTTTCTTGTTAAGCTCCGCCGTGATCTTGAGGGCGATTTCTCCAGCGCTCATTTCAGGCATCAAATCGTAGGTCGCCACCTTGGGTGAAGGACAGAGAATTCTGCTTTCTCCGATAAATTCTTTTTCTCTGCCTCCAGAGAAGAAGAAGGTCACGTGCGGATATTTCTCTGTTTCCGCGATGCGGATTTGTTTCTTCCCTGCCTTTTCCAACACCTCCCCAAGGGTATTGTTGAGCTTGTCCTTTTCAAAAAGGACCTGTACTCCAGTAAAGGTTTCGTCGTAGGTGGTCAGTGTCAAGTAGTCCAAGTCCAACTTTTTCATGTTGAAATCTGGAAAATCCCGCTGGCTGAGCGCTTGCGTGATTTCTCTTCCTCGGTCTGTTCGGAAATTGAAACACAAGACTATGTCGCCCTCTTGAATGGTGGCCAGTGGCTTGTTGTCCTCGCCCACCTGAATGATGGGACGAATAAATTCGTCGGTAACGTTATTGCTGTAGGACTTCTTGATGGAAGCCAGAATGTTCTTCGATTTTTCTCCTTCTCCGGCTACCATCGCATCGTAAGCAAGCTTTACCCGCTCCCATCGGTTGTCCCGATCCATGGCATAGTAGCGGCCAACCACGGAAGCAATTTTTCCAACGGAATGGTCCAAATGATTTTGAAGATCTCCTAGGTAAGCCAATCCACCTTTAGGGTCGGTATCCCGGCCATCTGTAAAGGCATGGATAAAGACGTCTTCCATCCCATGGTGCTTGGCTGCATCACACAGCCCCTTGAGGTGCTCGATGTGTGCGTGCACACCTCCATCGGACACCAATCCTAAAAAATGCACTTTTTTCTTTCCTGCTTTGGCCCGCTCAAACGCTGCGCTCAAGACAGGATGGGTCAATAATTCTCCTTGCTGTACTGCCAAATTGATTTTTACCAAATCCTGGTAGACTACCCTTCCCGCACCAATGTTCATGTGCCCCACTTCCGAGTTGCCCATTTGACCTTCCGGAAGGCCTACTGCAAGGCCTGAGGCCTCCAACTTGGCGTGCGGATACGTCTTGAATAAGCTGTCTATAAAAGGAGTGGTAGCCTTGTCGATGGCGGAAACTGCAGGATTGGTAGCAAGACCCCAACCATCTAAAATCAGTAATAAAACGTTCTTATTCATGCCGCAAATATAGTACAATTGAAACTCAAATCGGGGAGAGAAGGTTGGAAAATTCTGTTGAAAAACTGCATTTTTTCACTCCTGAACGAAGAAACTCACAATTTCATTTACAGACAAGCCTTGAAAACAGAGCAAGTAGGCCCATGGACCAAGTACGGCGAAAATACGTTCGTTAGGTATCCGGTATTTGCCAGTTCCTTAGTCGGTAGGTTTATCCTGAGCGATAAATTCCAGGTTGCGGGTGATGCCTTTCAACTTAGTACGGGTGACGGCCGAACCAGTAAAAACTCGTTTGAATGTTTCTTCGGTCAGCTCTTTCCAATCTTGTGCTGCCAAGGCTTCCAAGTCCGAAGAAGGGCTGAAGGCAGGCTCTTGATGCGGCTTTGAAAATCGGTTCCATGGACATACGTCCTGACAGACATCACAGCCAAATACCCAATTGTCCATTTTCCCCGCAAAGGAGCTGGGGATGGCATCCTTTAGTTCGATCGTGAGGTAGGAAATGCAGCGGGAACCGTCTACTACTCCCGGGGCGACAATGGCATCCGTGGGGCAGGCGTCCATGCAGGCAGTGCAGGTACCGCAATAATCCTTGGCTAAGGGAAGGTCCGGGGTCGCTTCTAGATCGATCACCAACTCGGCCAAAAAGAAGAAACTTCCCATGGACCGGTTGAGGAGGAGGCTATTTTTGCCGATCCAGCCCAGCCCTGCCCGCTCTGCCCATTGCCGCTCCAATATCGGAGCGGAATCCACAAAACTTCTACCGCCGATCTCACCAATCTCGTCGCGAAGGCAGGTCAAAAACTCTCGAAGCTTTTCTTGGATCACGTCATGGTAATCTTTCCCATAGGCATACTTGGCCAACTTGATGTCTTCATTGCCTTGCGGAAGTGCTCGTTCTGGGAAATAATTGTACACCAGGGAGACGACCGTCTTCGCACCTTCCACCAACTTTCGAGGATCGAGTCGCTTATCAAAATGATTTGCGAGGTAACCCATTCGGCCTTGGTAATCGCGGCGCAGCCATTCCTCGAGTTTGGGCGCTTCCTCAGCCAAAAAATCTGCTTTGGCAATTCCACAGAAATCAAAGCCCAAGCGCTTGGCTGTGGATTTGAGTAGTTGGGCATGCCGGTCGGAAGCAGTCATCATTCCCCGAAAATAGGGAGATTTCCCCTTTCCTTGCTAGTGAATCCTAAGGATAGGATAGATTGCTTCCAACCTTCCCGCTTTCAAAATCGAATACAAAAAGGATCCCGAGTGGCTTGAAGGAAGATCCACGTTGTTTTTTGCCTAATTTTTTTTGAACTCCAAAACTCCTTGCCCTAATTGCGTGTTGTACTAACGCAGGTACCGGTCATCCCTATTTTTGGGAATCTTGTTTACCTAATTCCAGTCCATGAAAGGGTTTCGCTTTACTAAATTCATCCCCACGCTCGATCCCGAAAAAAATCGGTTTGAAAGCCTATTGGACATTTTTCTGCAGCTCGTCACCATGACCGGAGGGGATGTGTCGGAAGCCTTGAGCTGGCTGACCAACCTGGACAAGCGCTACCAGCTAACCAGCCCAGACTACGGCATAGGCAACTTCATTGAAGACCTCAAGTCCAAAGGATACCTCAGCGAGGAAAATCAGCAAGGCAAATTTGAAATCACCGGTAAGGCAGAGCAAACCATCCGAAAAAGCGCGCTAGAAGAAATTTTTGGCAAGCTGAAAAAGAGCAAATCAGGACAGCACCGCACACAAATTTCAGGTCCTGGTGAAGAGCAAGGTTCGGAGCGAAGAGCTTACGAGTTTGGCGATAACTTGGATCAAATCGCGCTCACCGATTCCCTGCGCAATGCCCAAGCCAATCGAGGCATTGGTGGCGATTTTCTCTTGACCGAGGACGACTTGGAAGTCGTGGAAAATGAGCAGCGAACCCAAACCTCCACGGTCTTGATGATTGACATTTCCCACTCCATGATCTTGTATGGAGAGGACCGCATTACTCCAGCCAAGAAAGTGGCGATGGCCTTGGCCGAGTTGATTAAAACTCGCTATCCCAAGGATACCCTAGACATCATCGTCTTTGGAAACGATGCTTGGCAAATTGAAATCAAGGATTTGCCCTACCTGCAAGTGGGGCCTTACCACACCAATACAGTGGCAGGACTTGAACTCGCCATGGATTTACTTCGACGAAGAAAAAACCCCAACAAGCAGATATTCATGATCACCGATGGCAAGCCTACTTGCCTGAAGGTGGGCATCAAGTACTATAAAAATGCTTTTGGCATTGACAGCAAGATTTTGGCAGAAACCCTCAAACTCGCTGCGCAATGTCGGAAACTGAAAATACCAGTAACCACCTTTATGATTGCCTCTGACCCGTACCTGAAAGAGTTTGTCAAAGAATTTACCCAGGTCAACAATGGCAATGCCTACTACAGCAGCTTGAAAGGGCTAGGCAATTTAATTTTTGAAGATTATAGACGAAACCGAACCAAACGCTTTTAGAATGGATTACGCAAAACTCAAAGGAGAGCAGCTCCTTCAAATCAAAACCCTTGGCCAACTGAAGGCGGCAGGCTACAGCCCGAAGTCCATCAAAGAGGAACTTCGAGACAACCTGATCCAGAAGATCAAAGCAAAGGAAAACGTGTTTGAGGGCGTTTGGGGATACGAAGACACCGTCATTCCAGACATCGAACGAGCGATCCTTTCCCGACACAATATCAACTTGCTTGGATTGCGGGGACAGGCCAAAACCCGCATTGCGCGGATGATGACCTTGCTCCTAGACGAATATGTACCCGTCATCTTTGGTTCGGAACTCAATGAAGACCCGCTTCTTCCACTCACCACCTTTGGCAAGAACCTAATTGAAGAAAAAGGAGACCAATGCCCCATCTCCTGGTTGCCACGATCCGAGCGCTATGCCGAAAAATTAGCCACCCCAGACGTATCTGTTGCTGACTTGATCGGCGATGTGGATCCCATCAAGGCTGCTACGCTGAAATTAAACTACAACGACGAGCGCGTGATTCACTATGGGCTCGTTCCCCGTTCGCACCGTTGCATTTTTGTGATCAACGAACTTCCGGATCTCCAAGCCCGTATTCAGGTGGCTTTGTTCAACATTCTTCAGGAAGGGGACATCCAGATTCGAGGATTTAAGCTGAGGTTGCCTTTGGACATCCAGTTTATCTTCACGGCCAACCCGGAGGACTACACCAACCGGGGAAGCATTGTCACACCACTTAAGGACCGAATCGAAAGTCAAATCATCACGCACTACCCCAAGTCAATCGAAATCGGCAAGAAAATTACGGGACAGGAAGCTCGATTGGAAGGTAAGCCAGTGGCCAACATTCATGTGCCGGAACTGATGAAAGACTTGATCGAACAGATCGCCATCGAAGCACGACATTCTGAGTTTGTGGATGAAAAAAGTGGGGTGTCTGCACGATTGACAATTTCTGCTTATGAGAATTTGATTTCCGCAGCAGAGAGACGGATGTATCGAAACAATGAATCCGCTACGGTCATTCGAATATCCGATTTGATTGGTGTCATTCCGGCCATTACCGGAAAGGTAGAACTCGTGTACGAAGGGGAACAAGAAGGTGCTGGATTGGTGGCCTACAATCTGATCGGTAAAGCGATCCGCAGTCAATTTGTGGAGTATTTCCCATCTCCGGAGCAAAAGAAAAAAGAGAAAGCCGGCAATCCCTATGTGATTCCATTGGCCTGGTTTGGAGAGGGAAATGAACTGGATCTCTTGAGTGACTTGAGCGACAAAGCCTACAAAAGCGGCCTTCACGGGGTTCCGGGCCTAGAGGATGTGGTATCCCAACTGGTGGGGAATTTGCCCGAAAAAGAAAAGGAATTCTATATGGAGTTTGCGCTCCATGGCTTGGCAGAATATTCCCAGTTGAGCAAAAAATTGCTAGACACCGGGCTCCAATTTAAGGACCTGTTCAGCTCCATGTTTGAAATGGGGGCTGATGAAGACGAGGATTTTGAAGAGGAGGAAGACGATTCCTAATTCAAAATCAGAGGACCGCTTTCGAATCTAGTAGCAATCACAGATCTGCTGCTAGATTCGTTATATTTGTGAGATGGCCGAAAATCAACTACCCGAGGCATTTGAATTGCAAATGCAGGCGCTACTCGGGCCTGCAGAATTTGCCCTGTTTATAGAAGGCCTGGAGCGTCCTACTCAAACCTCCATTCGGCTCAACCGGAAAAAGCCGGTAGACATTTCCTTTTCAAAACGACCCATTCCCTGGGCAAAAGACGGCTATTTTTTAGAAGAGCGGCCGAGTTTCACTGGAGATCCTAGCTTTCATGCTGGGGCCTACTATGTGCAAGAAGCCTCTTCCATGTTTATCTCCCACATCCTGGAATCCCAGCAGATCCCAAAGGGAATCTACCTCGATTTGGCGGCTGCCCCTGGTGGAAAAAGCACCTTGCTGTCCAGTTACCTGGGTGAAGAAGGCCTCTTGGTGGCCAATGAAGTGATTGCGGCCCGTACGCAAATTCTCAAGGAAAATGTGATTAAGTGGGGCTTAGGGAATACACTTGTGAGCAACAACGACCCCGAACATTTTTCTCTTCTGGATGGATTTTTCGACCTGGTGCTAGTGGATGCGCCCTGCTCCGGGGAAGGAATGTTCCGCAAAGATCCCCAGGCCCGAGCGGAGTGGTCACCCGAACATGTCAACTTGTGCTCTGCTCGGCAAAAGCGCATTGTGGACAAGGCAGGAGAATTGGTCAAGGGAGGGGGCTATTTGCTTTACTCCACCTGCACCTTCAACGAAAAAGAAAACGAAGAGATCCTTCGCTTTTTAACCGAGGAATTTGCGTTTGAACCCGTGCGCATCCACTTAGATCCGAGCTGGGGCATCGTGGAAACTGAAGTGAGTACCGCTGACGGGACCTTTTATGGCTACCGCTTTTTTCCGCACAAGGTAGCGGGAGAGGGGTTTTTCATCACGGTATTGCGAAGACCGGAAGAGGCATACACGCAAGTGGCTCCAGCCAACAAGGAATTCAAACACCATAGCCTTAAACGGGTGGGGGAAAAGGAATCCGCTGCACTCGAACAAGAAATTGGAGCAGATGGATCCGGCAAATTTTACCTGTTGCAGGACGCTTACTTCCGAATGCATGGGGAGTATAGCCGTGAACTGGAAAAACTTGCCCAGGTATTGAGTGTGCGGTATTTTGGAGTAGAACTTGGCAAAAAGCAGGGAAAGGAATGGATTCCTAGCCACGAGTGGGCCTTATCTACCCTACCCAAAAATGCGTTTCCCCTGCACGAATTATCCGAGGCGGAAGCCTTGGATTTTTTACGAAAAAAGGACCAGGTCTTTGGGGAACTCCCCCTAGGATGGGTTCTGCTCACCTACCAGAAACTTCCCTTAGGATGGCTCAAGAATTTGGGTAACCGGGTAAACAACTATTATCCCAAGGAATGGCGGATTCGAAACTAAAAATAGTTGCCCCAAACCAACTTTTTGAAATAAATTTTCGGCTATGCACCAAGAAAAAGGCCGCGCTTACTAACTTAGAAGACTAGTCCAACGCCACAGACTCCATGCTCAAAAAACAGCGATACGAAGCCTTTATCCAGCATTTTTCGGAAAATATGCCCGTGGCAGAGACGGAACTCCAGTACGACAATCCTTTCCAGCTCTTGGTAGCCGTGGTGCTTTCCGCCCAATGCACCGACAAGCGCGTTAATATCGTCACCCGAGAACTTTTCAAGCATTTTCCAACAGCAGAACACCTCGCGGCGACACACTTTGATGAACTTTTTCCCTATATCCGATCTGTCTCCTACCCAAACAACAAAACCAAACACCTGATTGGGCTTGGAAAAATGCTGTTAGCTGACTTTGGAGGAGAAATCCCTTCGACTGTAGAAGAGTTGGTCAAACTACCGGGGGTGGGGAGAAAAACAGCCAATGTGATTACCTCGGTGATTTGGCAGCAACCCAATATGGCAGTGGATACGCATGTGTATCGGGTATCCAGGCGCTTGGGGCTGGTTCCACTAACCGCCAAGACTCCCTTAGAAGTAGAAAAGCAATTGGTCAAGCATTTGCCCAAGGAGCACATTCACAAGGCACACCACTGGTTGATCCTACACGGACGCTACACTTGCCTCGCAAGAAGTCCCAAATGCAGTGCTTGTGCAATCACCCATCTGTGCAAATACTACGAAAAAACGAACCAAACTGTGGATAAGTCCTGAAAGACGCGGAGCTAAATCCTAATTTTCTTCTCCATTACGAGGCCGATACCCGGAATCCTTAAACAATTTTTTTGCATCCGATTCACGCATCAGTTCGGGCAGCGAAAGATCCTGCTGAATTGCATATTCCTCCACAATGTTCCATCCAATCCAACGGCCAATCCGACCAGGAGCATCCATGCTGATGGCGTCGGTGCTTGGAGCCTCTCCAATGTACTTTCGTATTTCGAAAGGATTGGTTTCAAACAAGAGTTCGTTTTCAATAAAATGCGTCCAAATGAGATCCTCATTGTCCCAGCAGGCCTGAATTTGTTCGGGCGTATACCCGATTAAGTACTGGTCCGAAGTGCAGGGAAGGATGGATTTGACAAAATGGTAAGCCTTTCCGTAGTAGATCATTTCCGCCAAGAGCGTATTGTCTTGCGTATCAATTTCGTTGTAACGGGAAGAAATCGCCAACACAACCATGGGCACCAGATATTTTCGTTCGTATCGAGAAGCGATGTACTTGGGCAAATCCGGCTGGAAGACATGGTCGCTTGGCAAGAAATAGTCCAAGCCAATCACCAAGATGTTTTCTTCTACCAAGAGATCTATGCCAAATCCAGACACATAGGTGTATACCTTGGGTTCCTTAAAGTCGGGGTAATAACTTTTCAAATAGGCAAATGCCTGCTCCAGCTCCACTTTAATATCGGATATATCCGCAAACTCTTTGGCGACTGCCGCATTCAAGGCCTGGAAAGCCGAATCCTGATTTGCGAGGAGTAGCTCCTGAGCCAAGGTGTCTACATGGGGATAAGTCTCTTGCTCCATCACCTTATTTGCTATTTCTGGATATTTTTCCAGTAGGAAACGAAACTCTTCAGTACTTTTTGCTGCAAAAAATTCTTGTTCCAAACGATGAATTTCCAAGTTTGTCCGGCCCTCCAATCGCTCCTCATCTAGGGCGCAGGTGGTGTCTGAAGATTGACAAGAGAAAAGACCTATGAATACTGCAAGAAAGAGAAGTGGCCTATACATGAATGAAATTTTTGGCAAGTTAAGGAAAGCAAGACAAAACTGCATGGACTGAGACCCTCGGGATATGGCCATGATTTAAGACCAAAACCAGACGTAATTGGTTTGAAATGAGGGCACAAAACGAAGTCTCTTTCCGTCAAATCTGTCAATACATTTGGTATAATTAAGAATTAAACGGATTTTTATAGATTAAATTCTACTAGACCCTACGGAATTTCCTTTTCACGATGAACTCTATTCTTAAAATTACCTACTTTTTCGCTTTTCTCTGCCTTTGGGTGGTCACCCCCAGGGCTCTTTACGCGCAGTCCACTGCGGACATTACTGCTATTCGTGTAGATCAACTCAGTGATGATCAAATCGAGGAACTAGTCAAGCGGGCACAAGATGCCGGACTGAGTAGTACAGACTTTCTGATGATGGCTCAAATGCGAGGCATGCCATCCGGAGAAGTAGAAAAACTTCGAAACAGAATTGAGGGCTTGGCTACAGGATCCAGCAAGTCCAGATCTACGAATGTATCAAAAAGAGCTGCTCGCGAACAAATTGACATCAATGACATCACCAGAGGCCTGATGGAAACACAGGAGTTGATGGATGAAGAAAAAGCGGATTCCTTGCTATTTGGGAGCGCCTTGTTTTTTCAAAAGAATCGGAAACTAAGCTTTGAGCCGAGCCTAAACCAAGCCACCCCAAAGAATTACATTCTTGGTCCTGGAGACCTCCTCTATGTGGATATCTACGGACAATCTGAAAAATACTACGAGGCAACCGTCAACCCAGAAGGGTCGATTTTATTGGATAACATCGGCCTGATTTCCGTTTCTGGTAAAACGATTGAAGCTGCAGAAGGAATCATCAAAAACCGAGTAGCCGCTTTCTATTCTGGGCTTTCTGGAGCAAACCCAAAAACCTTCCTTCAAGTCACCCTTGGAAACGTCAAAACGATAAAAGTCCATATTTTGAATGAAGTTCGCTTACCAGGAACCTTCACCTTGAGTGCTTTTTCAACGGTTTTCAACGCCCTATATGCGGCAGGAGGACCTTCCGATAACGGAACCCTACGCGCCATTCAACTAATCAGAAACAACAAGAAAATTGCTGAAATTGATGTGTATGACCTACTCATCAATGGAACAGCCAATTTGGATGTACAGCTCCAAGATCAAGATGTGATCCTGGTCAACCCTTATCTCGCTCGAGTGAAGGTGATGGGGGAGGTTAAACGCCCCTTGGTTTTTGAGGTCACAACTGAGGACAATCTAGAGGACATCCTTCGCTTTGCTGGGGGATTTACAGACTTGGCTTTTAAGGATCGCATTTCCATCTCTCGCATCACCGGAAATCAACGCTCCATCTCGGATGTTTATCAAAACCAACTGGGGCTTTTTAACCTGAAGGGAGGAGATGAGGTCACTGTAGGAAGAATTATAGACCGCTACACCAACCGAATTCAAATTAAAGGAGCAGTCTTTAGGCCTGGAATTTTCTCCTTAACAGAAGGGCTTACGCTAACCCAATTGATCAAAAATGCAGATGGCCTCAAAGGCGATGCCTACACTCAGCGAGCCAGCATCTTGCGAACCAAGGGAGACCTTAGTTCAGAAGTATTGGAAGTAAATCTTCAAGCTGTATTGGAAGGCCGCCAAGAAGATGTGGTCTTACAGCGTGAAGATGTAATCCGTATTTCTAGCATTTACGACATTCAAAACGAGCGCTACATACAGATCTTGGGTGAGGTAAAACGTCCAGGCACCTATCCTTATGCGGCAGGAATGACACCTGAAGAATTGATTCTTATCGCCGGTGGCTTGCAAGAATCTGCCAACATAAAAGACATTGAAATTGCCAGAAGGCTGGAAGATTCAGATTCAGGAACGCTATCGGATATCATCACCACTTCCATAAATCAAGACTTATCCTTCAACCCGAATGCCATTTCCTTGGCGCCCTTCGATCAGTTAATCGTGCGAAAGCGCGCCAATTTTACGATGCAGCGACTCGTATCGGTAGAAGGGCAGGTCAATTCTCCGGGAATTTTTGCGATTCAAACTAGTGTAGACCGGATCTCTGATTTGATCAAAAGAGCTGGGGGAGTAAATCAATTTGCCTACACCAAGGGCGCTACCTTGATTCGTAAAACAGAGTTTTTCAATACAGAGTCTGAGCAGGTGCGGAGACAGAAAAATTTAGAGGCACTACGCGTTCTTCTTAAGGAGAATCCAACCAACCCTGAAGCACAAGAAGAACTCCTTATTCGTCTTTTCAGAGACCTTCCAACCGAAAAGGTGGCGAAAACGGATTCCACTGCCAATAATGCCAAACGAGAGTCGTTGGATCAAATTGCTGCGGAAACCCCAGGGGTAGCCGTAAAAATTAAAGAAACTGAGGCCGTTGCCATCAACCTAGAAAAAATCCTTGCGAATCCCGGTTCTGAGGAAGATTTGGTACTCGAAGAAGGCGATATTCTCAATGTGCCCAAGCTCTTGCAAACCGTTCGTATGCGTGGAGATGTGGTCTACCCGACTACCTTAAGACACGAGCAAGGTCGTAGCCTTCGGTTTTACATCAATGGAGCAGGTGGGTTTGACCGAAGAGCCAACCGCAAGCAAACCTATGTAGTCTATGCAAATGGGGCGGTAAAACGAACAAAAGGATTCTTTGGTGTTCGAAGCTACCCAATCGTGGAGCCTGGAGCTGAAGTGATTATTCCAAGTAAAGGACCTAAGATCCCAATTCGTCTAGGCGAATTGGTGGGCGTCACCACTGGACTGGCCACCTTGGCATTGGTTCTTTCTCAAATCAACCAACAGTAACCCCAATGAGCGGAAACTCACATTTTTCAGCCTCCCAATTCACCTTAAAAGAGGTGGTACAAAACTTGATCAATTGGGTTAAATTTTTCAGCTCCAAGTGGAAAGTTCTCTTCCTATTCTTCGTACTAGGGGCTGGGATAGGTGCTGGATATTCGCAACTAAAAGACCCTGTTTTTCATGCTGAAACTTCTTTCGTTTTGGAGGAGGAAGGAATGGGAGGAATTGGTCAAATGTCAGGGATTGCAAGCCTTCTCGGTGTTAATTTGGGCGGAATAGGAGGAACGAATGGCCTATTTCAAGGGGATAACATCATGGAGCTGTACCGCTCGGACCGAATGCTTGAGGAAACACTCTTGAGTCCCTTTGACAAAGAGAGTTTATTGATCGATCGGTTTATTGAATTCGAAGAGTTGGAAAACAAATGGGCCTCCAGAATCAATTTATCTACGCTAAC
>CAJBER010000064.1 GCA_903952135.1 uncultured Algoriphagus sp.
GATACAATCGTGTGTACAGAAAGTACAAGAGGTGTTGCCAGGCCAGCAAGGATCAAGGATACAGATTCGTATCGCATCCAAGTTTTCGCTGCTCCATCCCATCCAAAAGAAAGGGCTCCGTAGATTACTTTACGCATTCCAGTGGCACGGTCACGGATAGTTGCAAAGTCAGGAATCAACCCAATGTACCAGAATACTAGCGATACAGAGAAGTACGTTGAAATCGCAAATACGTCCCACAACAAGGGAGAGTTAAAGTTTACCCAAAGCGATCCAAAAGTATTTGGAAGTGGCAATGCCCAATAAGCACCCAACCAAGGTCTACCCATGTGGATGACTGGGAACATGGCCGCGCAGATTACCGCGAAAATGGTCATCGCTTCTGCAGCACGGTTGATGGATGTTCTCCACTTTTGTCTAAATAGAAGCAATACGGCAGAAATAAGCGTTCCTGCGTGACCAATACCTACCCACCACACGAAGTTGGTGATGTCCCAAGCCCAACCTACGGTCTTGTTGAGGCCCCACATGCCTATCCCTTCCCAAAGGGTAGCCAAAAGAGCTGTTGATCCTAAAGCCAATACTCCGACGGCAGTAAGGAAAGCCAAAAACCACAACTTGGATGGCTTACCTTCTACCTGACGAGACACATCGTGTGTCACATCATGGTAGGTTTTACCTCCGGTAACTAAGGGCTGGCGTACGGATGAAGTAACCTGCATAGTTTCTTGTTATTATAATTACGCTTCGTTTTTCTCTTTGTTTCTGATCTTAGTGAAGTACCATACGTTTGGACTCACATTGATCTCTTCCAATACGTGGTATGCTCTCTCCTCACCCACTTCCTTGCTAGCAGCATCGGATTCCTCAATTTTCAAGAGCTTAGACACCTTGCTTGCAGGATCATTCATGTCACCAAATACAAGGGCATCTGTAGGACAGGCCACTGCACAAGCCACATTTACTTCTCCATCTACAAGTGTACGCTTCTCACGCTTGGCGGTAAGTTTACCAGCCTGAATACGCTGCACGCACATAGAGCATTTTTCCATGACACCACGCACACGGACAGTTACGTCTGGGTTAAGAACCATCTTGCCCAAATCATCGTTTTGAGCGACGTTTACACCAGCAAAGTCCTTGTTATCGTGGTACTTAAACCAGTTGAATCGACGTACCTTATACGGACAGTTGTTGGCACAATATCTAGTACCAATACATCTATTGTAAGTCATTTGGTTCAAGCCTTCTGAAGAGTGCGTAGTGGCAGCCACTGGACACACAGTCTCGCATGGTGCATTGTTACACTGCTGACACATCATCGGCTGGAAAGTCACCTCAGGGTTTTCTGCGGCAATTTCCATTCCTTTCAAATCATCAGCTGGAGCATCGGAAGAGTAGTAGCGATCGATACGGATCCAAGCCATTTCTCTACGATTCAATACTTCTTGCTTTCCAACTACTGCCACGTTATTTTCTACCTGGCAAGCAATGGTACAAGCACCGCAACCAATACAAGAGTTCATGTCAATGGCAAGACCCCAGTGGTGCTGGCTGTATTTATGTCCACTCCAAAGTGAAATTTTGGAAGGTTTTACAAACTCGCCATCCTTGTAGATTTCAGGCTTGTATCTTCCTGCAGATGCATCTTTTTTGTACTCAGCCAAAGTAGCTTCTTGGATGACGTTTTCACGTCCCATGAAGGTTTGGTGAGTTTGCGTGCGTGCAATTTTGTAAGTTTCCTCAGTAGCAGCTACCTCAACCTTAGTGGTCAAGTCAAAATTCACGAAGCCTTTGGTAGTGTCTAGTAAGTCAAATGCATTGACTCCTACTCCATCCGCAACACGACCTGCTTTGGTACGGCCATAGCCCAAGGCTAGTCCGAAAGTACCGTTGGCCTGACCCGGTTGAACCAAAATTGGAACAACAATTGACTTGCCATTTACAGTAACCTTAGCCTTTTTGGTGTTTTCTTCTACCATGGAAACTCCATTTTCTGTAGCCCACTTCTGAGATACAGTTAGGTAGTTGTCCCAAGTTGCCTTGGTGATTGGATCAGCCATTTCCTGCAACCATGGGTTGTTGGCATAAGTACCAGCACCGATACCTACTTTGGTGTAAATCACCAATTCAGCACCTGCATTCGCTGCTGCGTAAGTTTTAGCTACCTCTACAGCTGCTGCATCTACTTGTCCAACAGGAGCAAGTGGAGCGGCTACGGTGGTTTCACTTACTACACCATTGAAGAGTGATCTATCCCAGAACTCTTGGAAAGTAGCACCCGCACCCATTGCTGGGAATAAGGTAGCAGTCCAATTAGCTTGGATGTAATCGTAATATGCAACGGTCGAACCAGCCCAAGTCAAGAATGAATCCTGTGCTTGACGGGTTTTGAATAGCGGAGAAATGGTTGGCTGAGCCAAGGAATACTGACCTTTCTTCGGTTGGAAATCATTCCAAGACTCCAAGAAATGATGATCAGGAGCAACCACTTGTACCAGGGAAGAGGTCTCATCCAAGGTGCCATTGGTGGCAATACTCAATTTTGCTTTTGCAATTCCAGCAGCAACTTCAGCACCGCGTGGGTGGTCGTACACTGGATTACAGTTGTAGAAGATCACTGCACCTACAGACCCACCTTTCAATTCGGTGATGAACTGGTTCATGCGAGCATCGTTTCCTTTTCTATAGTATACTGGAGTTGAAAAATCAACCGTAACGCCGTTGTTACCCAACAATTCGTTGATCGCATGGATCACTACCTGTACGTTTGGATCATTGGATCCAGAAACTACCAAGGATGCACCTTTAGCAGCCCATAGTTCGTTGGCTGCCTTGTCCAAATGCGCTACTTCTACCTTCGCTCCTCCTACAGTAGCAACACCTGCTTTCGCAGCAATTGCATTGTAAAGGGCAAGAACCGCTAGACCAGACTGAGAAGCTTTGATTGGAGTACGGTAATCCGCATTCGCCCCAGTCAAGGATAGATTGGACTCAAACTGGAAGTGACGAGACATTTCTGCCTTGTCCTTGCTGATTTTTCTTGTTTTGGCGTAAGCACCTGCAAATTCAATTGGGGAAATCCAAGTTCCTAGGAAATCTGCACCAAATGAAACAATGGTTTTTGCCTTATCGAAGTGGTAGGAAGGAAGAATTGCTTGACCATAAAAAACTTCAGATGCTTTGGTGATGCCGTAGTTGGAGATGGAATCGTAAACCACTACTTCAGCTCCACCATAAGCAGCACTAAATTCCTGCAAGGCTTTTTCAGTAGAAGGAGAAAGAATCGTGTTGGTCACAATCTTTACCGTTCCAGCACCAGCTAATTTTGATTTAACATGTGCATCTACTTTGGCCCAATCCGATACTGCGCCAGCAAGCATAGGACCTGCAACACGCTGCTTATCGTATAGAGACAAAACAGAGGCCTCAACGATGGCATTTACTTTTCCTTTAGTAATAGGAGAAAGTTCGTTACCATCAATCTTGATAGGACGACCTTCTCTTGTTTTAACCACGATAGATGCATAATCTCCTCCAGAAGAGAAGGTAGAGGCATAGTAATTCGGGATGGAAGGGTTGATGTCAACTGGCTTATTCACATAAGGAATAGCCTTACGAATAGGAGTTTCGCAAGCTGCCAAGGAGGCGGCTGCCAAACTGAAACCCATCAACTTTAGGAAATCTCTTCGAGTGGAGCTGCCATCTTCGTTTAGGGAACTCGGAAGCTCCGCAAACTCTCTGTCGGCATTTTTTACAAACTCCGGATCGTTGCTAAGTTGCTCGAGCCCTTTCCAGTAGGTTTTTTTAGTTTCCTTCATTTTATTTCTAGGAATGAATTTTCAAAAGGATAAGGAATTAATAGTGGCACTTAGCACACTCTAGACCACCGATGTCTTTCACCTTCAAAGCATCTTTGGAAGTGGAGTGAAGTTGAACCAGTTTGTCGTAATAGACATTGCCTTCAGTAGCAATCTCAGTTTGTCTGTGGCAATCAATACACCAACCCATAGTCAATGTGCTGTGCTGTCCCACTACTTCCATCTCTTGGATTGGACCATGGCAAGTCTGGCATTCCACACCACCCACTGCTACGTGCTGAGCATGGTTAAAGTATGCCAAATCTGGTAAGTTGTGAACGCGTACCCATTCGATAGGCTGATTGTTATCTACTGCGTTGTAAATTTTTTGAATCTCAGGAGAGATCCCCTCCTTGCCTCCTACATTTTGAATGTGGGTATGGCAGTTCATACAAATATTGGCCGAAGGAATGTTGGCTGATTTACCAATTTCTACTCCTGTATGGCAATACTGACAAGCAATTTCATATTGTCCAGCGTGAAGTGCGTGAGAAAATGCAATTGGCTGTGCTGGAGCATATCCTTGTTGTACCCCTACGGAATACAAACCGTCAATAGCTGTTTTAGCAGTAAATGCAACCACTAAAGCGGTAACCAAGATGATGACTGCATCACTCTTTAGAATCTTACCGAAATCAGTTTTCTGAGAAACAAATTCTTTATCCTCTTCTGGCAGGTCCTGCTTGTTGATGTATTTGGTCAAGACCGTAACAATCAATCCAAGAACTATCAGAATAAGTACTAGAACAAAAACCAAAACGCCTAGAATGATGCTTAGGTACTCATTTGGAATGCCGGAACCAGCTGCAGCGGCACCATCTCCGGCTGAAGCAGCAGCATCACCAGCAGCAGCAGCTGCAGGATCTACCTTATCTCCATGTTCGATGTAGGATAACAAATTATCTAAGTCACCATCACTCAAAAATTCATGAGAAGGCATAACTGTATTGCTATACTCCTTGTATAAGGCGGTAGCATAGGCATCCCCTGATGCAATTACAGCTTGTGAATTTTTGATGAAGCTTTTTGCCCAGGCAATAGATTGCCGATCAGTAACGCCTCTGAGTGCAGGGCCTACATTTTTCTGATCAAGCTTATGGCATTGCTTACAGTTGGCATTAAATACAGTTTTACCAGCTGCAATTGCTTCATCACTGCTTGCCACGGCTGGGTCAGCTGCATAGGCTGATACTCCCACCAACATGAAAAACAGCACTGCCAGTGTCTGGAAATTCAATCGAATCCCTACTAACGAGCGTTTGGATAACATATTATTGCTATTAAATAGTTTAAACGGTTCTCAGTAACCCCCGCAAAGGTACTATGGAGGGTTAATTTTTCAAACAAGAAAGTAGGATTCTAATCCAAGAAATGGATTTAAAAAAATCCAAACTACCATGCTGTATTTCAGTGAATTAGAAGCTAAATCGGTAGCAATATTTTATTTAGAATAATTATAAATAAAGGAATTTTTTAGGCTAGAGTAAAGTCTCCCCAACTTTTTGGATTTATACCTTTCACACCTTCTTCAACTGGGTAATAAAATCCTAGTAAAATTTCCAAAGAAATACCTCGCAAAACTCTCGGCTCCCGTTTGTAGAAGCCAAGATTATCCCTAAATTTGCATTCCAATTATTGGTCGCGTGGCCGAGTGGCTAGGCAGAGGTCTGCAAAACCTCGTACAGCGGTTCGAATCCGCTCGCGACCTCTACAAAAAACACCCTTAACGGGTGTTTTTTTTTGCCCTAAAACTTTGGCCGCTTTGTAGCATTACTTCCAACTTAGCAAACAATACAAAAAAAAACGCCAGCAAGCTGGCGTTTTTCAATTATAAGTTTCAGGCTAGCTTATTTCTTGCCTTCCATCTTTTCTTTCAATTCAGCAAGGGCATCGATGTCGCCAAAGGTCGACTTTTCAGCCTGTGCAGGAAGCTCTGTAGCCTCTTCTTTCTTCTTTGCTGGAGCAGCAGCAGCCTTCTTAGGTGCTTTTGCTTCTTCTTTGAACATTGCAGTGTGAGAAAGTACAATTCGCTTGTCGTCCTTAGAGAACTCAGCTACTTTGAAGTCTACTGATTCTCCAACTTCAACCTGAGAACCGTCTTCTTTCTCCAAGTTTTTCACTGTTGCAAAGCCTTCAAGTCCGTAAGGAAGTTCAAGTAGTGCACCTTTATCGTTTTTAGAGTTTACGATACACTTGTGTACAGATCCGATAGGGAACAAGGTTTCGAAAGTATCCCATGGGTTCTCTTCCAATTGCTTGTGACCTAGCGCCAATCTTCTGTTTTCTACATCAAGCTCAAGTACAGCTACATCTAGCTCGTCTCCAACTTTTACGAATTCAGATGGATGCTTGATTTTCTTAGTCCAAGACAAGTCAGATACGTGAACCAAACCATCGATTCCTTCTTCCAACTCAAGGAATAGGCCGAAGTTAGTCAAGTTACGTACCACACCTTTGTGCTTGGTACCTACTGCGTACTTAGCAGACATATCGCCCTTAGTCCAAGGATCTTCAGTCAATTGCTTGATGCCCAAAGACATTTTACGCTCGTCCTTATCTAGAGTCAATACCACAGCTTCGATTTCAACACCTACTTTTACAAAGTCAGCAGGGTTTCTCAAGTGCTGAGACCAGCTCATTTCAGATACGTGGATCAAACCTTCCACACCTGGAGCCAATTCCAAGAATGCACCGTAATCTGCTACGTTAACAATCTTACCTTTTACTCGAGAACCAACCTCTAGGCTAGAAGCCAAGGAATCCCAAGGATGAGCGCTCAATTGCTTCATACCCAAAGAAATTCTTCGCTTGTCGTCATCGAAGTCAAGTACCACAATCTGAACCTTCTGGTCAAGCTGCAATACTTCTTCTGGATGGTTGATACGACCCCAAGAAATATCGGTGATGTGAAGTAGACCATCTACACCTCCCAAATCGATGAATACACCGAAGTTGGTCATGTTTTTGATCACACCTTCCAATACCTGACCTTTCTCTAGGTTGTTTAGGATCTCTGCTTTTTGCTTCTCTAGATCTTTTTCGATCAATACTTTGTGAGAAACAACTACGTTATCATTCGTGTGGTTGATTTTAACCACCTTAACTTCCATTTTCTTACCTACATAGATATCGAAATCACGGATAGGCTTCACGTCGATTTGAGAACCTGGCAAGAAGGCTTCTACACCGTAGATATCTACGATCAAACCACCCTTGGTTCTTCTCTTCACTAGACCTTCGATTACGCTATCATTTTCCAAGGCAGCCTCAATGTCATGCCATGCACGAACAATCTTGGCCTTCTTACGGGAAAGGATCAACTGACCCAAAGCATTTTCTTGCTCTTCGATGAACACATCTACCTCGTCGCCAACTTTGATACCGGCAACGTCACGGAATTCAGAAAGTGGCACTAGACCATCTGACTTGAAACCGATGTTGATGATGACATCCTTGTCGTTTACTCCTACTACAACTCCTTTGATCACTTCTTTCTCCGTGATCTCACTCAAGGTACCTGCATACATGGCTTCCATTTGAGCGCGTTGCTCCTTAGAATAGCCATCTCCGAACCCTTTCGTGCTGAAATCGTCCCAGTTAAATTCTTTTGTACTAGACATATTAATATGACTCTGATTGACCCGCTTCCCTAGAGTCATGGGGAAGGAGTTTTTGGGTTAAAACTTAGCGATTGGAACTTCCAAATCGCCCCATTCACTCGAATGGACTGCAAAGGTAAGGGTTTTCTTGAATTGGAAATAAATCCAGAAGAAAATTAGTACAGGCCCGAAGCCACCTGTATCTTGGAATTTAATGCGATACCGCTTAAAATTGAGTTCAAAAAATAAGCCCCGACACGAAATCGGGGCTTGCAAGCAAAGAGTGAAAGATTTTTTACGAACCCAAATCTAACAAAGAAATTCGAATGCTCAAGTTTTTTCAATGGATCTATACCGCCTACGCAGCACTCCTATTTTTCGTGCTTATGCTGCTTGTTGGCCTATTTGTCCTTATACCCTTACTGATTCATCCGCGCGGAGATATTATTTCCTTTGTATTTATTCGCTTCTGGATAGGCGCCTGGTCTTTTTTGACAGGGGTTCGCTACGAAGTGCATGGACGGGAACACATTGACCTCAAGCAATCGTACATCTATATCTTTAACCATCGGTCCAACCTCGATGCGCCCCTGATTCCAATGGTGGTTCCGCATCGGGTACGTGCCATCGGGAAAAAGGAACTTTCCAGAGTTCCGATTTTTGCAACTGTGGTTGGCAAACTGGCCGTATGGGTGGATCGAAGCAATCCCGTATCGAGGCATAAAGGTTTGGAGAAATTGATCGCGCTACTCAAAAAAGGTATTTCCGTCGTCGTCGCACCAGAAGGAACACGAAACAATACGAATCAAACCCTCCTCCCCTTCCAGAAAGGGGCCTTCCGCTTGGCAATTGAAACCCAAACACCCATTCTCATGATGGCTGTCATCGGTGCGGATCAATTGATGAAAAGGGGGTCTTGGCTACTCAAACCAGGAATAATCAGGGTGTATTATTCCAAACCCATCCTACCACCTGCTACCCTATCCAAGGAGGAAGTGGATGAATTTACAGAAAAATGCAGAAACCGCTTGGAGGCGATGATACTCACTCATGAGTAGCCGAAGGTTCTTCTTCAGAGAACACTTCGCGAGTCAGATCTTCAAATACTGAGTAAATTACCAAAAATGTAAAGGGAATGGTAAACAGCAAACCTATACCAGCGAGCAAGAATCCTAGAAGATTGAGCAACACCAAAACTAGCAGCAACCCGAAAAATCGCCACCAATTTCGTGTAATCAATTTTCTACTCCACTCCATAGCGGACCAAGGATCTAGACCCCCAAAAATCCCCATCGGAATTGCAAATAGGTAACTCACCGCCAAGTAAATCCCAGGGATAACCAAGGCAATCAACCCCAAGGCAAGCAGGGTCTGGGTAAGCAGGGAAATAACTGCTGCAGGAATCCAAAATCGAAATCCAGCAAAAAAGTCAGGATAGATCACTGTTTCCCCACGACTGATCTTATTGGCAACTAAGTAAAAGCCAGCATACAAAGGTGGAGCGAGCAGCGCACTATACACAATCATGTAAGCTTGCACATAGATGACTACCATCCCTTGAATGGACACAATCAGGAGCATAAATAGGGAAAAGAAAAAAGGATGTGCTTTGTACAATTCCCAGGCCCGCGCAAAAGAAGCTTTGATGTCTACCTGAACAGGTACGGTAAGCAGGCGATCTACTTTCATTTATTTACTAAAAGCTTCCAAAATATCGTGCTTGGTAATGATATGGATGTTGTCCAGTGTATCGCGTACCAAAACAGCCTTTTCTTTTTCAACCATCGACGATAGCACGTCCAAGGTGGAATCCAAGGCTACAAACTTCATGGACCCTTCCATGACTTCAGCCACGGTTGCATCTTTCAAGAGTGGGTTATCAATAATCTTGGCGAGAAGGTTGTTATCTGTCAGACTACCTACCACCTCTTCTCCATCCAACACAGGGATCTGAGAGATGCTTTTTCCATTCATCAAGGCAATTGCCTCTTTAACAGAATCACTTTTCTTCACCGAAAGCAACTGATAGGTTCCACTACGCTGGGCAATGATATCACGAGCAGTAGAGTATGTTTTATCTTCCAAAAATCCATGGTTACGCATCCACTCGTCATTGTATACCTTACCCAAGTAACGGGTTCCATGATCTGGAAGAATGATCACAAGTACATCTCCTTCTTTCAAGTGCTCCTTGGCATACTCCAAAGCCCCATGCACCGCAGATCCGCAAGACCAGCCCACAAAAAGTCCCTCTTCACGAGCCAAGCGACGCGTCATCACTGCAGCATCCTTGTCCGTTACTTTGATGAAGTGGTCAATCAAGGAAAAGTCCACATTCTTTGGCAGGATATCTTCTCCAATACCCTCAGTCAGGTAAGGATAAATCTCCTTCTCGTCAAAAATGCCCGTTTCCTTATATTTCTTAAATACCGAACCGTAGGTATCCAATCCTACTGTGATCAGATTGGGGTTTTGCTCTTTCAAATACTTGGCTGTACCACACATGGATCCTCCAGTGCCCACTCCTGCCGCATAGTGTGTAATTCTTCCCTCGGTATCTTTCCAGATTTCCGGCCCAGTCGTCTCGTAGTGCGCTTGCGCATTAGACAAGTTATCGTACTGGTTGGGGTAAAAAGAATTTGGAATTTCCTTATTTAATCTACGGGCCACAGAATAGTAGGAACGTGGATCTTCAGGGGTTACATTGGTAGGACATACCACCACCTCAGCGCCTACAGCGCGCAGGATATCAATCTTCTCTTTGGATTGCTTATCCGCCATGGTAAAAATACACTTGTAGCCTTTGGCAACTGCCGCCAATGCCAAGCCCATTCCGGTGTTCCCTGACGTACCTTCGATTAGCGTTCCTCCTGGCTTCAGGACACCCGCTTTCTCTGCATCCTCCACCATCTTGATCGCCATGCGATCTTTCATCGAATTACCAGGATTGAAGTATTCTACCTTAACCAAGACCTCTCCTTTGATACCTTTAGAAAGTTTGTTGAGGCGGATCATCGGGGTATTCCCGATCGTTTCGATAATGGAGTTGTAAATCATGGGAGGTTATATTTGGATGCTCAAAAATAAATGAAATTCTTGGGCCATTCCTATCCTATTCTCCCTTCGGAAAAATAATTTCTTAGAGGCGCAGAATAAACCAACACTTTCCCTTGGATTGCCTTCTTTACCGGAATCTTAGAGTTCCTTGAATTCCAATCGCTTCAATATATCCAAGGTCACATGCGTTAAAATGGAAGCCACAAGACCTAATCCCAAAACAGCCACCCCAAATCCATAACTGAAGCTACCCGTGATCCCCATGACCAATCCTGTAAAAATAAGAGTAGGTACGATTCCGAAAACGAGAATTCCTCCAATCATCAAAGGCTTAATCAGGATTCGGTCCCAGCCCTCATCCAGACCCACTTGAGGAATCATATTGACCCCGAGACCAATGATATAGGAAAAAATCAAGCCCAGCGGGAAAAGTAAGACCAGCCACCAACTGTAGTCCCCAAGTGCTACTGAAGGAATGATCAGAATTAAACCAAAAAGAAGGATTTGGATGAGATCCAACTTGATCATGTTCCAGAACTTTGAAGCCCAACTTGCAGGTGTGGAACTTATAAAAATGGATGTCGACCAAAATATGGATTTGGC
>CAJBER010000065.1 GCA_903952135.1 uncultured Algoriphagus sp.
CGGGTACAGATTTCACGTAGGCCTTTCAAGTAACCCTCCTGTGGTAAAGTCAAACCCATGTTACCAGCAACTGGCTCCAAAATCAAGGCGGCAATTTGACCCTTATTGGCATCTACTAAGGATTCTATTGCTGCCAAATCGTTGTAAGGGGCCAAAAGCGTGTCTTTGGCTGTTCCTAAGGTGACTCCAGGAGAATCGGGATGTCCCATGGTGATGGCACCTGAACCCGCAGCAATGAGAAATGAATCCCCATGCCCATGGTAGTGCCCTTCCATCTTGATGAATTTATCTCTTCCGGTGTACCCTCTCGCTACCCGAATCGCAGACATGGTGGCTTCAGTACCCGAATTGACCATTCTTACTTTTTCGAGGGAAGGCACCATTTGAACCAATAGTTCCGCCATTTCTACCTCGCGAGCTGTAGGTGCTCCAAAGGAAGTTCCATCCTCCATAGCGCGAATCACTGCCTCGCGGATAAGTGGAGAATTATGCCCCAAAAGCATGGGACCCCAGCTGTTGATTAACTCGATGTAGGAATTTCCATCCTCATCGTAAATAAAGGCTCCATCTGCTTTTTTGATAAAGATGGGTTCACCACCTACCGCACGGAATGCACGCACAGGGGAATTCACTCCTCCAGGGATAAAATTTTTAGCATGGGCAAATAGCCTTTTGCTTTCAGAAATTTGCATGAGTTAATTTAATGGGATCAGTTCTCCAGATTCAAGTTTAAAAACAGGAGAATAGCTGTTGTTGTTCACTTTTTGAAAATTAAATCCCCAAGAAAGACGACCAGACTGGTACCCCTTTCGATCTAAACTAGGGCGGAGGTCAAAGTCATTCGCGAACTCGGCATTGGAATGTATCCAATGTACCAATTCAGCACCCAAAAGGGCATTGGTAGATGGGAATTGCAAGTGCTTTTCGTAAAATAAATCTCGGAAGGTATCCATCTCCTCGGATTGATACTTGGGAGTATTGTTGGAGATAAAATAAAAATTAGCAAACTCAAGCATCTCGTAATTCGAGAAATTAAATCCTAACCAAGAATCCATAACGAGCAAGGGAACTTTCGTAGAGATACTTTCCATCAAGGAAAAAACAGGCTGTGCAAGTGTTGGATCATCGGATAACAAAATCACTTGATCCACAGCAGGCTGATTTCCTCTTCGTACTCCTAAGCCTTGTAGAAAGGTGTTCGCAGTTTTGGGATCTACTTTTTGAACGTTAACTAAGGTAAATCCTTCTTTTTCCAATTGACTTTGAAGAAGTAAGCCCAATTGCTCGTCTCGTGAGCTGCCACTGTAGCCAATGGCGACTTTTTTGCCCCAGGCCTGGGTTTTCAGAGCCTCCACTACCCCATTCGCTAAAGAATTCAAAGAGGGCCGAAATAAATAGCTAAACTGGCTTTCCTCAAATCTATCCCCAAGGTTTGAAAGTGGATGGACAAATGGAATTTTTTGAAGCTCTGCAAATTCGCTAATCAATTCACTTTCCTCAGGATAAATAGGGCCTACGATTACGTCTGCAGCAAGAACTGTAGGGTCTTTGACCAAGGCATTGAGGTAATTGAGATCCCGCTTGGAATCAAATGTATGCAACTTAATAGCTACTCCCTTTGCCTTAAGCGAAGCTACCTCCAAGGTGATGCCTTGGTAAAGTTCTAGCAGGAAGTTATTCGTTTCCAAAGAAGAAATTGCTTGAGTTGAATTGCTAGTGAATGGAAGTATGACCACCACATCTAACACTTTGTCTTTCAATACCGATTGCGATCCAGATTGTATAAGTTGATTAAGAGTGCCACGTTCAGCAGCTGACATAATGGATTTTTGCTGCAGCACATAAGCCAATGCAGCAGTAAACCCCTGATTCTCTTTAAACTCAGCCAAATTGGTAATTAAAAAATTTGAGGAAACAGTTTTTAAATTCTCAAAAGAGGCACGATAACCTTTGCTCAAAAATGGCTCGTTGGTAATCCCCTTCAATACCTGAAGTCCCTCGACTAGTTGTTTGTTTTGGAAATAGGCCAAGGCAAGTAAGTAGGTCACCTCTTCAGATTTGCTCCAATCCTTGACTTTTAGGGAAGTTAGCAACTCAATGGCTTGGGGAGCCTGTCCAAGTTGAAGTGCAGCTTCTGAACAGTAAAAAGCGGCATAATACGAAAGAACTCCATAGGTAGCTTCATCAAGAAAGGGTGTAAACCCATCTTTTGCCAGCGCGTATTCTTTGGTATCCAAATCTGATTTTGCCTTAAGGTAGGCGGCAGGTGGCTGCTGAGCGACTGCGAATGCAGCACTAAAAATGAAGAAAAGAACAAGTAGAACTTTACGCATGAGTGCTGTTTGGGAGTTCGCAGATGATTCCATCAAAAATAAGTCATTTTTTTTAATCTGAAACGAGGGGATTCCACCACACCTAATCAATACCGAGCGGCAAGAAGCAGTTGTAACTCCTTGTGGTTGAGTCCAAATTTCTTTGCCAAAAAAGCATTGGTCAAACTACCGCGGTAGGTGTATACTCCTTTGAGGAACCATTTGTAGGTAAATATCATTTCCTCAGCACCTCCGAGGTCGTTCATGTGCAGTAAAATGGGAGTAAAAATATTGCTCAAGGAATAGGAGGCTGTTCGTGCCACACGAGAGGCAATATTGGGGACACCATAATGAATCACATCATGCGTTCGGTAGACAGGGTTTTCGTGCGTAGTCATGCGTGCTGTCTCGATACAGCCGCCTTGATCGATGCCTACATCAATAACCACACTTCCCGGAATCATTTTAGCAACCATCTCTTCCGTGATCACAATTTTATTTCTTCCTTTTTCAGCACGCAAGGCACCAATCACCACATCTGCTTCTGCTAATGCCTGGGAAAGGCTGGCATTGTCTATGGTGCTGGTCGCAATCTGCTGCCCAAGCAACTGTTTGATCCTTCGTAACTTGTACAGGTGGTTGTCGAAAACCTTGATGTTTGCACCCAATCCTAGTGCTGTTCGGGCCGCATATTCAGCCACAGTTCCAGCTCCGATGATCACGACTTGAGTAGGAGGAACACCCGTAATTCCTCCCAAAATCAATCCTTTACCTTCGTTTACACTAGATAGGTATTCGGAAGCAATCAACATCACCGTACTCCCTGCAATTTCCGACATGGCCCGAACTACAGGCATCCCTCCTACCTTATCTTCTAGGTATTCAAAAGCGAGAGCGGTAATCTTTTTTGCATTGAGTGCTTGAATGTAGCTAGATTCTTGTTTTTCGAGTTGCAAGGCTGAAATCAAACAAGCACCAGGGCTCATATCCGCGATTTCTTTTTCCGTTGGGGCATTAACTTTTACCACCACATCGGCAGCAAAAACCTCCTTGGAAGAATAGGCTATTTTCGCTCCAGCATCAGAAAATTGCTGATCTGAAAACTTGGCACGTTCACCGGCTTGAGTTTCCACAAGCACCTCAATTCCATTTTGACTCAAAATACGAATTGCCTCAGGACTCAGTACCACCCGCTTCTCTTCGGTCGAGGTTTCCTTGGGCATTCCTAAGGTAATGGGCCTTCCTCCTTTTTTAAGTGGAGCGGGTGACTCTTTTGGGATCAATCCCACAGCAGCTATTCCAGACAATTCAGTCGCCATCTTGGTGGTGGTGAAGGGTTAACAATCTTCCAGTTTCGGATTCTATTGTGAGTTCAATTAGAAAAAAACGCTCCGGCAAAAAGGAGGCAATGTTTTCCGCCCATTCGAGCCAACAATAGTTTTCACTATAAAAATACTCTTCTATTCCGATATCCAATGCTTCCATAGGATCATCCAAGCGATAAAAATCGAAATGAAAGATTAGCCCTTTGGAAGAAGTTTGGTATTCATTTACAATGCCAAAAGTAGGACTACTGACCTGATCCTCAACTTGCAAGGCTTTTGCGAGAGATTTGATCAAGGTAGTCTTGCCGGCCCCCATTTGACCTTTGAAAACCCACACTTTTTCCTCGCCTGCTTCTTGAAGTAGCCGTTGGGCCGCTTCGTCTAATTGGTTCAGGGTGTAGGAAAAAGAGTGCAAAAGGATCAGGATTTGGAACGCAAATGTACGATAGGAATGATCATTTCCTCAAGCGAGATGCCCCCATGCTGAAAAGTATCCTTGTAATGACTCACGTAATAGTTGTAATTGTTGGGATAAGCAAAGAAATAATCTTCCACAGCAAACACATAAGTAGAGGACACATTCAAACGTGGTAGCTTAGCATCCTCAGGGCGCCGAACTTCAAAAACTTTTCCTGACTCAAAATTCAAGTTTTTACCTTGTTTGTAGCGCAGATTGGTGGTTATGTTTTTGTCCCCAAGGATCTTGTAGGGTCTATTTACTCTTTTGGTACCGTGGTCTGTGGTTAAGATTACCTCTCCTCCTACTTGTTGAATTTTTTTCATGAGTTCAAACAAGGAAGAATGTTCAAACCAACTGCGGGTCAAGGAGCGATAGGCAGACTCGTCCGGTGCCAATTCTCGGATCATTTTCATGTCGGTTCGCGCATGGGAAATCATGTCCACAAAATTGTAAACCAACACATTGAATTCGTTTTGCAACAGCGTATGGAATTGATCCAAGACCGCTTTCCCCTCCTGCATCTGCAAAATTTTGTGGTAGGAAAATTTTACTGGAAGTCTATTTTTTTCAAGATTTAACTTGAGCCATTCTTCCTCATTTTTATTTTTCCCTTCTTCCGAATCCTCGTCTTCCCAAAGTTGCGGATATCGGCTAGCCATCTCGGAGGGCATCATTCCCGAGAAAAGAGCATTCCGAGCAAATGCAGTGGTCGTGGGTAGAATACTGTAGTAGGTAGACTTTTCCTCCACATGGAAGTAAGGGCTAAGTAGGGGTTCGATCTCTTCCCATTGATCAAGGCGAAGATTGTCTATTAGAATAAAAAATACGGATCGCTTCTTTTTCAATAAAGGAAACACCCATTCTCGAAGTACCTGTGGAGAATGTAAAGGAGCATCTTTCTCTGGTTCGGCAATCCAATCCAAGTAATTTTCTTTCACAAATCGACCAAAGGAATGGTTGGCTTCGATTTTTTGGGCCTCTAGCACTTCCAGCATGTTCTTGTTCTCAGTGCGGTCAATTTCCATCTCCCAAAAAGTAAGTTTTTTGTAGAGATCAGCCCATTCCTGAGGGGTGGAGGCTTCATCCAATGCCTGTCCAATTTGTCTGAATTCTTGCTGGTAATTTTGGGTCGTTTTGGATTCAACAAGTTGCCTGTTTTGAAGAATTCGTTTTACAGAAAGCCAAATCTGGCTAGGATTGAGGGGCTTGATCAAGTAATCAGCGATTTTCCCTCCTATCGCCTCATCCATCAATTGCTCCTCCTCGCTTTTGGTGATCATGACCACAGGGATCTGAGGCTTGAGTTGCTTGATTTGTTGAAGGGTCTCTAGCCCTGTCATACCCGGCATCATTTCATCCAAAAAGACCACATCAAAATTGGCCTTTTCGACTTCCTCAATGGCATCTACCCCCGAATTTACGGTGGTGATCACACAACCTTTTCCTTCTAAAAACAGAAGGTGTGGTTTGAGTAGGTCAATTTCATCGTCTGCCCACAGGACCTGGAATTTTTGAGACATCTTTCTTCCCTTTTCTTCTAAAATTATAATTACTTTTGAGTCAATCAAATCCGCGCTGATTGAAAAGCCAGAAAATACTCAATGATCCCGTTTATGGTTTTATAACCATACCTAGCGAGTTAATTTTTGCCATCATTGACCATCCTTACTTTCAGAGATTACGCCGAATTAGGCAATTGGGTTTAACTGATTTCGTGTACCCAGGTGCACTCCACACTCGATTTCACCATGCTATAGGTGCTATGCACCTGATGAGCATTACTTTGGACAATCTACGCATTAAAGGAACCGAAATTACAGAAGAGGAATACGAGGCTGCACTTTTAGCTATTCTCCTGCATGATATTGGACACGGTCCCTTTTCTCACGCCTTGGAATACAGCCTATTGGAGGGGATTCCACACGAAGAACTTTCTTTGCTGACCATAGAATTACTGAATGAAGAATTTGGGGGACAATTGACTTTAGCCCTTCAGATCTTCAAAAACCAGTATCCTAAAAAATTTCTCCATCAGCTCGTCTCCAGCCAGTTGGACATCGACCGATTGGACTACCTGCAGCGCGATTGCTTTTTCACGGGCGTATCGGAGGGTACCATTGGTGCGGATCGAATTATCAAAATGATGGCGGTAAAAGATGATCAACTCGTCATTGAAGAAAAAGGAATTTATTCCATTGAGAATTTTTTGAGTGCACGAAGGCTCATGTACTGGCAGGTATACCTGCACAAAACGACCGTAAGTGCCGAAAAAATGCTCATCAATCTGATCCAGAGAGCCAAAAAATTAGCTCAAGCTGGAAGAAGCTTTTATGTAACGGAGGAAATGGCCTACTTCATGAATCAGGAAGTAAGCCTAACGGATTTTAAGACTAATAAGAACCTACTGAAAAAGTTTTTGCAGTTGGATGATTTTGACATTTGGGGGGCAATCAAACTTTGGAAAAACGATTCCGACTACGTTCTTCAGAATATTTCGCAAATGTTTTTGACCCGTAAGCTTTTCAAAATTAATCTGGTAAACGAACCCTTCTCTAGCCTTGAAATTGAACAATTGCGCAGCAAGGCACTGAAAAAACTGCAAGTTCCTGAGGAGGATTTGGGTTACTTTTTCTCAACCGGAACAATTAGCAATTACGGGTACCTAGAGAAAGATCGCATCTCCATTTTGACCAAAAAAGGGGAGGTGGTAGATGTAGCCTCTGCTGCCGACTTACCAAACATCAAGATTATGAGTAAGATGGTGGAAAAACATTACGTATGCGTGGCAAAAAGTTTAATTTTGCCTTACTAAACCACTTTGCTACCGATGGAATTTTCACTCGAACAACTTGCTGGTATTTTAGGTGGAACCGTAGAAGGGGATCCCACCCAGAAAGTTCATCGCCTGGATAAAATCCAGGAAGGTCAGCCTGGAAGCATAGCTTTTCTGGCAAACCCGAAGTACGAATCCTTTCTATACGAAACTGCTGCCACTGCCGTTATTGTATCTCAAGATTTTGTAGCCAGCAAACCTTACCAAACAAGCCTTATTCGCGTAAAAGACGCGTATACAGGTTTTACTACCTTACTGGAAGCTTACCAGCAACTTAACCAGGCCGCTTTAGTGGGTGTAGAAGAGCCGAGTTTCCTAGCCGAAAGCAGTAGCATCGGAGAAAATGGCTATAGAGGTGCTTTTTCGTACATCGGTAAAAATTGCATCCTTGGCAAAGGCGTTAAGATCTACGGGCAAGCATACATTGGGGATCGAGTAAAAATCGGGGATGGAAGTGTCATTTATGCTGGCGCAAAGATTTACGAAGACACCCAAATCGGAAAGCAGTGTGTCATTCATGCAGGCGCTGTTATCGGATCCGATGGCTTTGGATTCGCTCCTCAGGCCGACGGCTCTTACAAAACAATTCCACAAGTGGGGAATGTGATTCTTGAAGACCAGGTTAGCATCGGTGCCAATACGACCATAGACCGGGCCACTATGGGCTCTACCTTAATTCGGAAAGGCGTAAAAATTGACAATCAAGTTCATATTGCGCACAATG
This sequence comes from uncultured Algoriphagus sp., assembly GCA_903952135.1. GTDB lineage: Bacteria > Bacteroidota > Bacteroidia > Cytophagales > Cyclobacteriaceae > Algoriphagus. The sequence goes on from CAJBER010000065.1 coordinate 7,655, forward strand.
TAGTGATTGGAGAACATACCGTCATCGCTGCGCAAACAGGCATTTCAGGATCCACAGAAATTGGAAAATATTGTATCCTTGCTGGAAAGGTAGGAATCGCAGGACACCTCAAAATAGCCGACCATACGACTATTGGAGGCAATACAGGTATTAGCAAATCAATCAAAGAACCAGGAAAGTCCCTTTTTGGATTCTTGGCAATGGATTTGAAGGATTTCCTTCGCTCCTACAGCATATTTAAAAATCTGGACGATCTCCAAAAACGCATTCAACAACTAGAAAAAAAGGGGTAATTTTGTGACCCAAATCACGTTTTAGAGTACAGCACATGAAAGTTAAACAGCACACCATCCAAAAGCAGGTAGAATTGTCCGGGGTAGGACTGCATACAGGCGTGGTTTCCAACATGACCTTTTTGCCGGCACCACCCAACCACGGGATTAAATTCCAACGCATCGACTTGGAAGGTCGCCCTACCGTAGATGCGGACTGTGACTTAGTAGTGGATGTATCTCGTGGAACTACGCTAGAGCAAAATGGTGCTCGAGTATACACAGTAGAACATGTGCTTGCAGCCTTGGTGAGCATGCAAATTGACAATGTCTTGGTACAATTGGATGGACCGGAACCTCCCATTATGGATGGATCCTCGATCCAGTTTATTGAAGTATTGGAGGATGCCGGACTTCAAGAACAAAATGCCTTAAGACGATTTTTTGAAGTTCAAGAAACCATTCAGTACAAAGATCCTTCCAGGGAAGTTGAAATGGTGGCCCTGCCTGCAAGCAACTACCGTGTGACCGTGATGGTCGACTACAATTCCCCTGTGCTGGGTAGTCAGCACGCCTCAATCACCGATATCAGTCAATTCAGATCTGAAATCGCCTCTTGCCGAACCTTCTGTTTCCTGCATGAATTGGAGATGTTGTATAAATCCAACCTCATCAAAGGAGGCGATTTGAACAATGCCATTGTTGTAGTAGACCGTATCGTTGAAAAAGAGGAATTGGCCCACCTTGCCAAAATGTTTAACAAGGAAACGGTAGAAGTGAAGAAAGAAGGAATCCTCAACAACGTGGATTTACGTTACAAAAACGAACCTGCACGCCACAAACTTTTGGACGTGGTGGGAGACTTGGCCCTGGTGGGCAGACCTTTGAAAGCGCAAATTTTGGCTGCTCGACCTGGGCATGCTGCCAATGTGGCTTTTGCCAAAAAATTGAAGCGAGCCATGGAGAAAATGGGATCCACCCATATCCCCTACTACGATCCAAAGCTCTCTCCTGTGATGGATATCAACCAGATCAGCAATATTTTACCACACCGCTACCCCTTCCAGTTGATTGATAAAATCATTTATTTGGATGATACCGTAGTGGCAGGGGTAAAAAATGTGACCATGAATGAACCCTTCTTTATGGGGCATTTCCCAGGAAACCCAGTGATGCCAGGCGTGATGCAAGTAGAGGCCATGGCTCAGACTGGTGGAATTTTGGTGCTCAGCTCGGTTGAGGATCCCGAAAATTACTGGACTTATTTCTTAGGCATTGAAAGTTGCAAGTTTAGAAAAATGGTACTTCCAGGAGATACCATTATTTTCAAGTGTGAGCTCCTCGCTCCTATCAGACGAGGAATCGCAAAAATGAAGGGTGAAGCCTATGTAGGCAATACACTCGTTTGTGAAGCAATAATGACAGCAAGCATTACTCGAAAAGATATATGATAAGTTCCATGTCTTCGATTCACCCTGATGCATCCTTAGGCTCAGGTGTACATGTTGATCCATTCACCATGATCCATGAAGATGTGATCATTGGCGACAATACCTGGATCGGCTCCAATGTAACCATTTATCCAGGTGCCCGAATCGGTAAGAACTGTAAGATTTTTCCAGGAGCTGTTATTTCGGGAATTCCGCAGGATCTCAAGTTTCAAGGAGAGGAATCCACCGTTGTCATCGGAGACAACACAACCATTCGCGAGTGTGTAACGATTTCTCGTGGTACCGTAGACAAGCAAACAACTGTAGTGGGAAGTAATTGCTTACTCATGGCTTATGTGCACGTAGCGCATGATTGTGTCATTGGAAGTCATGTTATTGTGGCCAACTCAGTTCAAATCGCAGGCCACGTGGTCATCGAAGATTGGGCGATCATCGGAGGCTCCAGCGCCATCCACCAATTTGTAAAAGTTGGCATGCATGCCATGATTTCGGGTGGTTCTTTGGTAAGAAAAGACGTTCCTCCCTTCACCAAGGCGGCCCGTGAGCCACTCACCTATGCGGGTGTCAATTCCCTTGGTTTGCGGAGAAGAGGGTTTTCTAGCGAAACCATTGCACACATTCAGGAGGTATACCGCTACCTATTCTTGAATAGCCTCAACAATAGCCGAGCCCTGGAAGAAATTGAAATCAACCTTCCTGCCACCAAAGAACGTGATGAAATTCTTCATTTTATTCGTTCTTCTGAGCGTGGGGTTATGAAAGGCTATATCAACTAACATGTTTAGCCTCCAGGTTCAAAAGGCCTCCAAGCGCTTTCACCGCGAATGGATTTTTAAAAATCTTGACTTGGAACTTTCGGCAGGTGATGCGCTTGCCATTACCGGAGGAAATGGATCTGGAAAATCCACCCTGCTAAAATGCCTTTCCGGAGCCATTCCATTGACTCAAGGGAGCATCGAATACCGCATGGGTACGACCCTCATTGCTGAAGAATCCTGGTTTCGATCCCTAGCCATCGCCACCCCCTACCTGGAATTGCCCGAAGAATTTACATTGAGCGAGGCGCTTTCCTTTCATTTTCAATTCAAAAAGCCGCTCAATCAACTGACAACGCAGGAGATTTTAGCGATTTTAGGTTTAGAGAAACACCAATCCAAATCCATTTCTCAGTTTTCTTCTGGAATGAAGCAACGTGTCAAACTTGCCTTAGCCATTTTTTCTGAGGTTCCACTACTCTTTTTAGATGAACCTACCACCAACTTGGATAAGCAAGGGGTAAGCTGGTATTTGGAATTGGTACAGCAGTATGCACAGGATAGAATTTTGGTGATTTGCTCCAACGAACCGCGCGAATACGAGTTTTGTGGAAAAAAAATTAACCTAGAGAACTTCAAATAAGGAGAATGCAGCGTATTCTTGTCCTTTCTTAATCCGAAAAATAAAATTCAATGAATTCCCGATTTTTGCCACTTGTTGCTTTTGCACTAATTTTTAGCCTAGTAGTTTCCTGTAAGGAAAAGGAAAAGCCAGTCACCCAGAAAACCCCTGAGCAAATCGCTACGGAGGCCCTTACTGGAACAGGTACTGCGCAGTGGACCGTGGCTGGTGGAGGATCTGTAACTCGGGACGGACAGACTGTGACGAGTACTTATGCAACTTTTGAGCTTTTTCTCAATGCAGGAACCGCAAAAACCTACTCCACAAAAAATGCGGGCGAGTTATTTGATGCCAATGGCAACTGGAGTTTTGCAGGAACTAACTTTGACAAGTTTATCTTAACTGGCACTAAGCCTGCAGCAACACGCGAGATTTCTTTTACACAAACTGGGACCACTTTGAGGTTAGAGTTTCGCATTCCAGCTCCTGGCGCTAGAGTGGATGGTACCTCCTCACTTTCTGGGAACTATACCTTCAATCTGGTTAAAAAATAAGTTTAGAAGGCTAGTTTAGAGTTACCAAAGTAACCCCAGCTCCGCCACGATCGGCGTGCTCGTCTTCCAATTTCCCTACCTGCGACATGGTTCGCAACAAATTCCGAGTGACTTCCCGCAAGATGCCATCACCCTTTCCATGGACGATACGCAAATTTTTTACCCCTAGCATGTAGCCCTCATCAATAAAGGTTTGGATCAGTGGAAGTACCTCTTCTCCCCTTCTTCCCCGCAAATCCAAGTTGGGTGAAAAGTCCATCATCTTTGCAGTCGTCTGGTAACTCCCTCGCTTCTCCATGGATTTCAATTCCTTCTTTGCTGTTGCCTTGGCAATCTTCTCCAATCGAGAAAGTTTTACAGTGGATTTCAGGTCTCCAATTAGTAGTTCTGCATCCTTACTTTTTAGAAGCAACACTTCACCAATGGCCCCATTGTCTTTGAGACGAACCCAATCACCAACTTGAATTTGGCCACCTACCACTTGAATTTCAGGGTCCTTGACTGGAACTTTTTCAGGCTTGACCTCTTCCTTAAACACATCCAACTCCTTTCGAAGGGACTTAGTCACTTCCTTCTCAGCCTTACCTTCCTTGATCTCTCGAATGACAGATTCGATTTTTTTATTGGTTTGATCCAGAAGCGACTTCGCTTCCACCTTTGCTTCTTGGATGTATTGCTTCTTGGTTTGCTCCAAGGTGTCCTTCAATTGGCCATACTCCTTGAGTTTGGCCTCTAGAAGCCTGTCCTTTTCTTTGACTTCTTTAAGTAGAAGAGCATATTGATTTTTTTCATTCTCCAATTGGGTCAAGAGTCGGTCATACCGCACCCGCTCCTCTCCAATCTGCTCCTTGGCATAGGCTACGATCTCCTTGGAAAGTCCAATTTTTGAGGCGATTTCAAGTGCAAAGGAGGAGCCTGGCTTCCCGATTTCAAGTTGGTACAGTGGTTCCAACTTTTCTACATCGTAACGCATGGCGCCATTGACAAGGCCCTGTTGCTTCTCGGCCAACTGCTTGAGATTGCCATAGTGGGTGGTAATCACCCCATAGGCTCCCAGTTTAGCTAAGGCCAACAGAATGGATTCAGCAATTGCACCCCCAAATTGCGGCTCTGTACCCGTCCCAAATTCATCAATGAAAAGGATGGTCTTTTTGTTGGCAAACTGCGTAAAGTGCTTCATACTCATCAGGTGGGAGGAGTAGGTACTGAGGTCATTCTCCAAACTTTGCTCGTCCCCGATATCTATGAAAAAGTGATCGAATAAAGAACTTTTGGAATCCGGATGAACAGGCAATAAAAGGCCACACTGGAGCATGTATTGGAGCAGGGCTACTGTTTTCAGCGCCACAGATTTACCACCCGCGTTGGGACCAGAAATAAGTAGCAAGCGCTTCTGATGATCCAGTTTTATAGTGAGTGGAACCACTTGTTTCCCTTGAGCTTTGAGCGAGATCTCTAGAATAGGATGTCGTGCATGTGACCATTGAAGAGTTCTTTCTTGGGTAAGAATGGGTTTATGGCTTTCTGTTTTTAATGCAAAACGCGCCTTTGCTCGTACAAAATCAAGAACACCCAAGAAATTGGTTGCTTTACGAAGCGCAGGAATGTTGGGACGAAGCTGATCCGTAAGACGCGTGAGTATCCGAATGATTTCGCGTTTTTCAATGTACTCCAGGTCGCGAATCTCATTATTGATATCGAGTGCTTCTTCAGGCTCCATAAATACGGTCTGCCCAGTAGCTGACTCGTCATGGATAAAGCCCCGTAGCTTGCGCTTATTTTCAGCTGCAATGGGAATCACCATTCTTCCACCCCGAATGGTCATGGCGGCATCCTCTGGCATCAGCCCCTTAGCGCGAGCTTCTTTGAATATCCGCTCCATCACCTTTCGCAAACGGCCTTCTTCATACAGGAGTTGAGATCGAATCAGCTGAAGTTCTTTCGAAGCATTGCTTCTCAGTTTGCCCTTCTCATCCAATACCTGATCAATCACCTGCAATAGCTTCAAATCAAGATCCATCAATAGGCCTAGCAAGGCTTTGAGGCTTGGATAGGGATCCCCAAACTTTTGAAAAAAGGTAATACAGGACTTGAGTGTTTGAAGCGCCAATTTGACTTCTTGGAATTCATCTTGCTCCAAAAATGCCCCTTCCAACTTTGCCTTTTCCAAGTAGGGATTTAGGTTAGTGAAGTGGGAACTGGGAAAAGATTCCCCGGCAATGAGTAGTTGACGAAATTCTTCGGTTTGATCCAGTAGGCGCTGTACCAAATTTAGGTCTGTGGAAAAGGCCATGGAATCCACATACCCTTGCCCTAAAGAGGAAGTACATTCTGCTTTGAGCAGTTCCTTGATCTTTATGAAGTTAATTTTTTGCTCAAGATTGGCTGGGTACAGCATTCGCGTTACTTCGTTGGCTTGGGGTTGCTTTCAAGTACGACTAAGGAATCGATGACTCGAGCATACATGCGGTCCATCTTTTCAGCATCTTCTAAGTAATACTCCATACTTGTTACGAAACCTGAATCGCTGACCCCATGTTTTGAAAAAATATCTCTTTCTAATAAAGTATATAAGACCTGTGAAGAGTCATAAGAAATAGGCAAGGAGCTTACTTTTCCTTCTGCAAGTTGGATCTCCACGAGGATAGATACCATCAAATCTTCATCCAGCACCCCTTGAGGGGAGGAATTGCTAGTACAAGACAGACTCAGTACCAGAAGTAGAAGTGGGATAAAGCGAATATTCACGGCTTAAAATTAGGTTTTTTTAACGGATAAAATCCACTGAGGTACATGCTCTCAAATTTTAATTTTCGATTCAAGACTTTAACTTAGCTGATTCAAATCCTTCGCATGGATCAGCTATTTAGCAAACTAAGAAAATATGAGATTATGATCCGGAAAGTGGCCAACAACCACCTTCAAGGAGAGTACCAATCACTTTTCAAGGGGTCTGGCTTGGAGTTTGACGACTTAAGGCCTTATCAGTACGGGGACGACGTGCGTACCATCGAGTGGAAGGTGTCTGCCAAAGGGCACGGAACCTTTGTAAAGACCTTTAAGGAAGAGAAAGACCAATCCGTCTATTTCTTACTGGACATTTCTGGAAGTCAAGATATTGGCCAACAAGGTCAGAAAAAAATAGACCAAGGCAAATTGATTGCTGGGGTGCTCACGCTTGCCGCTGTTTACGATGGAAGCCAGGTGGGATTAATCTCCTATTCCGACCAAAAAGAAAAATTGATTCTTCCTACCAAAGGAAATAAGCAAGGTGTAAAAATCGTTCGAGGGATTTTTGAACACGAGAATAAAAGTTTGAAAACTAATTTGAATGGGCTGTTCACCTTTGCACTGAATCTAATCAAGAAACGAAGTATTCTAATTGTAATTTCTGACTTTATTGATCAGGATTACGAGCGCTCCTTTCGAGCTCTTGCAGAGCGGCACGATGTGGTGGCGATCCAATTGACAGATCCTCGGGAAGCAGCCTTGCCTACCTTGGGGATTGTGCCCATCTTTGATAAGGAACGTGGGAGAACTACTTGGATAAATACTGCTTTTGGAAGCTTTTCTAAAAAAATTGCAGAAACCTTTACCAGTGAACGAGCCCATTTGAAGGAAATCTGCAAAAAAAATCAAATCAATTACCTAGCTATCGATTCCAGACAAGACATTGTGATTCCGTTGATTGATTTATTTAAGTACCGAAATAAACGAATGAAACGTGGGTAGAATCCTTCTTTTTCTTTTTCTGCTAGCTGTTTCGATTCCCATTTCTGCACAACAAGTGCAGGTGAAGGGCTATTTCACCAAGGATTCCGCTCAATTGGGTGAGCGAGTTGGCTATGTGCTCAAGGCAAGCTATCCCCAAGCCGCTCAACTCCTATTCCCAGACTCCACTTATGACTTCTCACCTTTTGTCTTTTTGGAGAAAAAAACATTTGTTTCAGCTACTACAGAAGGCATTACACAAGATAGTGCTGTGTATTTTCTTTCCAATTTTTCACTAGAGCCCTCTTCCTATCTGGCTTTGCCCGTATTTGAACTCAATCGATACGATAGCATCACACATTACACGACAGACGCTGAACTCAAATTGAAGCTCAATTTGGATTCCATACCCGAGCAATTGCAATTCAGGGAGAATAACGTCTATCAAACTTTGGACAAACCCTTCAATTGGTATGTTTTTAGTGCTATTATTGGAGGGATTGTTCTCTTTTTCGGTATTCTCTTCTTTGTTTTTGCCGAACGGATCAAGCGCCTTTTCCGAAAGAATAGAGAAAAGCTTCGCTGGATACAGTTTGAAAGAAAATGGAAAAAACTATCCGACTCTCTACAGCAAAACCCCAATCAAGCTCTTGCTGATGAGGTAGTTGGACTTTGGAAAGGATACCTAGAGCACCTTCGTGCACAACCTATCCAAGAATGGACTTCTAGCGAAATCGCTGCTGCATTGGACGACAAAGAAGTATTCAAAGCCTTGCGGAGCATAGATATGATCATTTATGCAGGAGCTGAAGGAGATACAAGTGCTGCCACCTCCTACCTTTTAGAAGTAGCCAAAGCCAATTACCGCACTACCTTAAACCAAATCACCCATGAGAGAGGCACTCGCTGAGTTTTTTTCTTGGTCTTGGTTTTTGCCTGAGACCTTCCAATCCTACGAATGGGAAAACCCATTACTCTTGAATTTGCTGTGGTTGATTCCTTTGTTGGTCTTGATTCGAAAGTTTATCAAGTTCCTCAAGAAGCCCGTTCTTGAACTCTCCTTACCGAAGCGCGTCGCTAAGGCCAATCCTTGGACCTATCTGCGGCTCGTTCCCACGGGCTTTTTCTTCCTCTTTCTGATTTTTGTGGTACTCGCCTTGGCTAGACCGCAACGAAGCAATGAACGGGTGGAACAATACACCGAAGGGATTGATATTTTGTTGGTGATGGATATTTCTGAATCCATGGATCTGCAAGACTTTAGTCCCAACCGCTTGGAAGCTGCTAAAAAAACAGCAGTAGATTTTATTAATGGACGATTTGGGGATCGAATTGGGATGGTGGTATTCTCAGGCGAAGCCTATTCACTCTCTCCTTTAACCAACGATTACGAACTGCTCACCAGTCTGATTCAGGAGATTAATTTTTCCATGATTGCAGCCAAGGGCACAGCAATCGGATCTGCAATTGCAGCAGGTACTAATCGAATGAAAGACAGTGAATCTCCTTCCAAGGTCATGATTCTTTTGTCTGATGGTGAAAGCAATGCAGGAAATGTTGACCCTATTTTTGCTGCACAGCTCGCCACAGCATTTGATATAAAAATCTATACCATAGCAGTAGGAAAAGATGGAATGGTCCCTTACGGAACAGATTTCTTTGGCAGACCCCAAATGGTAGAGAGTTACCTGGACGAAAGCACGCTGCGTGAGATTTCGACTATTGGAGGTGGACAGTTTTTCAGAGCCTCTGATGGAAAGGCATTGAACCAAATTTTCGAACAGATTGACACCTTGGAAAAAACGGAAATCTTAGAAAACAGGTACAAGGAAACTGCTGATTTTTACAGAATCTACCTATTCTGGGGAATGTTATTTTTTGTCATTTGGATGGCCTTGAAGAGCAGTTTCTTCAACAACTTCTTACTCGACTAATTCGAGATTCCGTTCTTTTTGCCACTCTGAAAGGCGAGGATCCATCACTGCAAACCAAAGTGGAGGAACGCATGCCAAAAGAATCATAGCTGAATAGCCAGCAGGCAATTGGGGACTATCCTCATTGTGATCCAATACTTGATAGCGCTTGTGGGCAGATGCATGGTGATCGGAATGGCGCTGCAACTGAAACAGGAGGAAATTACTCACCAATTGAGAGGCATTCCAAGAATGGAGAGGAGTTACTTTTTCATATTGTCCTGAGGGCAAACGCTTCCGTTGCATTCCATAATGCTCCAAGTAGTTCACTAGCTCCAAAAGTGAAAATCCTAAAATACTTTGGATAAAGAAGAAGACAGGCACCTCCCAAACGAGTCTTTCCCCTAAATAGGAGAAGAGGCCAAAAAAGAAGGTTACGAATACCAGAGGTAGGACTTGAAACCAAATCATTTGATTGGAAAGTGACCAGAAGCCTAGCCCTTTCTTTTGGAGTCGTACTTTTTCTAGGTCCCAGGAACTGAGGTACCCTTGGGTTACAGACCGCCACCAGAAAGCATAGAATCCTTCACCCTTGCGGCTTGTGGCTGGATCTTCGGCTGTAGCTACACGTACATGATGTCCGCGGTTGTGTTCGATAAAAAAGTGCATGTAGCAAACCGTCATCAAAAGAATCTTGGAATAGGTTTGTTCGATTTTCTCATTGCGATGGCCCAACTCGTGTGCCACAGTAATACCAATTCCTCCTGTTATCAAGGCCATCCCAGAAGAAAAAGCCATCCAAGAATTCCAAGTTAAATCCTGGGTACTTACCCAATAAAAACCCCAAATGAGCACTGCTAATTGCACATATACCCATACAAATGTAATCAGCTTGTAAAATTGAACCTTCGTGGTTTCACTCACTTCGGCTGCTGGAACATTGGCTGTATCCTTTTGAATGGCATAATCCATGAAGGGAACAAGTAGAAAGACGAAAATATGAACCATCCATTGGAAGGGACCACCCCACTGCATTCCCAAAAGGAGAAGTGTAGGTAGAATGAGTGCACTAAAGAATCCAATCTTTTTCATGGGTATTAAGGTAGCATATTTAG
>CAJBER010000066.1 GCA_903952135.1 uncultured Algoriphagus sp.
GCCGTCTCGTCTGCATAAACGAGCACTTCGGAAGGTCCTGCAGGCATGTCAATGGCAACTCCATACTTGGTAGCCTCCTGCTTGGCCGCGGTCACGTACTGGTTGCCTGGGCCGAAAATCTTATCCACTTTGGGAACCGATTCCGTCCCAAAGGTCAGCGCTGCAATGGCTTGTGCTCCTCCAATTTTCACCACTTTCGTAATCCCGACCAACTGGGCAGTATACAGAATGGCGGGATGGATTTCACCTTTGCGGTTGGTGGGTGTGCAAAGTACCACTTCACAGCAGCCGGCAAGTTGGGCAGGGACGCCCAGCATGAGCACCGTACTGAATAGGGGGGCAGTGCCTCCAGGGATATACAAACCCACGCGTTGGATGGGAACGCTCTTTCTGCTGCAGGTGACTCCGGGCATCACGTCCATCACCAGGTCAGGCGTGGCTTGAGCCGCATGGAATTTTTCAATGTTGGATTTGGCTAGTCCAATTGCTTGGATGAGTTCTGGGCTGAGTTGTCCCGCTGCGGCCTGGATCTCTTCCTGACTTGCAAGCAGGGAATCCAAGTGAACATGGTCGTATTCTTGGGCAAACTTGCGCAAGGCCTTGTCTCCCGTTCGAGCCACCTTTTCAAAGATGGGCTTGATGATCTTCTTAATTTTCTTGGTTTGCATCGCTGGACGAGCCAGGTGCTTTTGCCACTTCTCAGGGCTGGGGTTCACGAGTAGTTTCATCTTTTGAAGTCTAGCGTATCCTTAAATAACCATTTTTTCGATGGGAACGACCAAGATGCCCTCGGCACCGGCGGCGCGTAGTTCGTCCATATTTTCCCAAAATTGATCTTCACTCAACACCGAATGCACCGAGGACCAGCCTTCTTCTGCCAGCGGCAAAATAGTTGGGCTACGCATGCCCGGGATCAAGGCAATGATTTTGGGAAGGGAGGCGTTGGGTACATTCATTAGGACATACTTATTGCTTTTGCCCGTTTGCACGGCATTGATGCGGAAAAGGAGTTTGTCGACGATACTTTTTTTCCAATCGCTCAGGTTTGGATTGCCGATCAAGACCGCTTCTGAAGTAAATACCTCTTCCACTTCCTTGAGTCCATTCATCATCAGCGTAGATCCTGAACTGACGATATCACAGATGCCTTCGGCTAAGCCGATGCTGGGAGCGATTTCTACCGAACCGGAAATCTCGTGGATGGAGGCTGTGATTTGTTGGTCTTTCAGGTAATCTCCCAGGATTTTGGGGTAGGAGGTAGCAATATTCTTTCCCTCGAAATAGTCGATTCCTTCGTAGGGAGTGCCTTTGGGGATGGCGAGTGCTAGTCTGCATTTGGAGAAGCCCAACTTTTTGAGCAGGATGACTTCTTTGTCTTTTTCGGCTACCTCATTTTGGCCTACGATTCCTAGATCCGCTACCCCATCCGCTACATAGCCAGGGATGTCGTCGTCTCGGAGAAAAAGGAATTCGACCGGAAAATTGGTGGAGGTGGACTTGAGTTTGCCCGTTCCATTGTAAAACTTGATGCCACACTCTTTGATAAGGCTCAGTGAGTCATCGGATAGGCGGCCACTTTTTTGAACGGCAATGCGTACAATCTGTTCC
>CAJBER010000067.1 GCA_903952135.1 uncultured Algoriphagus sp.
GATAGCGCCGTCCATCTGAGCAGCACCTGTAACCATGTTCTTCACATAATCGGCGTGTCCAGGACAGTCTACGTGTGCGTAGTGTCTGTTCTCAGTTTGATACTCTACGTGAGAGGTGTTAATTGTAATACCTCTTTCCTTCTCTTCTGGAGCGTTGTCAATAGAAGAGAAATCTCGTAGTTCAGAAAGACCCTTCTTTGCCAATACAGTTGTGATGGCTGCAGTCAAGGTGGTCTTACCATGGTCTACGTGTCCAATGGTTCCGACGTTAACGTGCGGTTTGGAACGGTCGAAATTAGCTTTTGCCATGCTTGAAAATCCTCAGTTTTAGTTTTAAAATATGTTTAGATAATAATTTCTGTGTTGAGCCAACGACGGGAATTGAACCCGTGACCCCTTCCTTACCAAGGAAGTACTCTACCCCTGAGCTACGTCGGCTTTCACTACGCAGTGTACTTCGAAAAGTACAGAGCGGGAGACGAGGCTCGAACCCGCGACCTGCAGCTTGGAAGGCTGCCGCTCTACCAACTGAGCTACTCCCGCTTATTCCCGGTTGCCCGGTTATTTTTTTGCCCTGCAAAACTACAAAATAAATTTGTTTTTATGCAAGTCGTGGGGGAAACAGGATTCGAACCTGTGAAGACATAAGTCAACGGATTTACAGTCCGTCCCAGTTGGCCGCTTTGGTATTCCCCCAACTGCGCTAAAATTCAACGAGATTCCCCCCTTTAAACTTTAACGGACTGCAAAATTATAGCCTTTTATCAAAGTATCAAAGTGAGTTTCTGAAAATTGAAAAAAAATTCTCCAAACACCCCTCAATCTTTTAAAAATCAAGCAATTAATTTTCCTCTTTTAGCATTTCTAGGTAATACGCATAGTAGGATTGCAATTCCTCAGACGATTCTTTAACAGACGCCTCCTCTAGTTTGGCAAGCACCCCATCTTCTGTCGCAAATCCTAGCAAGGCTTGAAATGCACCTAAGCGTAAGTAATCCTTCGAATTAAATTCCAAAATGCTAAATAGGTTGGCAATGGCAGGTTCCTTAGCCTCCACGCCTACCTCTAAGAAATAACTTCCGTAATAGCCCAAGAAATAGTACAAGCCCTCCCCGCGTAGGGTTGCCAAAGTCTTCTCAAACCAAGGCCCTTTGCCAGGCACCTTATTCGTGATGTAATATTCTGCCAAGGCTACTGCGATTCGAAAATTGGACTCTCCCTCAAAGGACTCCAACCAAGAAGTCTCCACCTTGGACTCCTCCAAAAGCGCCAAACCCATCAAGGCAGCACCAGCTACCAAATAAGAAGGATCCCAAGCCAAACGCATCATGGCTCCTTTATAGGCCGTAGGATTCCATCCCGTCAATACTTCCAATGCACCCGCACGCACTTTGTTTTCAGGATCTTCTTCTGCTAATCGGTACACCTCCGCCTCTAATCCAGGCAAAACTTCTTTCCATTCGCTATCCCCCTGCAATAAGGAAAGTCCACGCTCCCGAACTGCAGCAAAGGAATCCTTAATAGCCAGTGGGAATACTTCAGTTAATTCGGCACGAGCTTCACGAGCAGCCAAACTATCTAAAGCCTCGAACCGGGCCACGCCCAATTGGGATTCCTTAAACTGCTGCAAGTACTGGGCATTGCTCAATACCTGACCGCCTTTCATCAACAATTCCTGCCCCTCATTCACGTAGAGTAGGGAGATAGGGTAGCCATTTTCTAAAGCCACTTCCTGCTCCGATTCGGTCACTCGAACTGTTTTGGTCTTTCTAGTGTCACCCTCATACCAACTCAAAGTAACAGGGAGTTGGAAAATCGGGGTATCATACATTGCCTGAACTTGTGAGAACTTAACTAATAAATTTTCCGGCTGAGAATAATCTACTTCAATCGCCAACTCTGGATGCCCTTTGGCAAAAAACCATTGGTTAAAAAACCAATTCAAATCCCGACCGCTTACCCGCTCCATAGCTAGTCGTAAATCGTGTGCCTCCACTGCTTGAAAAGCATGTTGAGTCAAATACAGATTAAGTCCTTTGAAAAAAGCAGCATCACCCAACTCACGGCGCAACATGTGCAGGACCAACCCGCCTTTATTGTAACTGTGCGCATCAAACAAGTCCTCGGCATCCGCATAATTGAATCGAATCAACTCCTTCGGCTCAGCATCCGCTTCCGCAAAATAGCCTTCCTTCTCCACCACCAACTTCAAGTCCGCCTGATCTTGACCGTAGCGCTTTTCATTCCACAAGTATTCGCTGTAATTCGCAAAGGCCTCATTCAAGGTGAGATTGGACCAGGATTCGGCTGTAACCAAGTCCCCAAACCACTGGTGAAAGAGTTCGTGGGCAATGATGTAATCCCATTCAGAATCCAATGCCTCGCGCTCATCCAAGAGCAATTCTTCCATGAAAATGGATGCCGTCGTATTTTCCATGGCGCCAGACACAAAATCCCGAACCACAATCTGATCGTATTTTTGCCAAGGAAAAGGAACTCCCAGTCTCGTTTCAAAATAACTGATCATTTCCGGGGTAGATGCAAAAACCTTCGCCGCACCTTTTTCAAATCCTTTTTCTACATAATATCCCAAGGGCAAATCCCCGTGGGAAGCCGTCACTTTGGCAAAATCACCCACCGCAATCGCCACCAAGTACGGTGCATGGGGAAGATCCATTTTCCAATAATCTTCCCGCATACCATTTCCCAAGGATCTCTCTTGGATAAGGCGCCCATTGCTGATGGATACTAGGCTATCAGGCACGGTCAGCCAAATGTCGTGCGTGAGGCGCTCGTTGGGCCGGTCAATCGTTGGGAACCACTTGCTCGAGTGCTGCGTCTCTCCCTGAGTCCAAAGCATCGTTGGCTTGCCTGGGATCGTGTCCAAGGGATCGATAAAATACAGCCCTTTTGTGTCGGTGATTGCCGCGGACCCTTCTCCTGAGTTTCTTTCTGGAAAGGCTACATAGTAGATCACAAGTTCCACCGTGTCCCCTGGAACCAATTCTTCTGGTAAATTCACCTGCAATTTCTTCCCATCATAGCGGTAATTTAGCTCCTCAAAATAGTCGGTCCCCCTACTTATTGCTACCGATTCCACCTCAAAATCTTGGGCATCCAAAACAACCATTTTTTGAGGATAGAAATAAGGAGTTAGGAATAGTTGGGCCAAACCTTTAACCTGTTGACTTTTCCAATCAAAATTAAGTTGCAATTTCATGTGGAGCAGATCCATGCTGCGGGTGGCCGCTGCTTGGTAGGGCAGCGCCTCCTCCTCCATCCAAAAATCTTCTTCCTCCACTGCAAGGGTATCCCACACCCCATCCCCATCTGCAACTATTCCAGAGGTGGATTTACAGCCTGCCAAACCTCCCATCAAGGCAAGTAGCAAAAACGAAAGAAGGAAGGTGTTGAAATTAATTTTTGGACAAAGCGGTTTTTGAGTCATATTTGAAGAAATTCGCAAGTGCCTGGAACAGGCACTCAATGTTTAGAAAACAAATTAGCAAGAATGTTTTCAGTAATCCTTCAAGACACTACCTATTCGGTAGAAAAAAATGCAGACGAAACGCTCGTCAACCAGCAAGCCCTCACTTGGGACCTCAAATGGATGGGAGACCGAAAAATCCATCTGATTCAAGGGGCTCAATCTTTGGAAGCGGAACTACTGGATTTAGATCTCGAGGCAAAAACAATGCAAATCCGATTGGGACACCGAACTACGACGATTCAGTTGAAGGATCGATTTGATTTATTGCTGGAGCAAATGGGAATGAATGCAACTGGAGCTGGTAACCTGAAAGAAATCAAAGCCCCAATGCCTGGGTTGATTTTGGACCTGAAAGTAGCTCCAGGTGACCAAGTTCAAAAAGGAGATGTCTTGTTGATTCTAGAAGCCATGAAAATGGAAAATAGCATCAAATCTCCAGGTGACGGAGTGGTGAAGGAGGTCAAAGTCTCCCTCAAGCAATCTGTCGAAAAAAACCAGGTCCTGATTCAATTCTAAGTTTGAAGCCCCCTTCTCCCCAAGAATTTTTCAAAAGAAAGAAGAGAATCTGCCCTCATTTTTAGGAGAGGCGCAAATTTCTAAAGGGAAGAAAGTATATTTGCTAGGTTGAATGAATGATTCAGCCGAGCAGCGGTCAGAAAATTGATGGATTAATCAGTTTTTCAGCGTTGGCAACCCTAAATTTACCCAAGCATTTACCTACCAATCCATGAAATACAAACGCATCCTGCTCAAGCTCAGCGGAGAATCACTGATGGGCGAAAAAAAATACGGCATCGATCCAGCAATCTTGCAGCAATACGCGGAAGAAATTAAAAAAGTAAAGGACATGGGCGTAGAGATCGCCATTGTCATTGGAGGAGGTAATATTTTTAGAGGAGTGCAAGCAGAAAAGTCTGGAATCGACCGCGTTCAAGGGGATTACATGGGCATGCTTGCCACTCTGATCAATGCCATGGCCCTGCAAAGTGCCCTTGAGCAAATTGGATTGTTTACCCGACTGATGTCTGGAATCAAAATTGAAAGTGTGTGCGAACCTTTCATTCGCAGAAGAGCGATTCGACACCTAGAAAAAGGAAGAATCGTCATTTTTGGCGCCGGAATTGGCAATCCTTATTTTACTACAGATTCTACCGCAGCATTGAGAGCTATTGAAATTGAATCCGATGTGGTGCTTAAAGGTACTCGTGTAGATGGTGTGTATACCGCGGACCCTGAAAAGGACCCAACCGCTACCAAGTACCAGAACATTTCCTTTACCGAGGTGTATGAGAAAAGCCTCAATGTCATGGACATGACGGCTTTCACCCTTTGTCAAGAAAACAACCTTCCCATCATCGTGTTTGACATGAATAAAACCGAGAACCTAACCAAACTGGTTAATGGGGAGCAAATAGGAACTCTGATCACTGTATAAACTGAATCCAACCCATGGAAGAAATCGAATTGTACCTTGACGAAGCCAAGGAATTGATGCAAAAAGCAGTAGACCATACTGCTGCCGAATTGGTGAAGATCCGCGCCGGAAAAGCCATGCCCAACCTACTGGATGGGGTATTTGTAAACTACTACGGATCTCCAACTCCACTTTCTCAAGTATCTTCCGTGACTACTCCGGACGCGAGAACACTTGCCATCAAGCCTTTTGAGCGTAACCTCATCTCCGAAATTGAAAAGGCCATCATCAACTCCGACCTAGGACTAGCCCCACAAAACAACGGGGAAATCATCATTTTGACCATCCCCGCATTGACCGAGGAGCGAAGACTTCAGCTCGTGAAAAATGCGAAAGGAGAATGCGAAACAGGAAAAATCTCCATTCGAACTGTACGAAAGGATACCAATGAATCTTTACGCAAACTGCAAAAGGAAGGTGCTTCTGAGGATGCCGTCAAACGTGCCGAAGACCAAGTCCAAAAATTCACCGATGCCTACTCCGCAAAAATCGACGAGCTCCTCAGCAAGAAGGAAGTCGACATCATGAAGGTGTAACTCTTTTTAAAGTCCCAAAATCCTCGGGACTTTTTTTTGCCCTTACGGCACCAACCAAACACCCTGCCAACCAGAAGCCAAGTCATATTGGATCCGTAAATGTCCTTCTCTTGCCAATTGAAGCGCTTCTATGGAAAGTGGTGAAAATTTCAACACTGAAAAATAGGAATGCTCCGAGGATGACTCCCAACCCGCTGCAGGTGCTGCAATTCGCGTCGCAGGATCAAGTTTACTCTGGTATTCGGACCTCCTCTTATCTGGAACTCGCTTCCAATGCTCCTGTGCAAGCTCATCCTCCACATGAATTGTGGCCAGGGCTTTGACCCGTACTTGCACCTGTTTTTTGGGATGGTAAAAAAGTAAACTTACCCGAGGCACTTCTAGCAGCTCCCGCACTTTGGAGGACCGAACATCGGTGTACGCTAGGAATTCCAAGTCAGCTGTGAATTGACGCATGACAACCGTTCGGACCTGCGGAAACTGCTCGCCAACCGTGGCCACCGTCAGGTACCGAAAGGGATGCTTGGGATCTAGGGCACCTCGATGCAACTCATGGAGAAGGGTCTGCCAGATTGCAGAAAAGGAGTCAGTAGAACTAAAAAGCATCGATTGATTTTTTATACTAACACAATTAGCAGGCTAGGGTTTAAAATTCCAAAGACTCAACTACGAGTTGCATGGAAAGAAAAACAAAGAGGCCCCGCATTGCGGAGCCTCTTTGCAATTATTTTGGTTCAAGTTTGTTCAAACCCACAGGTGCCTCCAGGTTCTTGAAGTACACCTGCTTATCGGCATCCA
>CAJBER010000068.1 GCA_903952135.1 uncultured Algoriphagus sp.
ATGGAACTTTCAAATTGGATTCAGCTGATGATTGGGATACCCCTCCTTGGCTTTTTGATTAGTTTGGCTGTTCCAGAACGGAAAGAAACCTGGCTTTCTCGGGTCGCCTTTTATACCGCAGGAATCAACCTGTTGGTAACCTTGGTTTTTCTGGTGTTTTGGGTGTTGCAGGGAGGAAAGGACCTCAATCTCAAAGAAATCATTCTCTTCAAAAATGAGCATTTTGAGTTTTTGATTGACTTTTTCTTCGATCGGATCAGCGCCGTTTACTTAATCGTAGGTGCTATGCTTACCTTCCTAATTACCTTTTACAGTAGGTATTATTTGCACCGTGAACCCGGATACAAGCGGTTTTTCAATACGGTACTCTTCTTTTATTTGGGTTTTAACCTGACCATTCTGGCAGGAAATTTCGAAACCCTTTTTGTGGGTTGGGAAGTATTGGGATTATCCTCCTTTTTGTTGGTGGCTTTTTACCGCAAAAATCTGCTCCCTTCTCGAAATGCGATCAAAGTATTTTCCATTTACCGAATAGGGGATGTGGGATTGATTTTGGCGATGTGGGCAAGCCATCACCTTTGGCATGCCAACGTGACTTTCCTTGATTTGACCGATGCGGAACGGGTAGTGGACCAGCAACTCGGTCATTCGGGAATTGCCCTCTTCATCGGCTTGATGCTACTTCTGGCAGCAGCTGCGAAATCCGCTCAATTTCCTTTCTCAACTTGGTTGCCGCGTGCCATGGAAGGACCTACGCCCTCTTCTGCGATTTTCTATGGATCGCTTTCGGTGCATTTGGGGGTTTTCCTATTGCTGCGGACCTATCCATTTTGGGAAAATCAGCTACTCGTTCGAATCTTAATCGGTGCCATAGGTCTAATCACGGCCGTGATGTCTACGACTATAGCACGCGTACAAACTTCCGTAAAAACTCAAATTGGATATGCTTCCCTCACTCAAATCGGGATCATGTTTATTGAGGTGGCTGCAGGCTTGGAACTGTTAGCATTGGTCCATTTTGCTGGAAATGCGTTTCTACGAACCTACCAATTGCTTGTTTCCCCTTCGGTAGTCAGCTACCTGATTCGGGAACAGTTTTATGGATTTGTTCCTAAAGAAAAAAAGGATGGAAGTACCTGGAAAAACCGACTTTACCTTTCGGTCTATGTTTGGAGTCTGAAAGAGTGGAACCTAGATCGAGTAGTTCAAGGATTAATATTCCGACCCTTAAAGAAGTTGGGACATAACCTTGATTTTCTGCGTTACCGAACACTTCTTCTTTACTTCATTCCAAGCTATGCAATTGGGGTCTACTTATTAGTGGAAGGTTATGTACTTCCTACCTGGCTTCATCAAATTTTACCAGTAGGATTTGCTTTTCTATCCTTAATGATGGTTTTGAAATCCTTTACTGAGCGCAGGTCGATTCGATTGGCTTGGACCCTATTGTGGATGAACCATTTTTGGATGGTACTTGCTATAGCTGAAAATGAAAATTTTGCCCTCACTGAAATTGGGATTTACCTCAGTGGGGTGGTTTTCTTTGGTACTCTAGGCTGGTTCTTGATCCATTGGATGACCCAACGGTATGGGGATCTTGGCTTGTATGGCTATCAAGGCTATGTTAGGCAACATCCACTTTTAGCATTTCTTTTTCTATTGGCAGTCTTAGGCCTCATCGGATTCCCGATTTCCCCCACTTTCATTGGAGAAGATTTGCTTTTCAGTCACATCCATGAAGATCAATTTGTGCTCGCAACTCTAGCAGCTTTGGCCTTTGTGATGGAGGGGGTAGCGGCCATACGAATCTATGCACGACTCTTTTTTGGTACAGTCCCTGACGGCACTTTACCTGACTTTCAAACTTTAACACCTAAAAAGGAGGCTTAAAAAATCAATTTTAGACTTTAGATGGGGGTAAAACCCTTCAAAATAGATGAAAACAACAACAAAAACACATACGCCTAAAGACGGTTGGGCCGGCTTAAAAGAAAATTTCGCTGCCGATGCAATGGCAGGGTTTGTAGTATTTTTATTAGCGATGCCCCTGAGTTTGGGGATTGCCAAAGCCTCTGATTTCCCCCCTATTATGGGTCTCGTAACAGCGATCATTGGCGGGATCTTAGTGAGTGTAATTTCTGGTTCGCGCTTGACCGTTAAAGGTCCAGCTGCTGGGCTGATTGTAGTGGTGGCAGGTGCAGTTGCTGCCTTTGGGGGAGGAGAAATGGGTTGGAAGCTAGCTTTGGGCGCTATGGTAGTAGCAGGACTAGTCCAGGTTCTGTTTGGGCTATTTAAATTTGGAAAGCTGGTGGATGTATTTCCCCTTTCTGCCATTCATGGGATGCTTGCAGCGATTGGAATCATCATCATTGTAAAGCAGATCCCCGTGTTCTTGGATGTAAATCCGGATTTATACAAGGGGATGAGTACTGTAGCCATGATTACGTCTATTCCTACTTTTTTTGCCAATTTTGATCCTAGAGCTACGCTAATTGGTGCATATAGCCTTGCGATTATGTTGGGATGGCCTTACTTAAAAGGTTTTGTTTTAGGGAAAATTCCTGCGCCGCTGATGGTCTTGCTAGTGGCCATTCCTTCGGAGTTGGCTATGGATTTTGCTCATACAGAGCCTCCTTATGCATTATTGCATATTGGCAATTTGATGGACAGTATCTCATTTAACGCTGATTTTTCAGGGGTATTTCAAACTGGAGTTTTCATTAAATACGTGATCATGTTTGCCTTGGTAGGTTCATTGGAGTCCTTGCTGACGGTGAAGGCCATTGACTTGGCTGATCCTTTTCGGCGAAAATCAAACACTAACAAGGATCTGATTGCTGTGGGTGTAGGAAATACGGTAAGTGCATTTTTGGGCGGATTGCCGATGATTTCGGAGGTGGCTAGAAGTTCTGCGAATGTCAACCAAGGAGCCAAGACCCGTTGGGCTAATTTCTTCCATGGCGTCTTTTTATTGGTTTTTGTGTTGGTGGCTACTCCGGTAATCGAAATGATTCCAAATTCAGCACTTGCCGCAATGTTGATAACAGTAGGAATTAAGTTGGCCCATCCCAAGGAATTTATTAACACCTTCCGTATTGGAAAAGAGCAACTTGCAATTTTCTTGATTACGATCGTTTTTACGCTTGTAGAGGATCTATTGGTTGGAATAGCGGCTGGGGTGGCCTTAAAAATGATTCTCCATTTGATTAGTGGAACTCCAATCTCATCTTTTTTCAAAGCTCCTACACAAGTGTCCTTCAACAATAATCAATACCTTGTTGAAATCGATAAGGCAGCTATTTTTTCCAACTACTTGGGAATCAAACGAAAATTGGAAGAGATCCCATCGGGTTTTAATGTGACAATAGATTTGAAAAATACCAAGTTGGTTGATCATTCGGTGATGGAAAACTTACACCGTTTTGAACACGAGTACATTGAAAATGGGGGAATGGTACAGATTATTGGCTTGGAAAAGCACCAGCCTGCATCGGATCATGCGCTGGCCGCGCGAAAAGCAAGATCATAAGTATAGTTGGTTGATTAATTACAACCTATCGAAGCTAGGCAGATGAATGGAAGTAGATTCTATTCATCTCCTGGCTCTCGGTAGTACAAACCCATTTCCAGAAAATGACTTGTAAACACTATCTCTTTGCGGTGATCTTATTTTTTTTCCTAGCTCCACCGCCTTCTTTTGGCCAAAACAACCGGCTAAACACCTCCAATCAAATTGGCTGGTATACCTATTTTGGAACCTTCAAGCTCTCCAATAAATTTGGGCTTCATACAGAATATCAATTTCGGAGAAACGAGGTAATCAGCTATTGGCAGCAAAGTTTGTTGCGAATTGGATTGAACTACACACTACATCCATCCGTCCAAGTGAGAGTCGGTTATGGTTGGATTGAGACTTTTCCTTATGGAGAATATTCGTTAAACGGGTTTGGGAAGCAATTTACCGAACACCGGATTTTCCAGATGGCTCAACTTTCTCAAAAAGTAGGAAAGGTTGACTTTTCGCATCGCTTTATGCTGGAGCAGCGCTTTGTAGGAAAATATGCTTCAGCCAATTCGACGCGTGAAGAGGAGTTTCCTTTGCTTCATCGCATGCGGTACCTAGTTCGGATGCAGGTACCCTTGAAGGGGAATGAAATCCAGGATAAAACTCCCTATTTGGCAGTTTATGACGAGGTATTTGTTGGCTTCGGAAAAAATGTAAATGCCAATGTTTTCGATCAAAACCGAATTGGCGTATTACTAGGATACCGTTTTTCTAAAAACTTCAGATTGGAAGGAGGCTACCTCAACCAAACCCTGCAGTACGGAAGGCTGATCAATGGTAAAAATGGTTTTCAACACAACAACGGATTGATCATCAATTCCAACTTCGCCCTTGATTTGACAAAAAAGCAGGGCAATTGATCCAAGTGGCCTCAGAGCCACAAAACCCTCTTTTTTTAAGTAAGGAAATTATATCTCTTTTCTTTAGTGATGCGTTTAACCTTTTGGTAGGTTGGTAGATTCCATTATCGGCTAAATAATTAGTTGTTTGGTAATTTTAATCCAATCTTAAGAATCCACTAAGAACCTGTAAAGAGTGCCCAATTTAATTTTGAATCCTATCTAAACCTTTTTTTCCGATGAATGAAAAAATGAACCGTATGGAGTTTCTCAAGAGCCTAGGGCTAAAGGGAGCTTCTCTTTTTGCAGTCTATTGTGCTGCCTCAGGCTTGAGTAGCTGCGTCAACGAAAGTATGGACCCAACCAACCCTACGGGAGTGACTGGAAATGAGTTGATCCTAGATCTGAACTCGGCTGCCTATACCAAACTGAATACGGTGGGCAATTACGCGGTGGTGAGTGGAATCGTGATCGCTCGGGTAAGTGCTACTGCATTTGCTGCAGTGACGCAGGTATGTTCCCACGAAGGAAGGAGACAAGTAGTTTTTAATTCGGGAGAATTTTACTGCGCTGCACATGGTGCCAGATTCGATACAGCAGGGAAGGGGCTTAACTCTACGGGTTCACGTGGACTGAAAACTTACGTGACTTTACTTGAAGGAACTACCCTAAAAGTAACCCTATGATCAGGTCTTTGTACATCCAACGCTGCCTTCCGGCAAGCGTTCTTTTTATACTCCTTTTCCTAGGGACAAGTCCTTGGAAGGGTGTAACAGCACAGGATGACTTGCTGAGTATGCTCGATGAAGAGCAATCCAAGGAGCCAGTCTACACCATGGCTACCTTCAAAGCTTCCCG
>CAJBER010000069.1 GCA_903952135.1 uncultured Algoriphagus sp.
CGCGGATGCGCGTCTCCAACGGACCGCGCTGCCGTTGGTGGGAAGCCGACAACTGCTTCTGGACGGACATCCTCCCATTCGTAGCCATTTTTATACAATGTGTTTTCGAGGATGTCTAATAGGCTATCGTCCATTGTAAACGGTTTGTTGTATGGGATCTCCAAGGTGAGGTTTAGTTTTTGGTCTCGGAAAGCACCCAAGGTTTTCATGTCAAATCCCCGTTCAAAGGTGATGACGGAATCCTTTACAGCATAGCTATAAGCGATCTTTTTGATGTTTTCCTGTGCTTCTTTCTTGGTTTGGCCTCTTGAGAAATATTCTTGATTTAGGGTAAGGACACTGTCTTCGGTGCCTTTAAGTTCAAGAACGGCATTTTGGTAAAACTCTTCCCATTCCCCACCTTCTACGGTTAAGAAGAGTACACCTGGACCCAAGGTGATTGGGGTGTTGGTAATCACGCGTTCTTCTTCTTTGAACTTGGCGATGACGCGTGGAATTTGAAATCCTAGGGTAGCAATGCACATCAGCCATAGCGCGAGTACAGTTAATGCAAATTTGCTACCTACTAGATTTTTCTTGGAGAGGACACTCAATCCGAGCATTAGGATCAAAATCCCAGGTATCGCAAGAACTCCGAGGCCAGCAGCTGCTAGTCCTAAAGGAACTAATTCGGTAAACATGTCCAAGGGGAATGCATCCACTGTACCGTAATACATGGGGTCTATGATTCCGAGGTACAGCGTAAAGGTTACCAACGGTGCGCCGACCAGTACCATGCCGAAAAAGAAAATAACAACACCAAAAAAGAGGCGTAATAGGGTAAGTAGAAATTTGCCTAAGGATCCGAGTGCAGAAATTAAGGCTTCGATCACCTGTCCTAATAATTGAATAGGTTTCATTAGTATCATGACTGTATTTTTT
Source organism: uncultured Algoriphagus sp. (assembly GCA_903952135.1). GTDB lineage: Bacteria > Bacteroidota > Bacteroidia > Cytophagales > Cyclobacteriaceae > Algoriphagus. The sequence continues at coordinate 922 of CAJBER010000069.1, forward strand.
ACAGTAGAATCCAGCGTTGGTGGAGCTGGATTTATGGTTTCCTTGAGCGTGGAATCGATGCTATCTAAGGTGATTTCGCCCCCCTTCATTTTGATACGTTCTGTGATTGAACTCGCCAATGGGGTAATAATCCATAGAATCAGGTAAATCACTATGCCAGACCCACCTGCAATAGTCAGGATGACAAAAGCCAACCGAACATAGAGTACCTTGATTCCGAAGTACGCTGCTAATCCGCTGGCTACTCCACCTAGCGCTTTGTCGTCTGGATTTCGAAATAGTTTTTTGATTTCCTTATTTTCTTCATTGGCGTAGGACACTGGAAGAATCACCCACAAGACGATGTAGGCGACCACAGCTATTCCTGCAAATCCAAAGTTGATGTCCATCCAGCCAAAAGGATTGAAATCAAAAATCTTGAAATTGATGTTTCCGCTAAAAAGAAGGAGGATTGCAATCAATCGAATCCAAAGGGCATCGATGGCGAAGTAATGTGCGATCCCTGCGCAGACCCCGCCCAAGATTTTCTTGTGCTCCATCCGCATGAGCTTTTTGTAGCCACCATCTGCAGTATTGGGTGGTGTCACGTATTTGTAAAAATCATCGCTTGCAGGATCTACCACTTCCTCTGCTTCTTCCTTCTCCTCCAAGGAACTGAAGTCCGCAATGGTTCCCATTTTTTCAATGAGGCGGGTGACATTCTCTGCGGTAATCACCTGATTGTTGTTTTTGAGGTAGGAAAGGAATATTTCCGCGATGCGATTTTCGATATCGGAAACTATTTCCTTGCTATCAGGGTACCCGGAAAAGTGAGTATTGATGCTTTCTAGGTAGTTTTTGAGGGTATCGTATCCATCTTCTTCGATGTGGAATAAAATACCGCTGATGTTGATGCTCAATGTCTTTTTCATGCGTAGGTCGACGAAGGGATTACTTCTTTTTGGTGATTTGATTGATGGATTGCACCAAGGCCTTCCAAGTTTCGGCTAGGCTCTTCAAGGTAGCCTGTCCCTCTTCCGTAATGGAATAGTATTTTCGAGGAGGGCCAGCCTCCGATTCTACCCAGCGGTAGCTAACTAATGCAGCCGATTTGAGTCGGTTGAGTAGGGGATACAGGGTGCCCTCTACGACGATCATCTGCGCTTGGGTGAGTTCTTCAATCAGGTCAGAGGTGTAGACTTCCCCCCTGGAAATGATGTGCAATACGCAGTACTCCAGGAGTCCTTTGCGCATTTGTACTTGGGTGTTGGTTTGATTCATGACTGTGGTAACTAGCTTCTTTGGGAAGGGGTAGATTCGCCTTCCTCGGTCTACTCTAAGAAAAAGTAATACCAAGTTTTAAGTAGAGTACCTTGTATAACCTAATTCTAGGTATTCAAGAAAAAATAATTTCCACAAAAACCAATTAATCCATTGATAATGAGGTGAATTCATGTAATTTCAATAGCTGTAAAAAAATAAAAAATTTTAGCACCGGTACTTTTTTAGGTTTTCGGGACTCCTACGTTGTTCAACTTTAGGACAGGGAAGTGACCGAAAATGTACATTTTTTGAGTTCGAGTTCCGTACAGTTTGAGGTTCATTTAGGTGAGCTGTGGTCTGTGGACAGCCTGTAGACCGAGGTCTATCGTCTGCCTGCAGGTTGAGCTATGTCGACGATTATCCGCAGAAATTCAGGTATGCTTTAAGCTACTAGTGAGATTTCGGATAATCCTATTCTATTTTTTTAATTCTGAGCTCGGCTCAACTTCCCCATTTTTTCATGAGAAACCCCATCGTTCTTATTCTCCTAGGTTGTGGCCTGTGCAGTATTTCCATGGCCCAAGATTCGGTCTGGTACCGCTATGGCCAGACCTATTACAAAATTCAAACTGCTACCGATGGAATCTACCGGATTTACCCTGCAAGTATGGAGGCAGCTGGAATTCAACTTGAAGGGAAAGATCCTCGATGCTTTCGGCTCTACCACCGAGGAAGGGAAGTGGCTCTTCAAGTAGCTGGTGAGCAGGATGGGAGCCTGGATCCGGAGGATTACCTGGATTTTTTGGGGAAAAGAAACGAGGAGTGGAGGGATTCAGGGATTGCAATTCCAAATCCATACACCAACACCTATTCAGATACGACTGCCTTTTTCCTAGTTTATACCCCTGGAGAGCGAGGAAAGCGAATGGACCTCCGGGCTGCTATTCCTATTTCGGATCAGTTTGAAGAAGTAAAACTCCAGGTGTTTGCGGAGGAGTATTCCATGGGAGAAATGGCACGATGGGGGCTGCGCGCATCAACACCTAAGGAGGGGCAGGGTTGGATGAGTTCTGTGATTGCATCCAGTAGGAATCTGGAGTTCCAACTGGATGCTGACTTTACAAAAGGGGATTCCCAATCTATTTCACTCGAACTGGGCTGGGTTGGGCGCTCGACTATGGAGCATTTACCCTTACTTTGGATTGGAACTTCTTCTAAGGTCCTTCGTGCACTGCCGAGTCCTCAATTTTCTGGGTATGAATCGTACAGGCAGTTCCTGGTCCTTCAGCAAGAGGATTTCAAAGATGGAAAGCTCAAGCTCCATTTGGCTGTAGATCCTGCCCGTGAAGGAGATTATTTCTCGCTGGCTTTTGCTCGACTTACCTACCTGCTGCCCAAAACTAATGCGAATACAGGACCTGTTCCTCGTCGATTTACAGTTGATGCGCTGCATGCGGTACGCTTTCGAGATTTCGCTAGCCTGCCCGCCAACTACCTGATTGTGGGGCATGGGCTGCTTGAGCAACCGAGCCAATCTTACCCAAACCCACTCTTAGCATATGCTGCATACCGTGCCACCGAGGCAGGTGGGAGTTACTCCACCTTGGTGCTTCGTATGGAGGACTTGTACGATCAATTTGCCTTTGGTGAAAAAACTCCCTTGGCCCTGCATGCATTTTTGCAATCCTACTGGCCGAAACACCAACCCAAGTACTTACTCCTTGCTGGCCGTGCACTAGTTCCATCTTCCCAAATCAGGCAAAAGGATACTGCGGTTTTCCAGCGAAACGCACCGCAGGCATTTGCTTTCCAAGACCTTGTTCCTACAGGAGGATTCCCGCCATCAGACTCCCAGTTTGTAAGGGAATTGAATTTGGAGGATCCTGCTCTACCAGCGATGGCAGTGGGGAGAATCCCAGCCAAAAATGCGCAAGAGCTCGCCGATTACTTGGATAAAGTCAAGGATAAAGAGGTTTTGGAAACTTCCGGTACGCCAAAGGTGCTCCACCTGGTTGGCGGAATGAATCCCGTAGAAATCGAGCGGCACCGTAGTTTTATGGATGAATTTGCCACTGTAGCAAAAAATGGAATTTCAGAAGTGGAAGTGATCACTAAGGTGAAGGGGCTTTCGGCTGAGGTACAGCACTTGGATTTGAAAAATGAAATCAATGCCGGTTTGGCGCTGCTCACTTACTTTGGACATGGATCCATGGGGTACAACGAACTGGATTTTGGCTATGTGTCTGACCCCAGCTTGGGCTATGCCAATGGTGGCGCCTATCCCTTACTGCTCATAAATGGCTGTGAATACGGGAATGCCTTTGGTCCGAGCTACAGCCAAGGGGAGGATTGGCTAATCACTCCAAAGAAAGGAGCAATTGCAGTACTTTCTAATTCTAGCGTGGGAGTGGACATTTTGCTCAAGCGCTCCAGCGAATTGCTGTATCTAGGGCTCTTTGACTGGGACGAATCTTCTTGCTCGCCGACGCTCGGCGAGATTCTCCTGAAGGCAGAACGAGAGTTTACGGATCGCTATGGGCAGCGTCCCGAATACCAGGCTCACTTGGTACAATTGATTCTCTTGGGTGATCCCGCGTTACGGCTTTTTTCTTGTAAAAGCCCAAATAACGCCATCCTTCAAGGAAAGTAGAACCCTTTGGGTGGAATAGGTAAACTAGTTAGGGTAGCATCTGCCCAAAAGTAAGCAGGTTGTGGTCAGGATCGAGGAGGGAAAATTCCCGCATGCCCCAGGACTTAGTTTCCAAAGGTCCATTCGGGTGGATCGCCACCTTACGCTCCAAAAAGTACTGGTAGAGGCTATCAATAGCATCCGTTCTGAGGTAGATCTGTCCGTAGTTTTGTAGGGGATCCAGTCCAGGAAACAGGAAAAAATGGAGTTCAATCGCATCCTTTTTTACCATTAGGTATTCCGGGTAGTCCTGTGTGCCCACGAGTTGAAATCCCAGTTGCTCCACGTAATAGGCCTGGGTAACCGCTTTGTTGCGCATGGGCAACTTGGGGTGAACGGATAAAATCATAACTCGTAGATTTAGTTAGGCTAAGATTCGATTTTTGAGTGATCCAAACTAGCTTTTTTTCTTGTTCCAGAAATGCCAAATTCCCCAGATACTTCCGACCAGTAGGATGCCAATAGCCAACCACTGCTCTGGATCTTGCAACGTTGCTTGGGCATCCAAGAATGTATTCGCTGCCTTCCCAGTGGCAAAAGCCAGGATGGTTCTCGGAAGCATTCCTGGAAGTCCATAGCGGATGATTTGTTGCAAAGGGATCCCCAAGGAGGCAAATAGGAAATTGGAAATCGCGAAAGGAATCACCGGGCTGATGCGTACAAAGAAGACGAGTCCGGCAGGCTGGTCTGTTCTCCGCTCTATTTCCTCTTTCAAGCCAGGATGACGTGCATAGAGGAGGGTACGGAAATCCGCATTGAGCCACTTGCCCAAGGAGTAGCCCAACACATTTGCTAGGAGGTAGGCAATCACCAGATGGGGAAATACGGCCCATCCCCAAAAGAAGCCTGAGGCTAGTGCCGTGAGCGTGGTGGGGAGAAAAGCGAGCCCAACTAGCAGGGCCAGAATTAGGATCAGCAGGATATGATCTCCAATTCCTGTCACCGTAATTTGTTCCAGTTCCTGGTAGCGAGTGCTGAGCAAAAGCGAACCCAGCAGTGGGACAAAGCTGACCCAAATCCAGCCGAGCGTTGTGCTGGGATGGCTTCGGAAGTAGCGCACCAAGTCCTTGAAAATGCTGTCCTTTTTTGTCATCTTTGACTCGCTTTTGAAGTAAAAGCCAGCAAGTTTAGCACCTAGTATTGGAATTGCATTCATTTATCCAAAATAGGTTTTGAATTCTATGTAAACCCAACCCTCCTAAATCCACTTTAGATGAAATTTGGTACCAAAGCCATTCACGCGGGAGTAGCCCCGGATCCTTCCACAGGAGCCATCATGACTCCCATCTTTCAGACTTCTACCTACGTTCAAAAATCTCCTGGAGACCATCTGGGTTACGAATACAGCCGAACACACAATCCTACCCGTACCGCTTTGCAGCAGAGTTTGGCAGCTTTGGAAAATGGGAAACACGGAATTTGCTTCTCTTCTGGCCTTGGCGCCATCGATTCGGTCATCAAGTTATTTAACCCAGGAGATGAGATCATCTCGACAAATGACTTGTATGGCGGTAGTTACCGCTTGTTTACCAAGGTGTTCGAGCGCTACGGCATCAAATTTCATTTTGTATCCATGGCCGATCCCGAGGCCCTTTCTTCCCTAGTCAACGAGCGTACCAAGATGGTTTGGGTGGAGACTCCTACCAACCCGATGATGAACATCATCGACCTGAAGGCCATGGCGGCTTTCTCCAAGAAGCACGGCTTGCTTTTGGCGGTGGACAATACCTTCGCTTCTCCTTATCTACAGAATCCACTCGACCTGGGGGCAGATATCGTGATGCATTCGGTGACCAAGTACCTGGGTGGGCACTCTGATGTCGTGATGGGAGCCTTGATCGTAAATGACGATGAGCTTGCTTCTCGCTTGGTCTTCTTGCAAAACGCCTGTGGGGCGACTCCTGGACCTCAGGATTGTTTCTTGGTGCTTCGCGGCATCAAAACGCTTCACCTTCGCATGGAGCGTCACTGCCAAAATGGAAAAGTGATCGCTGAATACTTACGAAATCATCCCAAGGTAGCCAAGGTCTATTGGCCAGGCTTTGAAGATCATCCCAACCATCAGGTAGCCAAAAGCCAGATGCGCGACTTTGGGGGCATGATCTCTTTTACCCTAGTAGGCAATCAACTTTCAGATGCCAAAAAGGTGATGGAAAATTTCCACCTCTTTGCCTTGGCAGAATCCTTGGGTGGAGTGGAGTCGCTTTGCGGACATCCAGCGAGTATGACCCATGCATCTATTCCAAAGGAAGAGCGTGAAAAGGTAGGTTTGGTGGATTCCTTGATCCGACTCAGTGTAGGGGTGGAGGATGTGGAAGATCTCAAAAAAGATCTTGCCGACGCCTTAGCAAAAGTTTAATTATCCAAGAATTTCTTACAAATCCCTACTGCTAATCGTGGTGGGGATTTTTTTTGATTCTGGATGAGTTAGTTCCCTACTTTTCGAAGAAGGTTAAGTGCTTGTTTTTCCAAGGTAGCGGTCAGGCTTTTCTTTTCCTCTTTCAACTCCTTCACCCAATCCAGGTATTTTTTGGATACTTCTTCCTGTTGTCCGATAAAGTGAGTCAAGCTTTGAAGATTGAGGTGGTTGGCATACCAGGGTTTTAAGCCATTTTTCAGACGTTCCAGTTCCTCGTGAATTTGAGGAAGGTAAATCGGATTGAGGCCGAGGTGAACCAGTAAATTTTCCAAAATGATCACCTTGCGCAGTCCCTCAAAAAGATCTCGGAAGCCTTGGGTAGACATGGGGGGAGTTACTTCCTTGCTTAGCGAATTCAATTCCTCTTGCACCAACTGGTGTATCGAGGTAGTCAGCACCAAGGGCTTAATGCCTTTACTGGCTTCAAAGGCTTTTTCTAGATAGTCTTCCCATATTTTCAAGGAGCTGCCCACCATCAGGTCAAAGGCTTCCTTTTGCATCCCCCTTTTTTGCTCGTTCAAATAGGTTTTGAAGCTCTCAAAGGTGAGCGATAAATTTTTTTCACGCTCTTTCATTCCTTTTTCCACGAGCTTGAGGTGGTGGATTTTTTTTAAGGACTTCTTTAGGGTTTTCAGTGGAAAAAATAAGGAATAGCCGAGGTGTTTTTGCTCAAAGTGAATCTTCTCCAGCAGTTCAGAATAGAGCTCTAAAAACTCCAATTGTTCCAAGAGGGCAATAGCCTTTGCAGACTTGATTTCTTTACCAAGTTCTAGAAAAAGGGCTTTGGCCTGTTGGTGTTGGTGTGAAAAGAGCTGAAATACAGGGGATTTCATTCTGAGGGTTGCTTAGGAAATTTTGACCAAGGTAGCACCATAGCCCCACTGGTCTTTCTGCGTGTCTTGAAAGTAGGAAATATTTCCAATTTGGCTCAATCGCTTGTGAATTTCTTTTCGAAGTACCCCGTTTCCGATGCCATGAATGAAGGTGATTTGGTCCATTCCTGCTGCGATGGCTTGGTTCAGGTTTTTCTCAAATACTTCCAATTGAATTCGCAGCTTCTCGGAGTTGCTCAGGCTATCCGGCTTCGGATGGATGGCTTCGATGTGGAGGTCGATGGAGGCTGCAGGTGCATGCACTTTTGAAGGTGTAGGTGCGGGACTAAGTTGGTTGAGTTCGGCATTCAGCCCGCGAATGTCCAGCTCCTTGGTCGTTTGCTCCAAGGCAAATAGGTACACATTCTTTCCGAGCAAGGGAGCCTTACTCAAGTGCTTGAAAAATTGGGTTGCCTTGAGTTTAAACTGCCGCTCAAAGGCAGGAATCGCTTTTTCTAACTTGGGTTGGATGGCAATAAAGCGCAGCAAAAAAGAGGGCCATTCGTCCAATTCTTTGAGGAGTCGGTCGTCTATTTTTTTTGCTTCTCCAGCGCCAAGGGTACCTGCATAGAGGGTACGGTGATTGGTTCCATACACTTCTGAAGCATGGCTGAGGTAGGCTTGACGGCTGTCGTTGATGAGGTAGAGACTGAGGTTTTGGTCATTGATCGGCAAGAAGGCCAGGTAGAGCCCTTGGTCTTTCGGCGCAGAGATGGGCATTGGCGTCTCGATCTCCTGGGAAGGATTGTGGGCCTCGCCGAAGTAATTTTTCTCCGCTTCCGCCACGAGCACCACCTCGGATTTGAGGACAGGAATCACAAAGCCATCTTCGATTTCTACCTCGATTCTGCCTCCTGCTGATACCTTCCGAATGATCCCCTCTTCTTTCCCGTGCAGGACGCGTACTCGATCTCCTATGTTCATGGTGTCAATGCTTTTTTGTAGGTTTCTATGGCTCGATTGCGCGCAAATTTATGATCTACAATTGGTTTTGGGTAGGCTGCTGTCCCAAATTCTGGAATCCATTTTTTGATGTAGGTAAGGTCCTTGTCAAACTTTTCGGTTTGGGAATCAGGGTTGAAAACCCGGAAATAGGGCTGCGCATCGGTACCTGTTCCTGCCGCCCATTGCCATCCTCCATTGTTGGAGGCCAGTTCAAAGTCCAGCAATTTCTTTGCAAAATAGGCCTCTCCCCAGCGCCAGTCGATGAGCAAGTGCTTGGTCAAAAAGGAAGCCACAATCATGCGCACTCGGTTGTGCATAAAGCCTGTAGCATTCAGTTCCCGCATGCCTGCGTCCACAATAGGATAGCCGGTGGTGCCTGCACACCAAGCGTCAAATTCGGCTTCATTATTTCTCCAAGGGATGCGGTCGTACTGGGGTTTGAAAGCCCGATCTACTACCTGAGGGGCATTTCCCAAGATCATCGCATAAAATTCCCGCCAGATCAATTCATTCATGTAGGTGGCGTTAAGCGAGATAGCCTTGAGGGCGAGTTTGCGGATGGAAAGCGTGCCAAATCGAAGGTGAATTCCTAAGCGGCTGGTACCCCGCTGAGCGGGAAAATTTCTGCGTTCCTCGTAGTGACGAACGATCTCCTCGTCGAGTTCGCTACTAGGAATTTCAATGGGAGAAGGAGCAAAACCCATGTCCGTTAGCGTAGGCATGGGTAGCGGGGAACTCTGAACTAAGTTTTTCCAATTGGCAGTGGGTAGGGGCTGTACGCGGGTGGTTCTAAATTTTTCCAACCAGTTTTTACTGTAGGGGGTAAAGACCTTGTAAAACTCCCCGGATCCATTGACGATTTCTCCAGGTTCAAAGATGACTTGGTCTTTGAAGGATAGGAACGGAATGTTTTTTTCTCCAAGTAGGGCTTCTACTTGGCTATCCCGGGATTGGGCATAGGGCTCGTAATCCCGGTTGGTGTAGACAGACTGCACCTCGTATTCGGTGAGTAGCTTTTGAAAGATTTCTTCTGGATGTCCGTATCGAACGAGCATGGAACTTCCTTGCTGCTCGAAGTAAGCCTTCAAACGCGTAATCTGGGTATGTATAAAAGAGACACGGGCATCGGTTTTATCTTCTAATACATCCAAAATGTGCCGGTCAAAAATGAAAAGCGGGAATACCTGTTCCTCCTGTTGCAAGGAGTAAAAAAGTGCAGTCTGGTCTTCGATACGGAGGTCGCGCCGAAACCAGCACAGGCTAATTTTTTTCATACATGTTCTTTAGGTAGAGAATACCGAGGAGATAGAAATTGTTTAAAATTTTTAATTGTCGACAGTGGACCGTTGACAATTAACTTTGGCTTTCAATTTTCCTTGGGAGGAATTTTCTCCAAACGTACTGGTGGAATGTAATCGTCCTGAAGGGGAAGATTTTCGAGTTTAATCGGTTTCCAGTTTTCTTTTACCCCATAATCATCTCGTAAAAAGTCATCGGAATCCTGAAGATTGAGGCGCTCAGCCTTTCTGCGGGCGAGTTTTCGGAAGAGCTCGGATACCGAATTGAAGGATACGTTTTGCGTCACAGAAGCGCCATAAGAGAGCACGTTTTGCGATAGGGACAGCGAGGTAAAGGTGTTGAAATTATTGCGGTTGAAGATCCGAAGTCGGTAGACGCCATCTTCGGTAATCAAGTATTCTGCCTGCCAATCTCCAATGATGGATGCCGCGCTGGCGGACCCTTTGTTGTCCGTAAATCCACCATCTCGGGAAACGCGTAGTCGACCATCTAGGAAGGTTCGTGCCACGCTGATTTGGAAATTTTCTAGGGCATTTTGATCCATGGTCGCCAAGTCTATGGATACCTCAAGATTTTTGTCCAGCTGTCCCATAAAGCGGTTGATTTGGGAAGATAGCAAGTTTCCCAGGCTCGAGGATAGCGTGGATCCCCCAGAAAACTGCCCCTCAGGAGAAAAGCTTTGCGCGACGATAACCGAAAACACCTGCCGATTCATCTCCTGTTCATCCGCAGCTACTCGATTTTGGAAGGCTGAAATGGTCGTTTGCACATCGCCACTGGAAGGGAAGGCGCTGAAGTCAAATCCAAATTTGAAAGTTGGGGAGAGCAGTTCTCCTTGCAGGTCCATGAGCACCTTCACGGGGAATCTTCTTCGCATCTGGCTATTTTCCTGTTCGGTGCTATTTGCATTGAGCAGGGGCTGGAGGGATACATTTTCTTGGTAGCTGGCCTTCAGGTTCATGATCCCTGTATAGGGGTCTCCATACCAAGTGATTCTTCCTCCAGGTTGGACGATAAACTGTTTTTTGACCACGTTGTAGAGGGAGAAATTATATTTTCCTTCCACAATATCGTAGTTGCCAGCAAGCGAGAAATTACCCTGCGTATCCACGTTCATGTTGAGCGTTCCTCTTCCTCGCCCTTGGATACTTTCTTCTGTCTTTGGGTCGATGATGATCTCTGTAAATGCATCTGGGGTAATGTCCAGAATAAAATTCATTCGAATGTTTTCAATCTCCAATCGCTTGACTTCCTCAGCCAAGGCACGAATGCGAACCGTGTCCTGCACGTTGATCACTTGAATGAAGTCTTCTTGGAATTGTTCCTTGGAACTCGTCAATGGAATTGAAATTCGGGTATTGGGCCGTGAAGTCACACGGGCGTTCACATCCAGGTTGCTCATACTTCCTTTGATCGCTAAAGTACCCGTGGCGTAGGCCGTTCCAAAGAACAATTCGTTGTCCTTGGCACTCGTATTTAGGATCTGGAAATTGCTCAACTGGGAGTTGATGTCTAAGTAAATGGAAGAAAAATTTTGGTGATTAAGTCCTCCAGTGAAGGTGGCACGATTGCCATTCCCATCGCGAAAAGCAAGGTCTTGAAAACTGACTTGAGTAGGTCGGAAGAGTAGGCTGCCGTCCAATTGGTAGGAGGTATTTAGGTAATTGATGCGCAATTTACCTTGTTCAACACGAGCACTGCCGAGCAATTCTGGGTTATCTAAATTCCCTTGGAGTTGTAGGTTGCCTGATAAGGTTCCACCGAGATTGGAAATGTATTTGGATAGAAATGGCTCAAAAATCACCAAATTGGCTTGGGTGAGTTTGGCATCAAAGTCAAGGTTTTCGGAGTCCAAATCCACTGTTCCATCAATAGCAATTTTCTTCTGTTCATTGAAGAAATTTTCCAAGTTGAGTCTCAAGTCCCGTTCTTCCATGGCTGCGGAGAGATCCACTTCCCCAATTGGAAAATCGTTGATTTCTAGGCCTTCCACATGAAGCGATCCTGTGAGTTTGGCTTGATCTTGTAGCGAGGCAAGTTGGAAACGTCCATCTGCAATCCCTTCTACCTCCAGCGCACTGATGGTATTGAGCAGGTCCAGCGAGACGCCTTTGAGATCGAGTTCCAGGGATTCATTGGGATTGGAGGTGATTTTCCCTTCCAAACCAAGAGATTGCCCTTCATTGGCAATTCGAAGTTTGGAGAAAGTAAGGGCACCATCTTGCAGGCTGACTAGGTTATTCGGGTCAAACTGCCATTCACGATTCAAGACCCGAAGTAGGGAAGGCTTGAATTTGAGGAAAGTTCCTGCTTTGGTAAACTGGGTTTCCGCCTCAATTCGCGCCTTACTTTGCGTGGAATCCTGGTCCAAGCTGAGTAGCAAATCCAAGTTGGTTTGATCCCAGATTGCTTCTACCCCTAGGTTGGTAAACCCAAGCGTTTTTCCCACAGCCTGCTTCTTGGAGTAGACGTAAAAGGAGGCCAAAATATCTGAACTATTGATGATTTTGGAGGTATTGAAGTCGATGTTGGTATCAAAAGCGGTATTGCCATTGTAGGTGATGGTATCCACGGATGTAAAAAAGTTGAACACCGTATTCTCGGTGGTTTGGTAGAAGGCGCCTTCCAAAACGGTGTTCTTGGAGATGCTGAGTTGCGGTTCAACCAAGTGGATGAGGGGATTGATGTCCCGCATGCGGATGTTCAAGTCCAGGTTGTAGTTCTCTGAAAAATTCTCCTTCAGGTTTGCCAGCGGAGGAGTTTCATTGAGCAGGATGGAAAGGTATTGCTTGCCGAGTATCTGTAAATCTTTGCTCATCTGCTCCAGTTCAAACTGACCTGAAGCGGCCATGACCAGGTAGTCTGAATTTAGGGATAGAGTGCGAGTGCCTCCGGCAAATAAGGACTGCACAAAAAAATCGCCGGCATCCAAGGAGCGGTCTTTGTAGCCAACTTTCAGGTCCTTCACCCGAGCAATGCCTTGTACATCGTCTAAAGTGATGCCTTGGGTATCCATGTCTAGGTTTCCACTGAGATACACCGGGGTTTCGGTCAAGTTGAGGCGATCTAGAAATGCGGTATCCAGCTCAACCAAAAGCTTGACCGAGTCAATGCCTGGATTGAGGTTGAGCGTGCCCTTGACCCGCGATTTGAGGTTGGGGTCATTGATGGAGAGATTGCCTCGGAAAAGGTTGAGACCATAGATGGCGTCTGTTTGAATCCCAGTGTAGCGGTAGTTGTTGATCCCGATTTCACTGATACTCGCATTGAGGTCTACGAGGGCTGTTTCCAAGGATTCTCCCTTGGCTTGAATGGTGCCTTCTAGGGAAAGTTTTTGGAATAACTCCTGATTTTCGGCGAGAATCCCTAAGTCCAAATTTTGGATGCGCAGTTTGGAAGTAAGAATGGAAATGGCTCCTTTTTGCTCGTAATCTAACCGGCCATTTAGGTTTCCAATACTGGTAGCAAAGGAGCCGTTGGTGGTAAAGCGATTCAGCATACCTGTCAGGTCAGCATCAAAACGAATGATATTGAACTTGTTCAGTTCTTTTTGAACCGCTGGCTGCAGGTAGGGGCTCAAGTCTTTTGCGGAGACCACCGAATTTTTTAAGTCCACTCGTAAGTAGGTGCTATCAACTTTGGGTAAGCCCTCAATGGAAAAAGAACCGAAAAGAGCTGTCTTTTCACCCATTCGAATCAAAAATTCTTCAGAGGTAAGGTCTGAAATCTTTCCAGTCACCGTGCCACTTAAACTTAAAACATCTTCGATTGGAGGTAGGGTAGGTGCAAATCGGCGAATGTCAGAAAGGTCTAGTACTGTTTCGTCGAAGGTGGCGGTAAGCTGGACTTGATTCACAAAATCACCGTAGCCTTTGGGTCCCTTGGGTTCAAATCGTAAGTAGTTTTGGATTCGGCTTTTGTCCGTTTGGAGGTCCAGATCTTTCAGCTCCAAGGACTCCGGACTGTAGGCAAGAAGGGTTTTCAATTGCTTCACCTGCAATCCTGTGAAGCGCTCTTTTCCGCTTAGGTTGCGAAGGTCTAGGCTCAAATTTGGCCCCTCCAATCGAAAATTGGAGGCATTGGCAGTCAGCTCGTTCCACTCCATGCGGGAATAATCCCAGCCTTCCGTAATGGGTGCGGCCTGTAGGTTCGTGTAGGCAAAGGTGGTTTGCCGGAGTTCAAGTTCGTTGATGAAAAAACGTGCGGTCGGCTTTTCTGTCGGAACACTTCCAAAAGCCTGACCCAATGCGGTAATCCATTGGTTGATATTCAAGCTAGAGTCTCCTTTGTGGTTGATCAGGTGAATGCGTGCTTTTTCCAAACGAATATGATCCAGAAGTGGGTCTCCAGGTGGGAGGAGGGAGGAGATGGAAAAATCTGCGTAGAGCACGGCTGCTCCGATCATCAGACTATCTTTTTGGTCGTAGATTGCTACATTTTCCAAGTTGAGTGCATCCCACCAGCTGAGGCTAATGGTCCCTATCTCGGTACGAAACTTGGTTTTTTCACTGAGCGAACTCGTGACTTTGTCGATGAGCCAGTTTTGAACAGGTGGGAGCTGGATAACTAGGCCGAGTGCTAAAAAAAGGAGTAGAATAGAAAAGACAGACCAACTCACTACTCGGAAAGCTTTGTGTAAAAAATCCGTAACTTTGGCCTTATTTTCCAATGGGTACAACCGATATTTCTATACTTGCTATTGAGTCCTCTTGTGACGAGACTTCTGCCTCCATTATAGTCAATGGCAAAGTACTCAATAATATTGTGGCTACACAATCCGTACACGAAAAATATGGGGGTGTGGTTCCAGAATTGGCTTCCCGAGCACATCAGGAAAATCTAATCCCTGTGGTTTATGAGGCACTTTCTGGTGCTGGAATTTCCAAAAAGGAGCTCAGCGCCATTGCCGTGACTCGAGGCCCTGGATTGATGGGATCGCTGCTGGTTGGAGTAAGTTTTGCAAAGGCCTTTGCCAAAACCTTAAATCTCCCCCTGATTGATGTCAACCACATGCAAGCGCACGTGCTGGCCCATTTTATCGAAGAACCCCGGCCCAACTTTCCATTTATTTGTTTGACCGTCAGTGGAGGCCATACCCAACTCGTATGGGTGCGGGACCACTTGGACATGGAAGTGATCGGGGAAACTCAGGACGATGCGGTGGGAGAGGCCTTTGATAAGACGGCCAAGCTCCTTGGGCTTCCCTACCCTGGAGGACCCTTGCTCGACCGTTATGCAAAGCAGGGCAATCCCAAGGCTTTTTCATTTCCCATCACGCGCATGCCTGGGCTGAACTATTCTTTTTCAGGTATCAAAACGGCCGTACTTTACTTTTTGAGAGATCGTTTGGAAGAGAATCCCAATTTCATCACCGAAAACCTACCCGACTTGTGCGCCAGCATTCAGCACACTTTGGTGGAAATGTTGCTCATCAAGTTGAAGGAAGCCATGAAGCAGGTGGGCGTCACCGAAGTAGCCATAGCTGGCGGAGTGTCTGCCAATTCAGGATTGCGTAGCGCCTTGGCTGCTCTGGCCCAGCGCAAGGGTTGGAAATTGTATGTGCCCGAGTTTGAATATTGCACCGATAATGCAGCCATGATTGCGATGGCCGCACATTACAAGTATCTTCGAAAAGATTTTGTCGGATACGACCTGGTTCCCTTAGCCAAATTAAAATTGTAACATGTCTACCAAGTCCAATCGATTTGAAAAGGTCGTCAACATTCGAAATAAGAAGGCAAGCTTCGAGTTTGAATTCATCGACACCTATGTGGCTGGTTTGGTGCTGAAGGGAACCGAGATCAAGTCCATCCGAGAAGGAAAGGTGTCCTTGACCGAGGCGTTTTGTGTTTTTTTTGACGATGAACTTTTTGTTCGACAGCTGCACATTTCTCCCTACAGCATGGCGAGCAGTTACAACCACGAGGCCGTTCGGGATCGCAAGCTGCTTCTTCAGAAAAAAGAGTTGGTCAAACTCCAAACTAAGTCTGCTGAAAAGGGACTTGCAATTATTCCTGTTCGTATATTTATCAATGATCGAGGCAAAGCAAAATTGGAAATTGCTCTCGCTCGAGGAAAGAAAAATCACGACAAAAGGCAAGACCTGAAGGAAAAAGATGCGAAAAGGGAGCTCCAAAGAATGGCCTTTGATTGATGCCTATGGCATCGTGAGGCAGACTGTACTGCCTGTTTACCTTCGTCCCAAAACTGATACTGCTTTAGTCACCCAACTCCTTTTTGGAGAGTGTTATTTGATTACGGGCCTTACCTCCGACCGAGACTGGTTTAAGGTGTACCATGAGGATACCCAGATGGGTGGTTGGGTATGGGCTAAGTCCATCAAGGAGATTACGGCGGAGGCCTACGATACTTTTCTCAACCAAGATTTTCAGGTAGTCACTAGTCCCATCGCGGCGATCGACTACCAGGGCACCCACTTGTACTTGCTGCCTGGAAGCAGACTCCATTTTTCAGAAAAAGAACTGTTCAACTGGCAGGACCATTTGGGCTTCACCGGAACCTATAGACCCCATGCACTCAAGGCCAGCCGAGAAGAGTTGCTGGAGCTAGCCTTACGCTTTTTGCATGCCCCTTTTCAGGCTGGAGGGCGCAGCATTTTTGGAATGGATGCCCTTCATGTATTCCCTTTGATTTTCTCCATGGGTGGCTATGCTTGGCCGACTGAAAAGTTGCCAGGTCGCCCCATCGAGCCCGAAGAAGTAGCTCCTGGAGATATTTTGGTGGGGAGGGATGAAGTACAGGATCATACCTATTATGCCTTGTATCTGGGGGCCGAACAAGTTTTTTGGATGGATCACCGCATGCAATCCGGGGATTTGGATGACTGGGAAGAATTTTTGAGTGAGGATACCCCCATGGATGTGGTGGTTAGCATGCATCGTTTACTGAATTGAGGGATGGAAAAGCGGGTGTTGGTATTGAATTTGGATCATTATCCTATCGCTGTGGTATCGGTGCAGAAGGCAATAGTCTTGCTGCTTCTCGAAAAAGCCAATCTCCTATCTACCTATGAGCTGCTAGAAATCCGTACGGTGACTCGGACCTTTGCCTACCCTGCAGTAATCCGCTTGATCCAGTACAAACATATCCCGTACAAGGGGGTGCTGCTGAATCGGGCCAACTTGTTTCGGCGAGACCGAGGAGAATGCCAGTATTGTGGGAGTACGCGACAGCTGACCATTGACCATGTCATCCCGAGATCCAAGGGAGGCAAAACCTCCTGGACCAATTTGGTGACCGCCTGCAATCGCTGCAATGTGCTCAAGGGGGACAAGACCCCAGAGCAAGTGGGGATGCAACTGCGAACTCCACCTTTTGTGCCTACGCTATCCTATTTTTTGGCGTCTTATGCCGAGCGCCAAGCCCAGGAATGGCTACCCTACTTGGAGACTGCTGTGGCACAATTGCAAAAGAAATAGGGTAAAAAGACTCCCTTACTTCTCAAATTCCACGATGTATTCTGAAAAATACCGTCCAAGGTCAGAGTACTTGAAGAATAGACGTGCACGCTTGCCCAGTTTGAGGCTGGTGTTTTTTGCCGCAATATCTTCGGGAGTGTTGAGTGGCTGCAAGGAAGGGTACCAGAGCACATGTCCTGGTTTTTGAACCAGGATTTGAGGGGTAGACCAGGCTTGGGAATTGTTGCCTTCCCCCAGATCTCGGTGTGGATTGAAGGAGATGTAAAGTTTGTCGCCAATCCAGCGCGGTCCTTCCACATGTCCCATCAGCATGACCCAGCATTCCAGGTAGGTGTTCCAACTCACGGATGGACCCCAGTGGAAGCCTCCCGCTCCTGAAGAGGCTGGTCCTCCGCCTTTTTCTTTAGGGATTTGTAGGGTAGAGATGGGTTTGCCAAACTCATTCCAGGGGGTATTAAATCCGGTGCCGTCCCATCGCTTGGCCTTTCCTTGCGGTTGCTCCAAATCCGAAATCTTGACGCGGGCCACGCTGATGCACTGTCCTGATTGTTCGATAGCAGGGTCGTAGGTGGCCGAATCATAGGTACCAGGGTAGCCGTATTCCCCATAGAATAAGTACACATAGTCGCCTACTGCTACCGCACTCGGGTCGCCCACGCCTCCGGCAAAAGTTTTGGAACTGTTGTGCGGGTTGAGGATCATTCGGGATTGCTGATCTTCTAGAAGAAGGCCCTTGTTGTCCCAGTTCCAACCCCCATCGCTGGACTTCATGACACCAATTCGCGGTACCGCTGCGGGGGTGATGCGGTCGGTGAGCCCAAGGGGCCAATTTTTGTCCAAGTATCCTTCCCCTGTCTTTGGATTGTAGGGGAGGGTTTCTGGGTAATTTTCGTTGTGGTAGATGGCGTAGAGTGTTTTGCCAGAAGGATCCCGTTCGTCCTGGTAAACTGTCTCAAACCATATTGCTCCGTGGAGGCCGGGCTTACCAATGGGTGCGTTTTTGGGAAGGGTGGGAGCGATGTAATCCCTGGCTGGAGTACTGAAGACCACATCGGCGTTGGGGCCAGAGGCAAATTTGAGGTCTCTAGCATAACCCCAGACCGGATCTTCACCGTATTTGCCCGGGAAAATGCGCAGCGTGTCCCCAATCCAGGCCTCGGCCATGTTGCAATCCACAAAATTATTGAAGGGAAAGGTATCGGTTGGAATAAGGGTAAAGCGGGGAAGCGCTGTGCTGTCTTCCATGTTGACTTCTTCAGTGCTACCAGATTTGCAGGCAAAAAAAGATGCGAGTAGCAGAAAAAAGAGGGGGGTATTAGCAAATTGATAGTTAGCCATACAAGCCTGTGGATTTAAAGAAGAAATATACATTCAAAACACGTTTTTTGAAAGTAGGAATCTTGCTTTCTTCAGGTTTGTTGGCACAAAGAAGTTAGGCTCAACTCGAGGGTGAAAATTTTTGCTTCACCTTTGCTAGGAGTTGCTTTTCGCTCATTTTATCGGCGTCGATTACTTCTATTTTTAGTTTACTAAAGTGTTTATTTGCTTGGAGGTGATGGAAAAAATGGGTTTTGGTTACTCCAGGACCCATAAGTAGGAGTGCTTCCTTGTCCATTAGTTTTTTCTCCAGTTGGTGGAAGTAGGCATTGAGTTGGTTGCTGTGGATGTTGTTCTTCTTTTTCTCGTTGTTGCTCGCAGGACCAGGGGATGGTCCCAAGAGTGTGGTGTCACTTCCCTCTCCGGCAATTCTATACCGGGACACAATGAGCGAGGGGAAGTCTTCGAGGAGGGTAGCTTTTTCCTTGTCGTAGCCGAGGAATAGGGCATGGCTTTGGTCCATCCAAAGTCCGATTTTTTTAAAGGCAGTTGATTCCATGTGTACCTTAGTTTAGTGAAGGATTTGGACCCAAAATTGAATCGTTTGTTTCCAAGTCTTTCAGTCAAGGTAGCTAGTTTACAAGGAGATAATCTATGATTTAAATCACCTTTAAGGTCCTAAATTTTCAAGTTTTTAACTAAATGTAAATTTAAGGTTACATACTGATGCGTACTTTGAATTTAGTCTTGCGCTTAACTTAATATTTGTCCTTTGAAGGGTATCATAAGTTAATAGAACCATAATTTTTTAGTGAATGATTCTAGTTTTTAAGATTCCAATTTTGTTGGGAATCCATAAAACTATTTTATTCATGAAGAAAAATTTTACAAATGGTCTACAAGCAAAACTGAGCCTGTTGTTATGCACTGCGCTCGTGTTTGCCTTGCCTGAGATGAGCCAGGGAGCCACCGTATTAAAGACTGTTACTTCCGAAATTGAAAAATTCGAGAAGGTAACAGGGACCGTAATTGATGAAACAGGAGCAGCCTTGCCAGGAGCTTCGATTTTAGTTAAAGGAACCACCACAGGGACTGTCACTGACTTGGATGGTAAGTTTACCCTTGATGTAGCAGCAGATGCCATTTTGGTGATTTCCTACTTGGGCTATGACTCCAAGGAAGTTTCAGTGAATGGATTAACTACCTTATCCATCCAATTAACGCCAGACAGTTCTGAGCTGAACGAAATTGTGGTTGTAGGATACGGTATTCAGAAACGTGCCGACATTACAGGAGCAATTTCCTCCGTAAAAAGCGAAAATTTTAACAAGGGTGTGGTGAACAACCCAGGTGAACTATTGCAAGGTAAATTGGCTGGTGTGGCCATCACCTCTGTCAGTGGTGAGCCAGGTGCGAACCAAAATGTGATCATCCGAGGTGTAGGTAGTTTGCGCTCAGGAACACAACCACTTTATGTAGTGGATGGTTTCTTGTTGGACAACTCCTCTACAGGTGTGGCTACAAACCCTTTGAACTTCATTAACCCAGCCGATATTGCCAGCATTGACGTCTTGAAAGATGCGAGTGCTACAGCAGTATACGGTTCAAGAGCATCCAACGGAGTAGTAGTAATCACTACCAAAAAAGGATCAGGTAAAGGACAGGTAAACCTTAATTTGTCTACTGGCTTCTCTTCTCTTCCAAACCAACTTCCTGTATTTGATGCGAACACTTTCCGTACGCAAGTAAAGGCTGTAGGTGGAACCTTGGTGGATTTGAAAGGAGATACCAATTGGCAAGACGAATTGACTCAAGTGGGTGTTGCTAAAAATGCAAACCTTTCCCTAAGTGGTGCAGCCAATGACAAGTTCTCCTATTTTGCTTCAGTTGGCTACCAGGATCAGGACGGTATCTTGAAGAATAGCAACCTAAAGCGTTACTCTGGTAAATTGAACATCAACCAGAAGGCCTTAAATGGGAAGTTGAACGTGGACTACAACTTGACTGCTTCTCGTACTGAGAACTTGCGTCCAGCGATTACTTCTATCATCAGCGACATGCTGACCTTGAACCCAACGATTCCTGCGTATACCAATGGCCAGCCTACTGCGTTGCCAACCAATTCGCTTAATCCATTGCGAAGAAATATGATTTACAAAGATATAGCTACCAATAATAGAATATTGGCCTCTATTTCTCCTTCTCTTCAGCTTGCGAAGGGTTTGGTATACAAGTTGAACTTTGGTGTGGATTATTCAGCAACCAATCGTGATATACAGTACAAGCCATTTCCTTCTGTAGTAAACGAGGGTAATATTTCGAATGGTGCCTTGGATGCGATCTATGATCCCAACACCAATCAGCTCGTAGAAAATACCTTAAGCTACAACTGGTCTTTGAAGTCTCACAATTTGACCTTCTTGGCTGGACACTCTTACCAAGATTTGCGCGATGAAAGCAGGACCTATTCTTTCCAGGGTTTTGTAAATAACGCCGTAGAGCCAAGATACCAAGATCAGACTAGTACAGTGATATTTCCAACTGCTGCAAGTGTTGGTGCTGTACGAAATGAATTGCAATCCTACTTTGGCCGTGTGAATTACGCATATGCCAATAAGTACCTTGTCACCGCAACGTTTAGAGCTGACGGTTCTTCCAAGTTTGGGGCCAACAACAAGTATGGCTACTTCCCTTCCCTTGCTTTGGGATGGAACGTGACCAACGAAGGCTTTATGGCCAACTCTTTCTTCAATAACTTGAAGGTTCGTGCCAGCTACGGGGTTACAGGTAACCAGGAAATTCCTTCCAAAATCACACTTGCAAGTTTCTCCGAAAACAGATTAGCGACAGGTGCAGGAAGCTTAAATACCTACCCTATCGATCCAGCAGCAACAACGATTGACAAGTATCCTTACGGAATTACCTATACGCGATTGGCCAACCCAGATTTGCAGTGGGAAGTTTCTTCTCAGCTAGATTTTGGTGTTGACTTCGCCTTGTTCAACTTTAGATTGACAGGTACTTTGGATTATTTCAGCAAGGAGTCTTCCAACATTCTCTTGGAAGTGGTTCCAGCTGACCCTATTCAGCCTACCTCTACGTTCTGGAACAATATCCCAGACATGAAGATTGTAAACAACGGATGGGAATTGGCCTTGGATTACAACTCTGATCCAAAGGGTTCATTTACCTACAATGTGGGAGGTAACGTAACTTATATCCAAAACAAAGTGGTGGATTCTCCTTATGCTGTTTTGGTTACTGGTGCAGCTCAGGGTTCTGGACAGACCGGTGCTACCATCAACGGATACATCAACAATGAGCCGATTGGCGCTTTCTACATGTACCAGTTTGAAGGAATAAAGGATGGTATCAGTGTTTACAAGGATACAAACAAGGATGGTAAAGTGTTGGATACCGACAGAGCTGTTGTCGGTAGTGCGATACCAAAATTCATCTACGGTTTCTATTCCAACTTCAACTACAAGGATTTCCAGTTGGGCTTAAACTTTAACGGGATGTCTGGAAGCAAGGTGTATAACCACACAAACATGACCTTATTCCCTAAGGCCTTGTTGGCACAGTCAAACAATACCACTGACTTTGCAGTGCAGTACCCGAATGAGACCTTGGCCAATGCCAACATTGTCTCTACCCGTTACCTAGAAGATGGATCTTTCCTACGATTGAATAACGCCACGCTTGCCTACAATGTACAGCCAAGTAAGGTAGGCTTAGGTAATTCATTTCAGAACATTCAATTCTCTGTGACCGGTCAAAATCTATTCGTTTTGACAGACTATTCTGGATTTGATCCAGAAGTAAATACAGGTTCTACTTCAGGTGGAATTCAAACCTTCGGTATCGACCGATTTACGTATCCTAAGGCTAGAACCTTCTTGATTGGTCTCAACCTTACGTTCTAATAACAATTCAAGATTTATAAAATCGATATAAAATGAAAAAATCACTAGTATTCAAATTGTTGCCGTTAACTGTGTT
Organism: uncultured Algoriphagus sp.; assembly: GCA_903952135.1. Classification (GTDB taxonomy): domain Bacteria; phylum Bacteroidota; class Bacteroidia; order Cytophagales; family Cyclobacteriaceae; genus Algoriphagus. The sequence goes on from CAJBER010000069.1 coordinate 23,146, forward strand.
CTTCTTCGCATTTTTCGGTTGTACAACGCTAGAAGAAGAGATCATCGACGAATCCCTTTCGGGTTCTGGACAGGCTGAAGTAGTCAGCGGTTCAATTGGGCCAGTTTATGGCTTTTTGAGAGGAGCGATCTGGTTACATACGACGCAATTTGGTTTGCAGGAGATTGCCTCTGACGAAGCAATCCTTCCTTACCGTGGTGGTAGAGACTGGTTTGATGGAGGTAAGTTTATCGCAGTTCACCAGCACCTCACTACCCCAGGTAACAGCTTAGTAGGAGATACTTGGACCAACATGACCATTGGATTGTCCCGAGCATTGACTGCAGAAGAGCGGATGAGATTGGAAGTGAAAGAGGGTAATGCTGCTGCTCAGGATGCGCTTTATGAGATGGTTGCCATGAAGGCTTACATCAACATGATGATTCTTGACAACTGGGGTTTGGTATTCAAGAAAGATGCTTCTAACGCAAAATCTGAGATCTTGAGAGGACAGGAAGCCGTTACTTACCTTGAAAAAGAATTGCTTTCCGTAAGAGACGTAATCAAAAGTGATAAAGGTCCTGGTCGATTTAACCAGTTTTCTGTTAAAGCACTATTGGCGAGATTGTACTTGAATGCTGCGGTGTATCGTGCTCCTTATGGAACTCCTGTCTTCAAAAAAGAAGATATGGATAATGTGATCAAGTATACCAACGAAATCATTGCTGGACCTTATGCGCTTTCTGCAGAGTATTTCGACATTTTTGGAGACAACAATAGCACCAACCGTGAGTTGATCTTCGCGATGGATCAGCGCGGTGTATTGCAGACGGAGCACCAAAGATGGCAGTACTGGTCCATCTCTGGTGACCAAGTTCCTCGACCTGAATTCCCAAATACCCGTGGTACTGATGCTGCGGCGATGACGACAGATTTTTACCAAACTTGGGTGGATGCCTATGGTTCGGTGGACCCAGCGGTGGCAGATGCTCGTTTCAGCATGAAGCAAACGATGGTTCCTGCAAACCTACAGAACTTGACAGGTATTACTCCTGCAAATGACACGGATCACTACTATTGCGTAGACGCAAAGTCATTCCAAATTGACCGTGGTGTCATTCGTGGTGTGATTTGGGGTCCTAGAAAAGACGCAAGTGGAAAAATCATCCTTTGTCCTGATGGCAAAGTGAGAATTTATCCAGTAATCAATGCAAGAACCAGCGGTGCCAACAGAACCTATGTGAATCACAACTTGCAGGTGGACTTCACCGAACAAGGAAGCTTGCACAACACAGGTTACAGATTCTCAAAGTACCAGTTTAGCAGTACAGGTCCAGATTGCTGTTCTTACAGCAGTGTAGACTTGGTGTTGATTCGTTTGGGCGAAATTTACCTAATGCGTGCTGAAGCTAAATTGAGAAATGGAGACAATGCAGGTGCCTTGGCTGATGTCAATACCTTGAGAACTTCAAGAAATGCACGTCCAAGCCAAACTCCTAAAGCGTTGACTTCTATTGATCTCAACTCTTTATTTAGAGAAGCTGGTTTTGAGTTGTATTGGGAAGCGTTCAGAAGAAACTACCAAATCCGTTTTGGAAAGTACGAGGGCTCCTGGACTGGTAAGACAAGCTCTGATCCAAACAAAAGATTGTTCCCGATTCCTCAGAGAGCCATTGACGGTTCTTCTAACGAAAAAGGATATCTAGTTCAGAACCCAGGCTATTAATTAGAAAATACCAAATATAACTGCGAGGATAGATTAACTTTTTAAACTAAAAAACCGATCGGCATCAGTCGATCGGTTTTTTTATGTTCTTCAGACTAACTTTTGATTAGTGGTTATTTTTGATCTCGAGGCTTTGGAGGTCAATTACAAAATCATCCGATGGCAAGCCTTGGATAAGGCTGGAAAAGATGCCTAGAAAGTCGGCTAGCTGACTTGAACGTGGATTAGATTTTGAGTCCTCTGCTTTTGTTACTGCAAAGAACTTCGAATAAACGTTCAATCGCTCCTGAGGAATCAAGGTCTTGCCCAGGTCTCCTCCATTTTTAATCAAATAAAAATCCTCCATCAAACTTCCCATCTTAAACGCTTCAGCGGGCAACGCTTGTTGGTCAAGTAGGAGCTGATCCAGGTAGGCTTCTTTTTTTTCTGCAGGTAAAGCAGCCCACTGCTGTAGGGATGCGGCATTCAGGGCATTGACGAGGAGCCCAAGGTCTTCGGGCCAGTCTGATTTGATGAATCGCAAGCGAATCAGTTCCCGTAAATGAAATTGGGTATAGGCTAGAAAATCGGGAGCCTTGAGAATTTTCTTATTCCACAGGGACTTTGAATTGGCAGTAGTAAGCCAACGGTGCTCCATGCTGTAGAGCTCAAAAAACTCATCCATACGGTTGACCTCCTCCAAAATCTCCGTTTGAACATGAAGCTGTCCAGGTTGCTTTTCCTCCAGGATCTTGTAGGCAGGAGGGAAGGCCGCAAGGGAAGGGACCTGAATGTTGATCAGCTGCTCGCCTGTTTGCGTCTTGTGTGCGCTAGTTTGGTTGATATGCATGTGGCCTGCAAAATGAACTTGAAGGCCAGTCTGGGCGTAGGCCTCGCTCACGACCGTTTCGGGCACGCGGCTCAGTTGGAATTTTCCCTTTCCAAACAGGTCTTTCATGTCCTCGGAAGCACCATTGTGAAAGTCGACCAAGGGATAGTGGCTAAAGGAAATCAGTCTTTTTCCTCGTTTTTTGGCTTCAGCCGCTATTTTTTCAATCCAGGCGAGTTGGTAGGATTTTACTTTTGAACTCAGGTTGACCCCGACGGAGGATCCGGACCAATCTTCCGGCTTTGGATTGCTTGTATTCGGTCCAGGACTGTAGGTATTGCCGTCTAGTGCCAGGATCCAGATTCCTTCCACAGGCTCTACCAGGTAGGAGGCATCGGGTACCCGAACCTGTGTCCCCGGGAGCAGGTAGGTTCTTTTGTCCAGGGAGGCCCCAGATTTTGCATTGGCCCAGGTGTAGCTATCGTAGTTGAATGCCTCAAAGGGATGGGTCCAAAACAGGTCTTTTTTGGCCGGAAAAAAACCAAAATCAGCCAGTGCTTCGCAAATTTCGGCGTAGCCCCAATGGTAGATTTGGTCCGAAATGGCTGCATCAAGGCTAGGAAATACAGTTGCGTCGCTTGCTATCGCCTGGTTTTGCCCTTGGGTACCCAGAAAATCAGTTTTCCCGCCAGGACCCCCAAAAGGGGAGACCGGGTCATGGTTGCCCGTGGTGATGAAAAAGCGCATGTCGTACTTTTCCGCATATCCTTGGAGAATTTTCTGGAGGGCGAGTACGTTCATCGGCTGACCATCGTCCGTAAAGTCACCTGGGAGGACGACCAGTTTTACTTTTTTCTTTGCCAGCTCCTCCAAGGCCGCTAGCAAGGCAAAGTAATTCTCGTTGAAGAGTCGGGTCGAGTTGAGCTGACTACCCATGGTACGTATAGTAGCCAATTTCCCATTAGTGGGATGGGGAACACCCTTAAACTTTTCAGAATTTAAGTCCGCATACACCTCTTGAAGATGGATGTCCGAAAGAAAGGCAATCGCTGGGTTTCGCTGCGCAAAAACGAAACTGCCATAAAATTGGAGCGCCGTCCCAAGTGCTACTGGAACCCAAAATTTAGGTTTCAACTTATTTTTTACTTGGGTTAAGTACTGGATTGGCTCGTTCATACCGGTTTCCTTCAAAAGAAACCTTGTACGTAGATTTGAATAGCTGGGACGGGAGATAGTAATCCGTTGAGATTACCTGTGCTCCTGAGGATTTTGCTTTTTCAAATTGGGAATAATCTTCCGTGCGTGCTTCTTCCGTTCCAGAGTCGGATCGGGTACGGATCATGTAGCCCTTTCGAACCAGTTCTTGGATGTAGGTTTCGTTTTTCACAGGATCGTTGATGATGCGGAAACCAGCTTCTGGGTTGCCTTCTTTGAGGTTGACGAAAAATACGGCATTGGCTAAGCCAGGTTTTTTGGTCAAGTAGGTTCGGATTTTCTCTTCGCTTTCGTCCAATACAAACAAGAATTTGCCTCTTGCTTGATCTAGCGCTGGCCAGTTGCCGTTGAGTACACCTTGCTCCAAGGAGGCAAAGCTTCCCTTTACTTGGTCTGGGATGATTAGCTTTTCTAGTCCGAGGTGCGTTCTGATTTCCAAGTCAATGCTATCCAAGGCCGTTGCGGTGAAGGGCAGGGGACGAACCGTATTGGGGACGGGAGCATCCTTGGCATTGACCAGAATAAAGATGGGGTGGTGGTCTGGGTGTGCGTTGCTCCAAGTTTTTAATGCCTGAAGGGCTTCTGCAAAAACGAGGTAGTGCGATTGAAAATCAATGTCTTGCACATGGAATAGTTTGAGTCCAGGGATGGCCAACTTATTCTCCTTATCGAAGGTAAAGTTGGGATTCCCTCCCTTTTTGATCATTTCGATCCCCTTGGGTTGCGTGTAGCGGCCTCCTTGAGGGTCATGAAAATCGTCCAGCTCGAGGTTCCGCAATCCCATGTCGAGTTGTTTTTCAAGCGGTGCATGCTCGTACTCCAGTCCATTGGCCGTATTGGTACTCAGGCTGCGGAGGTAGGTAAGGATCTCAGGTGCCATAGCGCTTTTGTAGCTATTGTGGCTGCCAATGATTTGAGTTTGGTTGAGGGTTTGCGCAAGCATCGGAAAGCACAACACGAAAGAAAGAGTGAGTAAAAGTATGTTTTTCATGTCCTAGAGTTTAAGCAATGAAGTTCTCATTAATTCGTATGAATTAAGTCAAAATTACATCATCATAGTGTTATGATACCATGTTTAGGGGATAACATTATTCTTTTGTTAACTATTGATTTTGAGTAGCTTGAGGTAACGTATTGCCAGTAGATTTGGGAATGAAATTGCTCAAAAAACTCTTATTCTTCGTTGCTGTACTTGCCTCCTTTAGTGGGTATGCGCAAAACAAAGCGGCATTTGCGGTCCATTCGCACAACGACTACCTACAGCCTGTTCCTTTTTGGGATGCATTTAGTGCGGGCTGTGCTTCCATCGAAGTAGATGTGATTTTGCAGGAGGGAGGGCTGATGGTCGCGCATGAAAAAGAATCTATCCAAGCACCCCGCACTTTTGAAAATTTGTACTTGAAACCGATTCAGCAGGGGATTGAGCTTGGTTTGATTAAGGGGTTTAACTTTCATCTGTTGGTAGATATCAAAACCGAAGCGTACAGCACCCTTGATTTGTTGGTGAAGCAAACGCAGCCCTATGCGGCTATGCTTTATTCTCCAGAAAATCCTTCCGGCTTAAAACTCATCATTTCAGGAGGTAGGCCCAAGGCCGCTGACTATGTGAAGTACCCATCTTGGGTATTTTTCGATTACCAAAGCAAGGAACTGACGGCAGATCTGCCCTGGGAGAAGATTGGAATGGTAAGTTTGAGTTTTCCGCGGTTTTCAGTGTGGAATGGGAAGGGTAGAATCGTGGAGTCCCAGCGTCAGCAGCTCCAGGCTTTTATCGACTTGGTTCATTCTTATGATCGCCCCGTTCGCTTCTGGGCTTCACCTGACGGCAAAACCGCCTGGCGTGCCTTTCATGAAATGGGAATCGATTACATCAATACCGACCGCCCGGCAGAGGCAAACAAGTACCTGCGTAGCTTAACAAAAAATGTCTATGCCAATCCTAGTCCACAGGAAGTTTATACCCCTAGCTATGTGGTGGATGGACAGGATTTTTCCGTGAAACAAATCCTCCTGCTTATCGGAGACGGCAATGGTCTGGCGCAGATTTCTGCGGGGCTGTTTGCGAATGGGGGGCAACTTTCCTTGACCCAAGTACGGAATATGGGATTGGTCAAAACGCAGGCAGCTGATGATTTTACGACGGATTCTGCAGCTGGTGCCACGGCCATGGCTACCGGTCAAAAAGCAAATAACCGGGCGCTAGGACTCAATGCGGCTGGGGATTCGATCCCAAATCTTCCCTATTTCTTGAGCCTGAAGGGATTCAAGACTGGTCTTGTGACGAACGACGAGCTAACTGGAGCTACTCCAGCCGCTTTTTATGCACACCATCCTGAGCGAGATGCTGTGCTGGAGATTGCGAGCTTCTTGCCTAACAGCGCCTTAAATTTGGTTATTGGAGGTGGAGGAAGGTCCTTTAACAAAGAAAAGTTGAGCCAAGCAGGATTTACCCTTGTGTCTGACTTGCAGGAGCTTGCGGCGGAAAAGGGACCGCGTGTAGCACATTTTGCAAGCGAAGGAGGAATGCCGAGTATGGAGGCGGGTAGGGGAAATTTCCTTTCTCAGGCCTTTTTGCAAGCAAGTTCCTACTTAGGGAAAGATAAAACTCCATTTTTTCTGATGGTGGAGGCTGCAAAAATTGACTCAGGAGGGCATTCCAATAGCCCTTCCACGATTGTTACGGAGCTGCTTGATTTTGACCGCACCATTGCGAAAGCCATCCGCTATGCCGATAGGCATCCTGGAACCTTGGTCTTGGTGACTGCCGACCATGAAACAGGCGGTGTGACCCTCCCACAAGGAAATGTAGACAAGCGGGAAGTAGAGTTGGCGTTTCACAGTGATGATCATACCGGTATTTTGGTTCCCATTTTTGCCTATGGAGCGCGATCCGGAGAATTCAGAGGGGTGTATTCCAATACGGAGATTTTCACGCGGATTTTAAAGGTGGTAAAGTAGTGAATGGGCTTGCCCCGCAATGCTGCGGGGCAAGCTTCCTTATTTGCCGCGGCGGACGAAAAGGAAAACTCTCGCAAAGTCGCAAAGCAAGAAAGCCGCAAAGGATTGATTTCGATTCCCCTATTAAAAAAAGTTAATCGCGCAAAGCAGAAAAGCCGCAAAGGACTGGTTTTGATTCCTGACTCCAAAGAGATATTTAACACCCGAAAATCTTACTTCTTATTTAATGGCTGGGAAATCCAGGGATGCAACTCCCTCCCGCAATTCTGCGGGACAGGCTCTTGATAAGGGGGTTAGGGGGATTTTTTGCAAACGGTAGCAAAAGCCGCAAAGGACTGCTTTCGATACCCCTTTGCGTCTTGTCCGCCGCGGCGGACGTGAAAAAAAATAAATCTTCCTCCGCGGCGGAAAGGGGAAAAGGCCTTTAACCCTATTTGAAACCAGGTTTTAATCGAATTAGCCAATTTTTGGACTTCTCTAAAAAATATTAATTAGAAAAAGTCTAAATAAAAATTGACTCGTAAATCGGGTTGATGTATGTTTGCGCTACTATTTTTAATAGGTCTAAATAAGAATATGAAAACCCTTGGGTGCTGCTTCTTTTTTCTGGCTTTTGCGCTAGTTTCCTCCGGAAGTTTTGCGCAGAAAAACATCCTTTCAGGGACCATCCTGGATGAAAAACGACAGCCCTTGGCGGGTGTATCCGTGTACTTGCAGGGCACCGTTCGTGGCGTGCAGTCCGACCGTAGCGGTACCTATACCCTCAAGGATATTCCAGCCGGGAATTACCAATTGGTGGTGAGCCTGGTGGGTTTCCAAACCTATACCCAGGAAATAAAATTAGAAGCAGGCGCTACTCAAGAGATTCCTATCACTTTGCAGGAGGCCACGCTAGAACTCGGAGAAGTTAGCATTTCCGCCAGCAGAGGGATTCAAGGACAGGGGCACCTCCCCGAAGTGGAAGATTACCGCATCAATGCCGGAAAGAAAAATGAGGTGATCCGAATCGGGGAACTGAATGCCAACCTCGCCATGAACAACAGCCGGCAGATATTTGCCAAGACCCCGGGCATCAGCATCTGGGAGAATGACGGTTCGGGCGTGCAGCTCGGCGTAGCCAGCCGAGGGCTTAACCCCAACCGCTCCTGGGAATTCAATGTGCGCATGAATGGCTACGACATCACTCCTGACCCCATGGGCTACCCAGAGGCCTACTTTACCCCTCCCATGGAGGTGGTAGAGCAAATCGAGATCGTACGGGGAGCCTCTTCCTTGCAGTACGGATCGCAGTTTGGCGGCTTGATGAACTTTGTGCTTCGCAAGCCAGACCCTTCCACCCGCTTCACTGCCGAGACGGTCAATACCGTGGGAAGCAATGGGCTGTTCAGTTCCTTCAACTACCTGGGTGGCACCGAAGGCAAGTGGAGCTACACCGCTTACTTTCAAAAGCGGATGGGGAATGGATGGCGAGAAAACGGTGCTTTTGACACCAATCACGCACATGTCGTGGTAAACTATGCTGCTAGCAACCGCCTCAAATTAGGCCTAGAGATGACCTCTATGACTGCAGATACGCAGCAGCCCGGAGGACTGACAGATGCACAGTTTGCCGCCGATCCCCAGCAAAGTACCCGAAGCCGCAACTGGTTTAGTACGCCCTGGTTTATCCCTGCAGTTACTGCCGAGTACTTGATCTCCCCCAAGACCAAAGTTAGCTGGAAGGCCTTTGGAACCTTTGCGGAGCGCAATAGTGTGGGTTTTGTCCGCCCCATCAACCTGGAGGATGACCTTGGAAACCGTCAGGTGGACCGGGATTATTACACCACCTACGGATCAGAGGTTCGCTTCAGTTCTTCCTATACCTTGTGGGGCCGAGAGCAATCCCTCGTAGGTGGACTTCGCTACTTCAATGGCCACATTGACCGAAAGCAGCTTGGAGTAGGAACCCGAGGTACAGACCTGGATTATAGTCTGGCAGCGGGATCTTTTGCCCGAGACCTGGATTTCTCGAATACGAATTTGGCGGCCTTCGTAGAGCAAGTCTTTCGCATCACCGATCGCTTCCTGATGACAGGAGGCTTCCGTCTGGAGCAAATCCAATCTAGGATGCAAGGGCAGCTCAACCGAGTCAATGGCGTACCGCAACTCTTAGCACCCATCACCCGAAGCCGCTCTTTTGCGATTTTTGGGGTGGGAGCAGAGTACCATGTGACCAAGAATTCGGAGTTTTATACCAATTTCTCTCAGGCCTACCGTCCTGTATTGATCTCTGACCTTACGCCTCCTGCAACGACGGACATCATCGACCCCAACTTGACCGATTCCAAGGGATACAATTTTGACTTGGGTTACCGAGGCAGCTGGACCTCCGCACTGCAGTTTGACCTGAGCTACTTCCACCTGCACTATGCGGATCGGATCGGTAGCATCGCCCAATTGCAACCCAATGGACGCATCGCGCAGTACCGAACCAATCTGGGTACCTCCATCAGCCGCGGGTTTGAAGGCTATGTGGAAGTGGATCCCATCACGGCGATATTTGAAAGTTCTCGCGTAGGTTATGTACACCTATTTGCTTCCCTGGCCTTGGTGGATGCTACCTATGGGGATTTTGATGTGACCACGGTGAGCAATGGACAGATTCAAACCCGTAACCTGAAGGGAAACCGAGTGGAGAATGCGCCGCGCAAGATCAACCGCTTTGGTGCTACCTACAGCTACGATACTTTTTCCATGACCTGGCAGTTGAGTGACATCGGCGAGGCTTATGCGGATGCTTCGAATACCCTTGCTCCAAATACTGCGGCAACGGTGGGATTGATTCCTGCCTATCGAGTGCAGGATCTATCGGCCAGTTGGAATTTCTGGAAGCAGCATTCAATAAAGGCAGGGGTAAATAACTTGACCGATGCACGCTACTTTACGCGCCGAGCCGGCGGCTACCCTGGTCCAGGGATCTTACCTGCGGATGGGCGCACGTTTTACTTAACCGCCGCACTTAAGTTTTAAGAAGGTCCTTCCATCCAATCGATCAGCGTAATTTTTCCTTAAAGATCAGCGTAAAAAAAAAGTAGGTCGTCCGACGTGGCGGACAGACTCAAAGAAAAAAAGAAATAACTCTCGCAAAGCAGGAAAGCCGCAAAGGACTGCTTTGGCGGACACGAACTTATTTAACGCTGATTCAAGGAGAAAAGACCCGCAGATTTTTTGTTTTGTCTAACTAGTTTATCAGCGTTATTTTTCCTTATTGATCCGCGTAAAAAAAATAGTCGCGCAAAGACGCCAAGACGCAAAGGAATCCTCTTTGCGCCTCTGCGTCTTTGCGCGCAAAAAAAAATCTGCCGCGGCGGACGCAAAAAAAAGTAAATCTTCATCCGCGTGAACTATTTTTTACTTTCGGAATTTTAGTTCTTTTTCTGTAGGTTGAGGGTATTCCAAAGGATTCGTCAATTCTTTGGAAGCTTCGATTCAAGACTTCAGGCACCTATGAAAATTTTACCCTTCCTCACCCTCACCCTCACACTTTTCATCCTCAACAGTTCGGCTTGGGCGCAGTCAAACCAAGCCCCCACCACCAAGAGGCCTAACATCGTCTTTATCATGTCCGATGACCATGCCTACCAAGCCATCTCGGCCTACAGCAATCGTCTCATCGAGACCCCCAACATTGACCGCATTGCAAAGATGGGCATGCTCTTTACGAATGCCACGGTGACCAACTCCATTTGCGCGCCAAGCCGAGCCACCATCCTCACCGGCAAGCACTCCCACCTCAACGGTAAAATCGACAACGATTTCCCCTTCGATACCACCAATGTTACGTTTCCCCAGCTCTTTCAGGAGGCTGGCTACCAGACGGCCATGTTTGGCAAGCTCCACTTCGGTAATGCCCCCAAAGGCTTTGATCAATACAAAATCCTGCCCGGCCAAGGATCCTATTACAACCCTGACTTTATCACCAAAAACGAGGGCACCATCCGCGTAGAAGGCTATGTCACCGACATCATCACCGACATGACCTTGGACTGGCTCAAGGAGGAACGAAACCCATCCGATCCCTTTCTTTTATTTTACCTACACAAAGCCCCCCATCGGGAATGGCTCCCTGCTGAGCGGCACTTGGAAGAGTTTACCCAGCGCACCTTCCCCGAGCCGGCCACGCTCTTTGATGATTATTCCGGCAGAGGTCGTGCGGCCAAGGAAGCAGAGATGAACCTGCTGAAGCACATGAACTGGTCGGGAGATTCCAAGATTTACCCAGCCGTGATGCGGGAACTCGGTATCCCCGGAACATCCAATTGGGACACGCTGGCCTTTTCCCGCGAGGTGGGGAGATTGACTCCAGCGCAGCTGGCCAACTGGACTCGCTCCTACGATCAGGTAAATGCTGCATTAAAAGAATCCTACCCAAGTATGGATGACAAGGAAAAGATGCAATGGCGCTACCAACGCTACATGCAGGATTACCTGGGCACTATCCGTGCGGTAGATGAGAATGTGGGGCGCGTGTTGGATTACCTAGAGGCCAACAACTTGATGGACAATACGCTGATCGTCTACACTTCGGATCAGGGCTTTTACCTGGGGGAGCATGGTTGGTTTGACAAGCGCTTTGTGTATGACGAAAGTTTCAAGACCCCACTTTTGGTGGCTTGGCCAGGAAAAATCGCACCCAAGAGTACCTCTACTACCATGGTGCAAAACTTGGATTATGCGCAAACCTTCCTAGAAGCCGCGGGTATCCCTGCACCCGCAGACATGCAGGGGGAATCACTTCTTCCACTGCTTACCGGAAATTCCGAATCTTGGACCCGAGATGCAGTTTACTACCACTACTACGAGTACCCAGCGGTGCACATGGTGAAGCGGCATTATGCTGTCGTGACCGAACAGTACAAACTGGTGCATTACTATTACGACGTGGATGAGTGGGAACTGATTGACCGCATCAAAGATCCCCAAGAGCTACGCAATGTCTACAATGACCCTACCTATGCCCCTGTGGTAGCGGAACTCCACCGCAAACTAGAGGAACTACGCAAGCAGTATGGCGATAGCGCAGAAATCTCCCAAGGCTACTTGGAAACCTATTTGGACCGATTGGAGAAAAATCCGGCTTATGGTACTAATGTGGAAGTAACCAAAAAGTTGCTGGAGGAGCGTAAAAAATCCCGTCAAGACTAATTTCGATTGCGGCCCTTTCCAGACTTCTTGTTCTATGCCTAAAAGATATGGAAGAAGATGCCTAACTTTCTTTTTCAATTCAGATCCCCATGGTGCCCATTACCCACAAATCGACTACCCTTCGTAAAGCCATCGCCCAGGCCATCGTGCGCGTCAGCAAGCCAGAAACGATTTTGGCCATTCGTGACCGAACCGTGCCCAAGGGAGAGGTGCTGGAATGTGCTCGGGTTGCAGGCCTTTTTGCAGCCAAGCGTACCGCAGACATGATTCCGGATTGCCATCCCTTGCCTATTGAATACACGGCCGTTCGCTACGAATTGGGTAAACTAGAAATACAGATCCAGGTAGAGATCCACACCATCTACAAGACTGGTGTGGAGGTAGAGGCCATGCATGCGGCCTCGGTGGTCGCCCTGACGATGTACGACATGCTCAAGCCCATCGACAAGGGGGTGAGCATCGAGCAGATCAAGTTGCTCGAGAAAAAAGGAGGCAAGTCCGATCGCAACGCTGCTTTGGGCCAAGCGAGAAGAGCAGCGATTCTCGTCTGCTCCGATACCCTAGCTTCTGGTCAGGGTCAGGACCGCTCTGGAGAAGTGATCCGGGAGAAGTTGGTTCAACTGGGCATCACCGTCGCCGAGAAGCGCATTGTGGCGGATGAGGTAAAGGCCATTCAAGAAGCGGCCAAGCATTTTGTAGCACAGGGGGTAGACCTCTTGCTCGTGACAGGAGGAACGGGCTTGTCTCCACGGGATGTGACCCCAGAGGCTTTGGAGCCCTTATTGGACCGTCGCATACCGGGTGTAGAAGAGGCGATTCGTGCCTACGGACAGCAGCGTTTGGCTACGGCGATGCTTTCGCGCTCCCTTGCGGGGCAGATGGGCAAGACGCTAGTTCTCGCGCTTCCCGGATCTCCTGCAGGAGCGGCAGAAGGAATGGATGCCGTATTTCCTGCCTTGCTGCATGCCTTTTCGGTGCTAGAGGGTGCAAGGCACGATTAAATGTTAGCAGTATTCTACTTGCTGAAAGCAATTCAAACCTCATTTTTCCGTTTTAGAAAGTAAAATTCCCAATTCACCCTTAACTAGACCCAGTGAACTTCAAATCCCACTCGTTTTTCCGCTATTCCCTTCTTTTTGTTTTTTCCTTTTTCTTCTTTGTCTCTTGCCAAGAGCAAGAAGTAGCCCCCATTTCCAAGGGAGATGATGGGCAGGTCTTTGCTGTTGACACGGAGCAAAGTGAGTTGCCCTACCTAGTCATCGATACGCAGGGAAAAGAGGTACTCTACGAGCCTGCGGTCCCTGCGACGCTGAAGTTGTACAAACAAAAGAAGTTGGTGCAAACCCAAACCATCACCTTGGAATTCCGAGGCAAAACTTCCTTTCGACTCTCAGATAAAAAAGGCTACAATGTAGAGACCGTGGATGCTTCTGGTGCCGGGGTGGATGTGTCCTTTTTGGGAATGCCTGTGGAGGAAGATTGGCGCTTGATCGGGCATGTGGTGAACCTGAAGGAAAAAAGCCTGCAGGACCGAAGTTTGATTTACAATTACCTGGGCTACGAACTATCCCGTCGCATCGGGAAGTACGCCAGCCGGGGGCAGTTTGTAGAGATTGAGGTGAATGGAGAATACCAGGGGGTCTATTTTTTCTGTGAAAAGCTAAAGCGAGACAGCAAGCGTATTGACATCAAGTCACTGAATGCTTCCTCGACCAACTTGACTGGGGGCTATATTTTGAAGATTGACAAGGCGGATGCGGGGCCAGAGCACAGTGGCAAGCCTAATTCCTACTTTATGAATAATTGGGAGGACGATGCCCGCTACACGGCTGCCAACAGTTTCCGTAGCCGCTACGACATCTTGAAAAAGGAGATCACCTTCCCAGCCTATCAGGCCCCCTACCATCCTGATCAGTATTTGGAAACCTACTTCCTCTACGAGTATCCCAAGGCAGAGGAGATCACTGCTGCGCAAAAGACCTACATCGCAGGTTATGTGGACCAGTTTGAACGGGCCTTGATCAACGATAATTTCACGGGCACGACACGCACCTATACCAACTTTATGGAGTTGTCTACCTTTGTGGACTTTTTTATTTTGACCGAGTTGACTCGAAATGTAGATGCGTACCGGATCAGTACTTTTTTACAAAAGGACCGAGATGGAAAGTTGGCCATGGGCCCGATTTGGGACATGAACATTGGGTTTGACGAGGGGGGGAGGATTCCGATGAACGATTGGGTGGCCAATTACAACAAGTACGTGGACAAGGATCCCTGGATGGTGCCTTTCTGGTGGCCGCGTTTGCTAGAGGATCCTGTATTTCGTCAGGCGGTGAAGCTGCGCTGGCAAGCGCTGCGGGGCAATGAACTGAGTTCGGGTGCCATGCAACAGGTAGTAGACGATGCGGTACAGGTGCTAAACAAGAATGGGGCTGTGGCGCGTAACTACAAACGCTGGGATCAGGGCTTGAGCGTAAATCACGATCAGGCTATCCAAAACTTGAAGACCTATTTGACTGCTCGTGCCGCTTGGATGGATGGGAAGATTGGGGCTTGGTAAGGGAAGATTTACGGTTTTGTAATTTTGTTTTTGGAGCTTGGAAGCAAATAAGTCATTGACTGCGAAGCAGAACCTCGAAAAGGGAAAGAAAAGCAAAGTTTTTTTACATCCTGCATTTGGAAAAAATATCTCCTAGGTCTACATTTGCAACACGATTCCCGAAAGGGTGCGTCATAACCATCCCCGGTAGGGGTAAAAATTCCTCCTTAGCTCAGCTGGTTAGAGCACATGACTGTTAATCATGGGGTCCCTGGTTCGAGCCCAGGAGGGGGAGCTTAAAACCTTGCAGAAATGCAGGGTTTTTTTGTGCCCTACTGGGTCCCGATGCAACGAAGTGAAATCGGGAAGCCCAGTAAATTGACTTAAGTAGTTGAACTCCTCCGACAGCGGGCTAAAGTTTATCAAAATTTAGGTGATATCTGGTAGACCGTCCTTGCCCCTGAACAAGTAGGGCACCTACCTGAACAAGATCCGCTAGATGTCTTGTAGCCGTTGCTTTAGACACGCGGGTTAATCGACTGTATTTAGATGCAGTCATACCGCCTTCAAATCCTGAAGGTCCTTCAGAAAACATCCGTTGAATCACTTTAAGTTGCATAGGGTTTAATTGCTTCGAATAGTGATCAAAATACTTCGATTTTAAGAGTGTGAAATCGACCGTTTTTTGAGCAAACTTTAGCCCTTCAACGATGATGTTGACGAAGTATCTAATCCATTCAGATAGTTCGTTACCACGTTGGGCCTTTTCAAGCTGCCTGTAGTATTCGTTTTTGTTTTGCTCTATCGTGTGGGACAAACTGGCCAATCCAGGGTAACCCGTGGTTTGTGCAAGTGCCTTTTCGGCAATGGCACGACCAATTCTACCGTTGCCATCTTCGAAAGGGTGTATCGTTTCAAAGTACAGGTGGGCTATTGCGGCACGCACCGGTGCGTGGACAAGGGCATGAGATCCATCGGGTGCGGTGTCATTAAACCACTGTATAAATGCATTCATCTCGTCTTCAAGATTAGCCGATGGCGGTGCTTCAAAATGCACACGTTCAAACCCAATGGCTCCAGATACAATCTGCATGGGCTCCTGGTGTGTTCGCCAACGACCTATTTCCAACGTTTTTTCATGTGCTAGTAATGAAGCGTGCCATTCGAGTAACATGGCTTTTGAGAGGGGTAAATCAAAAGTTTTTCGAGCCGAAACTAAGACTTGCGCGATGCCGACTGCTCTTTGGTCTTTACTGTGCTCACGAACGTCTAAACCGAGTTGCTTCCGAATGGAAGAGGCTACATCAGCCCTACTGATAAACTCGCCTTCGATCTCCGAGGTTTTAATGGCTTCAGAAATCAGAAGTTCACTAATGGACTCTTCACGCTCCATCTCCTTTAAACTCCTGAGCGCACCTTCTAACTTACCAGCATGCTGTAGATAGAAGAATAGCAACTCCTCAATATCATGGATACTATAGTGGAAGTTAGGCCAGTCTTGTTGTTGCCAATTATACCTCATGAGCCGATTCGAACTTATTTACGGCTCAAATATAGTAAAAATATGAGCCGATTTAAACTAATTAGCAACTCATCAGCTAGTGTAAGGTTCCCTAAATTGAACCATTCAAAAGTTTATTCCCTATTGGGTCCCGCTGCAACGAAGTGCAATCGAGAAGCCCAGGAGGGGGAGCAAGCGGTCCGCCGCGGCGGATTGGATCAGGAGGCTATCGGATTTAGATCTGCTTCATCTGCGTGAGAAAAAATAGCTCGCATCCTCCACGGCGGACTTAAAGACGCGAAGCCAGTCCGCCGCGGCGGACCCGTAATTCTGCGGGGCAGGCCCGCCTGCGGCAGGCAGGCGGATAAATACTTCGTCTTCGTCAAAATGATGGGTGTTTCCAATACTTGCTGCTATCATTCTTCGTAGTAATAGGAATAGTCTATGCCTTTCATAAACATTTCCCTGTCATTAATCTTAGCAGTTAATGCGGTTTCTAAAAGTTGCTTTAAAACGCTACTATCAACTGTACTAATAATCATAGCGTTCATGTAATTCTCTTTGCTGATTTTGCTCCAATCCACACATTTTTTCAGGTGTTTTTTGAGCATCATGTCCAGCCATATTCTTGTACTTCTGCCATTGCCTTCCATAAAAGGATGTGCCTTGTTCATTTCGGTATATTTCAAACAAATTTCATCCCAGGTGGCTTGTGGTAGTTCATCAATTTTTTGCAGCGTGCTTTTTAGATGTTGTGCATAGACAAACTGGTAACCGCCTTTTGAAATACTTTTTTCTCGGATTTGCCCAGCAAAATCATACAAGCCCCCAAACAAATACGCGTGTATTTGTTGCAAACCCTTGCTCGTGCCTATTTCAAAGTCATTAATTAAATTGCTTTCAAAAAGTGTATATGCTTTTTTCTTGCTTTGCCCATCTATGCTGGTATCGCTGTATAAAAACCAATCCAAAAACTTGATTACCCGATTGTTGGGAAAATGTTTTGCCAAGGCAATTATACCGGCGCTATCTAAAGTGTCTGTTGCGTATTTTTTGCCATCTGCCGCCATGAATTTCAGTTGGGTAGTGGCACTAACCAACTGATTATTTTCTTTTTTTAGTTTGGCTTTTAGGTATTTCCAATAGTTGCGGACCTTGGCATAGTCCGGTTCTTCGTTTAGGACCCCCACAATATCCAACACGTTAAACCACCATTTGGAATGTTTATCATCCCAAACAGCCCGTACCTCTCGGTCATTGAAAAAACGGATGGATAGTTTTGGTTGTGCTTTCATTCCTTGTTTTCCCGTTGCTTTATAGGCTAATCCTCGCATTTCAATGCCGCCACAGCAGGAGCTTTTCGGTTGATTAAAAGGCTATTTTTTGAATTCTTATAGTTAAAGGTTGCGATTTTTTTTCATCCTTTCCAAAGCGTTTTAAGTCTTTAGGGCAGGTTTCCGCCGCGGCAGGCTAGTTTTCCTTACTTCTTCCTTCTTCACTTAGCGTTGGGCATTCGATATTGGGGAAGTATCCTGCCTTCCGCAGCGGATAGGCTAGAAGCGAGAGAAAAAAAGAATAAGTCTCGCAAAGACGCAAAGCCGCAAAGGCCTCCGGCTGTCAGGCTAGTTTTCCCCAATCTTCATTCTTCACTCAGCGTTGGACATTCTACATTTGGAAAAATGTCGTATTTGGTAGTTTATCAAGTTCACCTTCTACTCCAATGGCTTCTTTTGTTTGATCTGTTCTAAGAACAGAATTTGTTGCTCTTTGGTCATTGCCTTAAAAAGAATCCGTTCCTCCATCGGAACCTTGTTCTTTACCTCTTCCATCATTTTGATTCTGAGCATCATTTCGGCCTTCTCTATTTCCTTCATATATTTCTTTTAAATGTAAGTATCTCTAAAGCAAAAACTTAGTAGCTCAAGTCGAAAATCTGATAACGCGTAAACTCCCAGAGCTGCCCCGAGCTACCTACACAGCCATCCAGTGTGTTCAGGGTATCGTACTTGCCGGCGAGCTGCTGGTAGTAGGGGATTTTGTTTTTTGGGTCTTTTTCCGACAAGCCCAGCAGCGCATAGTAACGCACATTGGGGGAGGGGTGGCGAAGGAGTAGGGCCAACTCCTCCAAGCTCGCCTGCTGCTGCAGCGCCTCGTAGGCTTGGTACACCTCTGAAAAGCTTCCCGAAAAACCGACTTGCTGGCTTTCCACTTGTTCCTGCATCGCTAAGTAGTGAGTTAAGGTATTCAACTGCTGGTTTCCGAGGAACTTGACCTCGGGCTTGGTTCCCTCGAGAACCACCAAAGGCTTACAGGTATGTGGGTACCTTAGGTGACAGGGAATATCGGGCGGTACTTCTTTTACTTCCTGACAAGAAGCGAGAAATAGCATGAGAAAAAAGAGGGAGCGATGCATACCCTTCCCAACGGATTTTGCGCCAACTTATTTTAAGCCAAAAGCATTTTGTCAACTGTTAACGGTCCACGGTCCACAGCAAATCCTGCTCTACTTTGAAATTTGTCGTGAATTGCAAGTTTTATTTGAATTCCAAATTGCAGTCGACCGTCGACCGTGGACCGTGGACTATTTCTTACCTCAGCAATACTAAAAATACCAGGTGTCCGTTTACTTTTCTCTTGCCCACTTATGCTCACTCAATTGGACCTTATTTTGGATTGCTTTGCCCGTCGGGATCGACTGGGCCTGGAGGACTTGCTCTCTCCAGAATACACCTATTACGAGGTGTCTAAGGACAATTTTCTAGATCGCCTGGAGGATTTCTGGCAGGAATGGGAAGCATCCTCCTCGCTCACCGACCCACTGCAAGTGATCCTCGGTTCCTGCTGCAACAAAGCCTGCCAAAACCACCTTGGCAAGTCTGCTTACCAATTTCGCTCCCCCGATGGCAAATGCCTGGATCTGCGCTTTGTGCTGGTTCCCAATCCCTGCGGAGGCTATGTGGTCAAAGACATCTACCCCTGTCATCAGCTGCTCACGTTCGAGCGAGTGGAGGGCCCGGACAGCCTGCTAACCTTCTGGGTCTACGAGGACGACAAGCGCGGTACAGAGCTTCCGGAAAACTACCCCATCCTGCTCCACCAAGCGCAAGAAGGGTTGGCCAACTGGAAGGAATTGATTGGCCATGGCCCGGTTGATTTTTCCCAACTCCACGACTGGCTGCATCGCTACGAGGTCACCTACCACGACTGCGGAGAATGGATCGACCTTGGGGAGATTGTCTGGAGATGGGATGGGTTTCTCCGAACTTACCATGACGTGGAACTCTTTGTCTCCTTTGTGGAAGAATTTGAAGCCGACCTGATCTGCTTCCAAGTGGGGGACTTTCTCGGCCTTCCGGAGGAGAAAATGATCCCCCTGATCTTGGATATCGAGCGGCGGATGGAGCTCCGCTACACGGTGATTCATGGCACGGATTTTGACATGGTGGACCACACCGATTTTGGAAAGCTGTGCATCAACTGCCGGACTTCGCTCACTCTGAAAGGCGACTTGATTCGGGTCCTGATGGACTTTCGAAGCTGGTTTGCCCAGGAGCGAAGTAGGCTCCTGTCCAAGTACTTTTCACTCACTGCTGGGGAGCGAGATGCCTTTCTGGAGACGGCCGAGAGCCCTTTTCAGCTGTACCAGGTAGGCACGATGCTCTCCTTCCACCTCCAAACGCGCGAACGCTTTCGCAAGCAAGGAGTTTTTATTCCTTTTTACCCTGGAGGGGAGAGTAACCTTGTTTTTCCCTCGGAGTAGGCAGCCTCCCTTTTTGTTGCCATGATTCTTTTTCGCGTACCCTTTTTAGTTCAAGTCTTTTTCCCCATTTATGAAAGCATCCCAAGAAAATCTCTACCGCCACGTGGACTTCCTGACCTCGATTAGGCCCTTCCGCAACTACCAGCAACTCGATTCCCTGAATCGGGTGGCGGCCTATATCCGACAGGCCTTTGAGGAATCTGGATTGGCTGTACGGGAGCAAACCTGGACCGTGAATGGACAGACCTACACCAATGTGATCGGGGTGTACAACGAGGCCGCGAGCGAGCGCCTCGTGGTCGGTGCCCATTACGATGTCTGCGGGGACCAGCCTGGGGCCGATGACAATGCCAGCGCCGTGGCGGGCTTGCTGGAGTCTGCTCGATTGGTGTGTAAGGAAAAGCCCAAGTTGGCCTACAGCATTGAGTTTGTGGCCTACTGCCTGGAGGAACCGCCCTTTTTCGGGACCAAACAAATGGGCAGCTACATCCATGCTGCCTCCCTACATGCGGAGCAGGCAAGCGTGCTGGGCATGATCTGCTACGAGATGATTGGCTACTTCTCGGATGAACCCGATTCCCAAACCTACCCCACCGAGGAACTGGAGCAGCTTTATCCGTCTACGGCCAACTTTATCATCGTGGTGGGCATTGAGCCCCATCGGGAATTTACCGAGCGGGTGCATCGCCTGATGTCTGCAAAGGCTGCCATCGATGTGCAAGTGGTGCATTTCCCGGAGAGTCACGCTTCGGCGGGCCTGGCAGGGCTTTCGGATCAGCGCAACTATTGGGCTTTTGGCTATCCTGCGCTGATGATCAACGACACCTCCTTTATTCGCAATCCCCATTACCATGAGCCGACGGATACGATCGACACGCTGGACTTTGCCAAAATGGCAGCCGTGGTCTCCGCTACCTGCCAGGCTCTGGTAAAGTTGAAGTAAAGAGTACCAAAAACACCTGAGTTGAAGTCCAAGTAAATGGGCTGTGGACTGTCGTCTTTAAACCTCGGTCTATCGACGATTTAAAAATAGTACCCACAGAACACCTGAGTTGAAGTCCAAGTAAATGGGCTGTGGACCGTGGACTATGGACCGTTAGCAATTCATAAACCGAATAATCTTTTTTACACACAAACACACACACCATGAACAACACCCTTAATTCCGCCTCTGCTGACGCTATCCAGCCCAAGAAAAAGACCACCTACTACCACCTCGTTTTGGATCGAAGTGGGAGCATGTCCTCCTGCTGGAGCGAAGTGAGGCAGGTGATCGACAAGCAACTACTTGACCTGAAGCGCGTGCAGGAGGAGAATTCCAGCTCTGAACTGATCTTTTCGTTTTGTGCCTTTGACAATGAACTTCGATTTTCTCAGGACCTGATGCCTGTCACCCAGGCGCGAATGGATTGGGAACTGATTTTTCCAAATGCTTCTACTTCCCTCAACGATGCCATCGGGGAGAGCATCTCCTACGTCAAAAACAAGGTGGGGCCTGCCTTGAGCGAGGCGGATGCAGATGTGATCGTACTGATCCTGACCGATGGCTACGAAAATGCATCCCGAATCTACAGCGCCAAGGCAGTCAAGGAACTCATGGAAGCCTGTGAGGAAACGGGCAAGTGGAACTTCCTCTTTCTGGGTGCTGGATTGGATGTCACCGAAGTGACCATGGCCTATGACCGGGGCGACAAAAACTCCTACAGCTTTGCTAAGGAAAGCCTGGCCATGTCCTTTAAAAAGGTGAACAATGAGCTGGAGGACTATGTAAAGCAGAAGGAGCAGAACCAGAAAAAATCCAGCTTTTTCAAGTTTTAAACTTGGGAATTCACCCCATTCAACCGGACTCTTTTTATCCAAGGAGTCCGGTATAGCCAAATCATCGTGGAACAGCTAGTACGCCTGAAGCACCTACGAATCAAGAAAGAGGAAATTTTACTCACCCTTGGGGAGAAAAAGCAAATCAGATCCAGGTCCCTCCTGTATTTGGGGATCTTTGTGATCCTATTTATCGGGATGGTTACCCTAGATCCTAATCCGAATAGCAC